>NZ_JBSHNR010000109.1:0-296 GCF_053604645.1 Lacinutrix cladophorae | reverse complement strand
CCGTACAAGCCGTTAGGTCAGGACCAATAGAATCTTCAAGTGTAAGTGTCGCAGTCAGTGTAGTTTCGTTATCACAATCATCCGATACCGTATAGATTACAGTAATAGTACCACCAGCACCACAAGTGGAAGCAAGGTTAGTAAATGCATAATCGGAAGTTACATCAAATACAGCATCTGTATCACAGCTATCTGTACCACAAGATTGAAGTGCTAATATATTAGCAGCATTCCAATCGTTAGCAATGGTTTCATTATCTGTACCATTACATTCTATGGTTTCATCTACAACCGTA
>NZ_JBSHNR010000108.1:0-219741 GCF_053604645.1 Lacinutrix cladophorae | reverse complement strand
ATGGGGCTCACCTCTTACCATTCCGAACAGAGAAGTTAAGCCCATTTGCGCCGATGGTACTACATTGTGGAAGAGTAGGTCGTCGCCTTTTTTAAACCCTTCAATATTTATTTATTGAAGGGTTTTTTTATATACTATAATTTGTAAGGCTACTTGGATTATAAGACTAAATAGAAATAAATTTTAATATTAAAATTATTTAGTTAAATTAGTCTTTATGGATATAGTTATCAAATCTACCTTAAATACGCTTAGTAAATCCCAAGTTTTATTATCTAAACTATCGAATGATCAACTTGGAGATATTTCAGTACCTCCATATTTTTCTAGTGTTGGCTCGCATATAAGACATATTCTAGATTTTTATAACTGTATTTTTAGTGAAGTTAATAGAGAAATAGATTTAACAGCCAGAAATAGAAATGTTGATGTGGAAACGTGTTGTGATACTGCAACTTGTTATTTAAACACTTTAATAGAAAAGGTTAGTAAGCTAAAAGGGACAGAAATAAACAGAGAAGTTTTTGTTATAGATGATTTAGGTATGGGAAAAACAAAATTGAATTATACGTTCTCTGCAATCCTAGCTCAAGCTAATAGCCATACTATTCACCATTATGCAATAATAAGTTATATTTTGGATCGAATTGATGTAGAAATTGAAGATGAAACATTTGGTTATAACCCTACTACTCCAAGACAAATAATTTTGAAATAACTATTTTTTTTTAAACATACTATTCATAATAGTGTTTAAGCCTTTAAAGGCAAAAAATATTGCAGAAGTACAAATAATAATTCCTAAAATTATAAGTGGAATATATAAAGGTTTATCTTCATTGGTAAAAGCGACATAGAGTAGTGAAGGTCCAAGAAACATGCAAATAAGAGTTATTCCCATTGTCTTGATTCCTTTTACAAGAATATCTTTATCTGTTTTATTCGTTTCCATCTTTGTAATTTTTAATAGCAGCTCTTACACTTTTATGTTTGTTTAATAACTTGGAGGCTAATTCCTTAGTAATATTTAATTCTTGTTTTATCATTCTAATACCTCTGTCTACAAGTTTATTATTACTTAATTGCATATCTACCATTTTATTTCCTTTGACATGGCCTAATTGAATCATAGTACTTGTCGTAATCATGTTTAAAACCAGTTTTTGTGCTGTACCTGCCTTCATTCTAGAACTGCCGGTTACAAATTCTGGACCTACAATTACTTCAATTGGAAATTGTGCTGTTTTAGATAAAGGACTGTCTTGATTACATGTTATACAACCTGTAATTATATTATTTTGATTGCATTTTTCTAGAGCAGCTATTACGTAAGGAGTAGTTCCTGATGCTGCAATGCCAATAGCAACATCTTTGTCACTAATATTATATTCTTGTAAATCTTTCCAACCTAGGTTTGTAGAATCTTCTGCAAACTCTACAGCGCTTCTAATTGCTGTATCACCTCCAGCAATGATGCCAATAACTAAATCGTGTGATACACCAAATGTTGGTGGGCATTCGCTTGCATCTAAAATTCCTAATCGTCCACTTGTTCCTGCTCCTAAATAAAATAAACGTCCTCCAGATTTTAATTTTTCTACAATTTTAGATACTAATTTTTCTATTTGAGGTAATGCTTTATCTACAGCTAATGGTACTGTTTTGTCCTCTTTATTTATGTTTTGAAGCAATTCGTTAATAGTCATCTTTTCTAGATGATTATAGTTTGAATCTTGTTCTGTGGTTTTAATGAATGTCATTTTGTAAAAATACGAATTTTGTTTTGCGTTAGTGATGGAAACGGCATCCTTTTGTTTTTTTACAAAAGATATAGTGTACAGCACGACCTTGCAAAACCATAAAGTTTTGTAAGGTAACGCCCAAATTAATTTATTGGATAGTATACTGTATTTCGGCAACTTCGGAAAGCCTAAAATAACCAAAAGGAAAATTTTCTGGATTGGTTAGGTTAATGCAATTACCGCGAACGGTTGCTGGTTGGGTTTCAAAAGGACCTCCACCATCATCGCTGGTTTGTTGCAAGAGTAAAAACATGAATTCGTAAAAACGTTCTGAAACTCCAAAATGTTTAGCTGTTATAGTATCTCCAGGCTCTAGGTCTTCTTCTATATATAGGCCAAAAATTTGATTACCGTTAATAAATTCGTCGGTAAGCGTATCTAATACTGGGGAATCCTCTATGCTTGACACATATTCGAAAAAATAATAATTTTCTTGTTCTGCTGGATCTGTAAAATAGACTTTTATTTCTGTTTCTTCACCAGTAAAACCACCATTGAGTTCTTGCTCTACGAAATCAATTTCACTAACCGATTTTAATGTTTCGGTTGCGTTATATACTTCATCATTGTAAATAATGGTTAGATTATAAACACCGTTAATTTCTGGAATAAATGTATTGTTTTGGTAAATTCCTGTTTGACCATCTTCCACAAATTCAAATGTATTATTATTTAAATCAGTAATACTTACTTGAGCATTATTTGCTGGTGGAATTAGGTCTTCATAAAAATCGGCAGATAAAGTAAGTTTTATGGATTGTTCATTTCCTGGGGTATCTTTTAACCAATTTATAGATGCATCTATAACTAACTTTGGGGATTCGGTAGGTACGTTTATATCTATGACATCTTCACAAGAGAATGTAAAAACACATAGTAATATTAGTATTATAACTTGCTTCATTTTCTTAAAATTTAAAATTATAGGATACAGAAGGAATGATACCAAAAATAGAGAGTTTAACAGCTTCGTTTGTTCCTGTATCGGAGTTTTCTCTAAAGCTTATGGATGCTGCATTACGTCTGTTATACATATTATAAACACCAAAAACCCAATAACTTTGTAATCCTTTTTTCTTGTCTGGTTTTCGTGTGTAATTTGCTGAGATATCTAAACGATGATAGCTAGGTAGTCTGTATTCGTTTCTATTGGTATAACTCGGTATGGTTAAATCATTATATTCGTATTGTCCGTTAGGATAGGTTACTGGTTGTCCAGATTGAAATATAAAGTTGGCATTAAAGGTCCATTTTTTATTTAGATCATAGCTAGCTGTAACAGAAATATCGTGTGTTTTATCGTAAGGCGTATTGTACCAATCTCCATTATTTATTCCGGTTTCTATTGCTGTTCTGCCAGGTGTTTGCTGTTCGGATTTAGAAAGAGTATAAGCAAACCAACCTTTAAAACGACCTTCATTTTTTCGGAATAAAATTTCTAAACCATAAGCTCTTGCTCTTCCGTTTAAAATAATTTGTTCGATAGCATCATTCGCAATTAAATTTGCACCATCTATATAATCTATTCTGTTTTTTATTTTTTTATAAAAGGATTCCACTTCTAGGGAATAAGTTCTGTCTTTAAAGTTTTTAAAATAACCAATAGCAACTTGATCTAAAATTTGTGGTTTTGCGTACTGTCCGCTTGGTGTCCAAACATCTAATGGTGTAGGAGAACTAGTGTTAGAAAGTAAATGTAAATACTGACTTAGTTTGTTATAACTAGCTTTTATAGAAGAATTTTCATTTAATTGATAGGCTAATGCAAGTCTTGGTTCTAGATTGCCGAATGATTTTAGAACTTCACTTCTACTGTAGGATTCGGTGTCTATAGGATCTGCTTTTTCATAAATTTGAAGTGCTTCGTTAAAAATAATAGGGTTATCATTTTCGTAAATATTTAATTCTTTTTGACCTAAACGTAAAAAGGAACTATAACGCAAACCGTAAGAGGCGGTTAATTTTTTGGTTAATTTATGTTCGGCATCGATATAAACCGCATTTTCAAAAGCATATTTATCTATTAATTTTCTAGGGTTTATTCCTGAAGTTTCACTAGAAGGTTCAATCTCACCAGGATTAAATTTATGGTAGATACTGTTTAAACCATATTGTAATTTTATTTTATCGTTTAAGTAATGTTTTAAGTCGTATTTAAAATTGAAGTTTCTAATACCAGAATTCCAATTAAACTCAATGAAATCTAAATTTAGTCCATAGTAATAATCGGAATATATTAATGACATATTGGAAAATAATTTATCAGAAAATAAATGATTCCATCTAAAGTTTAAAACGGAATTACCATAGGTATTTTTAAAACTTTCGCTAATGCTAAATACATCTCTGCCAAAGTAACCGGATAAATATACATTATTGTTTTTATTGATTTTATAGCTTATTTTGGTGTTTAAATCATAGAAATATGCTTTGCTATCTATATCGAAAAGTGGGAGAAATAAATGCGCATAAGACGATCTTCCTCCTAAAAGAAAAGAGGCTTTATCTTTTTTAATTGGACCTTCTAATAAAAGTCTACTGGAAACAATACCAATACCACCATTAGCATGAAAACCATTACTGTTTCCTTCTTTTTGATAGATATCTAAAACGGAAGAAACACGTCCTCCATAACGAGCAGGAATACCTCCTTTGTATAGTTTTAAATCTTTGATAGCATCTGGGTTGAATACCGAAAAGAAACCAAATAAATGGGAAGAGTTGTAGATAGTAGCTTCGTCTAGTAAAATTAAATTTTGGTCAGCCGCACCACCACGAACATTAAAGCCTGAAGCACCTTCGCCAGCAGTAGTAACACCTGGGAGCATAGTTATAGCTTTTATAACATCTGGTTCGCCAAGTATGGCAGGAATTTGTTTAATGGTACTTGAAGAGAGTGCATTGACACTCATTTGTGGCTTTTTAATATTTAATCTCTCTACATTTTCTTTAATTACAACTTCTTCTAGATTTTGAGTAGCTTCTTCTAAATAGTAATTTTTTGTAATGTCTTGCGAAAGGTTAATTGTTTCGACAACATCTGCAAAACCAATATAACTAATAATTATTTTGTAGTCTCCTTTTGGTACTGTAATAGAGTAAAAACCATATTCATTTGTTGTTGTTCCTGTTTGTAATTCTGGGATGATGATGTTTACGCTAATAAGTGTTTCATTACTTACTGCCTCTTGAATAGTACCGCTTAAAGTGACTTTTTCTTGCGCAATTATGGAGGATACATTAAAACAAAAGAATAGAAGTAAATTAATTATTTTCTTTGACATGTATTAATAATTTTGAATTAAATGTATAAAAAAAGCTCCTAGAAAGGAGCTTTTTTAGATTAATTTTGAATTATTTTATTGTATTTAAAATAGTATTAAAGGTATTACTTGGCTTCATTGCTTTACTAGTTAAAGTATCATTTGGCTCATAATAACCTTCTATATTTACAGGTTTTCCTTGTACTTCATTTAGCTCATTTACAATAACGCTTTCGTTTTCGCTTAAAGATTTTGCAATAGGAGTAAAGGTTTCTTTTAAATCGGCATCTTTATCTTGATTCGCTAAAGCTTCTGCCCAGTACATTGCTAAATAAAAATGGCTTCCTCTGTTATCTAATTCGTTAACTTTTCGAGAAGGGCCTTTTTTATTTTCTAATAATTTTTCGGTAGCATCATCTAAAGTAGCCCCTAAAACTTTAGCTCTTTCATTGCTATTTGTTTCTCCTAGGTGTTCTAAAGAAACTGCAAGTGCTAAAAATTCACCTAAAGAATCCCAACGTAAATGGTTTTCTTCTACAAATTGTTGTACGTGTTTTGGTGCAGAACCTCCAGCTCCAGTTTCAAATAAACCGCCACCATTCATTAAAGGAACAATAGAAAGCATTTTAGCAGAAGTACCTAATTCTAAAATAGGAAATAAATCTGTTAAGTAATCTCGTAAAACGTTTCCAGAAACTGAAATAGTGTCTTTACCATCTTTAATTCTTTCTAATGTAAAATTAGTTGCAGCAATTGGATCAAGAATTCTAATATCTAAGTTAGAAGTATCATGATCTAAAAGGTAAGTGTTTACTTTTTTAATTAATTCGGCATCATGCGCTCTTTTTTTATCTAGCCAAAAAACAGCAGGAGTTTGAGATGCTTTAGCACGTGTAACTGCTAATTTTACCCAATCTTGAATTGGCGCATCCTTTACTTGACACATTCTCCAGATATCTCCAGCTTCTACTTTATGATTTAAAAGAACAGTTCCTGAAGCGTCAATTACTTCAACTTCCCCATCACTTTCTATTTCGAAAGTCTTATCGTGAGAGCCGTATTCTTCTGCTTTTTGGGCCATTAGTCCAACATTAGGAACAGTTCCCATGGTAGTAGGATCGAAAGCACCATGTTTTTTACAAAAATCAATAGTAGCAATATACATTCCTGCATAACTACTATCTGGAATTACCGCTTTTGTGTCTTGTTGTTTTCCTTCTGCATTCCACATTTGCCCAGAAGTACGAATCATTGCTGGCATGGATGCATCAATAATAACATCACTTGGTACATGTAGATTTGTAATACCTCTATCGCTATTAACCATAGCTAAATCGGCACTATGATCTAACGCATAACGTATATCTTCTCTAATCTCGTCACGTTTGGCTTCAGGTAATTCACTTAATTTATCTAGTAAGTTTCCAAAACCATTATTAACATCTACACCAATTTTATCGAATGTATTACCATGTTTTTCAAATAAGTCACTAAAGAAAACTCGTACTGCATGACCAAATATAATTGGATCACTAACTTTCATCATTGTTGCTTTCATGTGTAATGAAAACAATACGCTTTTGTCTAAAGCATCTTCAACTTGTTCTTCTAAAAAAGCAATTAAGGCTTTTTTACTCATTATTGTTGCATCAATAATTTCTCCTTTAAGTAGATCTAAACCTTCTTTTAAGTTGGTTTGATTTCCTTTACTATCTGTATGAACAATTTTTATAGTTGTAGCATCTGCTAATGTTATTGATTTTTCATTATGTGCAAAATCACCATGTGTCATCGTTGCCACATGTGTTTTTGAATCTTTACTCCAAGCTCCCATAGAATGTGGGTTCTTTTTCGCATAATTTTTAACTGCTTTAGGAGCACGACGATCGGAGTTTCCTTCACGTAATACCGGATTTACAGCACTACCTTTTACTTTATCGTAACGAGATTTTATATTTTTTTCTTCAGCAGTTTCTGCTTCATCTGGATAGTTAGGTAAAGCGTATCCTTTCTCTTGTAACTCAGAAATAGCAGCTTTTAATTGTGGTACAGAGGCACTAATATTAGGAAGTTTAATAATATTAGCTTCAGGTTTTTTTACTAATTCTCCTAATTCTGCTAATGTATCATTAACACGTTGATCTTCTGGTAATAAATCTGAAAAAGCAGCTAATATTCTGGCAGCTAGTGATATATCTCTGGTTTCTACTTTTACTCCTGCAGAGTTTGTAAAAGCTTGAACTATTGGTAAAAAAGAATGTGTCGCTAACGCAGGAGCTTCATCAGTCTTCGTGTAAATTATTGTAGAAATTTTTGTCATGTTTATTTTGTTTGCGGAATTTAATAGTGCTTAAAATTTAAGCTTAGCAAATATACAAAAAAGCACTAGTTAATCGAAATAAGTATAGTTTTGATACATCATATTTAAGAAGATTTTAATAAAAGAGAATTATTATTACGAAATATGTTTTATTCCACCTTAATTCTGTACATACTTAAAAGGCCTAATAATCCATTTTTACTAAATTTTGCAGCTTTTATTTTGTTTTTTTCTGGATGGATGGTATAATTTTTTGCAGTTGTAAAATCTGCCTTTTCAAGGTTTGAGTTGTCAAAGATGGCTTCCAATAAATTGCAGCTTGAGAATTTAGCATTCGTTAGGTTTGTTTCTGTAAAATCAACAGATTCTAGATTACAAGTATTAAAAAAAGTATTTTTAATATCTAATAAATAAAAGGAAGATAGACTTAAATTACAATCTTTAAAATTTAGTTCTAGTAGAAAGGAATTACATTCGTTAAAAGGAAAGCCAATCATTTTACAATTAATAAAGTTTATATCTTTAAATGTTACTCCCTTAACTTTAACGTTACTTAAATTACAATCTATAAATTCACATTCTAAAAACGAATTGTTTGTTAAGTAGCTATTAGTAAAAATACAATTTATAAAGGTACAATTATCGTACTCGGCTTTTGCTAATTCTGTAGTAGTATAATCTTTATTTTTGTAAGTTATATCGTTTATAAAAGGAAGGTTCATTTAAAAATATAATAAGGATTGTTTTTGTAAATGTATAGAAAGCATATATAACACAAAAGCCATATCACATAGAATTTAATCTAGTGGGATATGGCTTTCTTTGAAATAGTTAGGCATGATCCATTTAACATTGATTTAAAATTTTCATATTAAAACAATTATGGTTTCAAGTTTCACTATATCAATAAACATTTTATGTTGTAACTTTCAAAATGTATTGACTTGTTACTAAAATGTTTCTGTTAATTGTTTTTCTTGATATTTATTTTTTTTGTTTCACTTTCGTGATACATTTCTATTAAATATTACTTTTTTTAATAGTTTTCACTTTCGTGTCAACTACTTATTAAAGCTTTCCATTTTACTAGTTACTATCTGCCTAAGCATATACTACTTTTTAAAACTTCATGATTTTTCAGTGAATCACATTTACACATGTTACTTTAAAACCTCAAAAAACAATTAAATAAAGAACGTTTCTCTATAGAATTTCAATTTTCATTCTCTTTAACAAGAAACTCACAGTTGTGATTTGTAATTCTTTAGCTAATATACAACAAGAACTTAAAACAACAAACGCTTCAAGGTGTTAGTTATCAACGTTTTGTAAACAAGAGTTATTAACTTTTGTTGATAACATGGAGACGAAAAAAAGCCCAGATTTCTCAGGGCTTTTAAAAATAATATTAAACGTTTATTAAGAACGTCTCTTTTCTGTAATTCTAGCTTTCTTACCAGTAAGACCTCTAAAGTAGAAGATACGTGCTCTACGTACTTTACCTCTTTTGTTTACTTCTACTTTTTGTAAAGCAGGTAAGTTTACAGGGAAAATACGTTCTACACCAACAGTTCCAGACATTTTTCTAATAGTAAATGTCTCTGATGATCCAGTTCCTCTGCGTTGTAAAACAACACCTCTAAAGAACTGTGTACGTACTTTTTCTCCTTCTCTAATTTCGTAATACACTGTAATAGTGTCTCCAGCTCCAAACTCTGGAAAGTCTTTTCTTGTTACAAACTCGTCTTGTACAAATTTTATTAAAGATTCCATCTTTATTAATTTTTATTAGTTATTTCAAGGCAACATTCGCGATTCTCGCCAGAGGTTAGCTCAAAAGTGGTGCAAATATAGATATAAAAATACAATTACCAAGCAACAAAATAAAAAATAAATAAACTTTTTAAACTTATGAATTATAAGGGTTTGGGCGTTACTTTTTGTAAGTATATTTAGGTGCTCAATACACAATAGCAACACAAAAAGTCAGGCTTTCCAGGCTCGCTTTTTTTTTTAAAATAACAAAAAAGAGCTCAAACAACCTTTCAATCCTTAACGCAGCAATCTGTTTCTAACTTATATATTGTTTATTATTTTTGCTTTATAGGTAGGTATACATCTTCTTCAGATGCTGGTGAATCATGAATATATTTCTGTCCTAGTACATTAAAATGAAGCCTGTTATCTAGTGCATATTCCGAACTTGGTAACCATTCGGTAAAAATGTATTGCATCATTTTAGAAAAATCTTTTGCTAATCCTTTATAGGTAAAAACAGCATATAAACCACTAGCTATAGTTATACTTTGCATGCCTTCAGGAATGTTCTCTGTATTTTCAACTTCTAAAGTTGCCCATTTTTTAAAGTTATTATTAGGGTTAAAATTTTTAAAATAATCCACATTATATTCTGTTACTTCGTATATATCTGAACCAATAGTAGTTTTTATTAAGTTTCTATTTGGCATAAAACCAGAAAATAATTCGAAAGTTTTGTTATCTATTAAAGACATTTTAACAGCTTTTCCAACTAATTTTTTTTCAGATACAGTCTCTATTCTTGGTAGCATATGTGGATTTTAAAATGGTTTTTAATTAATCGTCTAATAAATCAGGTCTTCTATCTTTAGTACGTTGATAAGCTTGTTCTTCACGCCATTTTTCTATTTTAGCATGGTTACCGCTAAATAACAATTCTGGTACTTGCCATCCTTTGTATTCTCTTGGTTTTGTATAAATGGGTGGCGCTAGTAAATTGTCTTGAAAAGAGTCTGTTAACGCAGAAGTTTCGTTTCCTAAAACACCTGGAATTAATCGTATTATCGCATCGCATAGCACAGCTGCCCCAAGTTCTCCACCAGATAAAACATAATCTCCAATAGAGATTTCTTTGGTAATAAATTGATCGCGAACGCGTTGGTCTACACCTTTGTAATGTCCGCATAGAATAATAATATTTTCTTTTAAAGAAAGATGATTTGCCATTCCTTGGTTTAGGGTTTCTCCATCTGGAGTCATATATATCACTTCTTCGTAATGACGTTCTTCTTTTAATCTAGTAATACATTTATCTATGGGTTCAATCATCATGACCATTCCTGCACCACCACCAAATTGAGTATCGTCTATAGATTTGTAATTGTCTGTGGTATAATCACGTAAATTATGAAAGTGTACTTCTACCAAATCCGCTTCAATGGCACGTTTAAGTATAGAAGCACTAAATGGGCTTTCTAATAATTCTGGTAAAACGGTTATAATATCAATTCTCATGCGTATTTTTTATAAGTTGCAAAGATGCAAAGAATATGATGAAAAATAAAGGATTAAACTTTGGAGTTTTTCCAAAAGAAATGCAAATCGGAATCTGGTTTAAAACCTAATCGTTTGTATAGGTTTTGCGCAGGATTATTTGCAGCAGTTTGAATAGCTAAACCTTTGTTGTTTTCTTGTTGACATAAAACCTTTGCTTGATTAATAAGTGCTTCTCCAATACCAAGGTTTCTATATGCTGCATCTATATATAAATCATTTAGTAAGTACATTTCACGCATAGAAACTGAAGAATACAAAGGGTATAACTGCGTGAAACCAACAGCCTTTTCTTTTAAATAAGCTATAAAGATTACAGCGTCTTTATTTTCTATACGTTTCTTTAAAAATGCTTTTGCAGCTTCAGGATTTGATGCTTGTTTATAAAAAATTCGGTAATTATTGAAAAGAGGTGTTAACGCTTCTATATGATCTATTGTTGCAGTAATTATATTCATAAAAAAAATCTGTAATGTGAAATTACAGATTTTTTAATTATTTCAAGATTCCCTTGAGGTATTATTTTATAAAGATTAGCTATTATTTTTTTGTTTGTTTAATTCGTCTTGCAGTTGACGTCTAACTTTTTGCTCACGTTCTAAAGCTATTTTTCTGTGTTCTTCAAACTCTTCTTCTATTTCGGATAAAGATTTATTTGCTTCTCGAGTTATTGCATTACTGTTTTTAAATTTGTAGATAAAAAATAGTAAAAAGGCTAATAGAGCTCCAATAATAGACCACATTAAAACGTTATATCCAGATTTGCTCATTTGGATTCCAAATAAAGACATGCTATCTTTTTCTTGATTAGTTTGCTCTAAAGTACCTTGCGTATTTGTTAAACTTGCTTTTAAAGTAGCAATTTCTTTTGCTTGACTATTTACTACAGCTTGCGTTTTGGTTAAGTTTTTATGCACCGTTTTTAAAGAGTCAATAGTGTGCGCTCTTAAAGTGAGTAGCATACTTCGTTTAACAGCTTCATAAGGTTGTCCATTAGTACCTTTAAAATTTCCAGACTTTCTTAAAATATATTCAAATTGATTATCTATTGTGCCACTATTTAATGAAAGGTTGTCTTCTTCTTCCGCATTATTTGTTTGTGCATTAATAGTAGTACAAAATAAAGATATGGATAGAATTATAAGAAATTTAAAAGAATTCATTTAGAAAATTAGTTTGGTTTATTTTTTACGAAAATAACAAATTATGTTTATTTAGATGCTTAATGCCTTTCAAAATGATTACAAAAACAAAGATTTAACATAATTTTTTTTAATTAAAAAGCCTCACAAAAGTGAGGCTTAAATATATACGTTAGTAATTAAACTTTAGATGTTTTAGTAATAAGTATGTCTTCTAACTTTTGCAATATATTTTGCTAAACGAATGACCTGGTGGCTATATCCATATTCGTTATCATACCATATATATAAGATTGCATTTTTACCATCTTTTCTAACAATAGTTGCTTTGCTATCGTATATAGAAGGCGCAGAGCACCCAACGATATCACTAGATACTAATTCGTCACTTAATTCGTATTTTATTTGTTCTACTAAATCCCCTTCTAATGCATACTTTTTCATAATCGTATTTAAGCCTTCTACAGAGGTTGGGTTTTCTAATTCTAAATTTAAAATAGCTAAAGACCCATTTGGTACAGGAACACGAATAGCATTAGAAGTTAATTTGCCTTCCAAACTAGGTAAGGCTTTGCTAACTGCTTTTCCTGCTCCAGTTTCTGTAATTACCATGTTTAATGCAGCTGCACGTCCACGTCTGTATTTACTATGAAAATTATCTACTAAATTTTGATCATTAGTATATGCATGAATCGTTTCTAGATGTCCAGATTTTACACCAAAAGAATCTTCTACCGCTTTTAAAATTGGTGTAATAGCATTTGTGGTACATGAAGCTGCAGAAAAAACATGTACTTCGTCTGGATTGTGTTCTCTATGATTTACACCATGTACAATATTTGGTACACCTTTACCTGGCGCAGTAAGTAATACTTTATCAGTTCCTTTCGATTTTAAGTGTCTTCCTAAAGCCTCATCATCTCTAAAAGCTCCAGTATTATCAATTACTAAAGCGTTATTTATATCGTATTTTGTATAATCTATATCTTCTGGTGCGTTTGCAGAAATAATATTTACGGTTGTACCATTAATAATTAATGCGCTATTTTCGACGTCAATAGAAACGGTTCCAGAAAAATCACCATGCACAGAATCGTTACGTAATAAAGAAGCTCTTTTTTCTAAAACAGTTGCATTAACTGCACCACGAGTTACAATAGCTCTTAAACGTAATTGAGTTCCTTTACCAGCTTTGGTCATTAATTCTCTAGCTACTAATCGACCAATTCTACCAAAACCATAAAGCACTACATCTTTAGGTTTAATACTTCCATTTTTGCTAGCATCTTTAAGTTTGTCGGCTACAAATGCAGTTGCATTATTGTAATTTCCTTCTTCTATGTGGTACTCATAGGTTAATTTACCAATATCTAATTTGGCAGGAGGAAGGTCTAGGGTCTTAATTGCCTGAGCAATTTCTACAGAATCAAAAATAGAAATTGGTTTTTGTACAAACTCACAAGCATATTCATGTAAGTTTAAAATGTCGCTAACATTTTTATCTATTAATTGATTTCTAAAAATAACTAGTTCGATAGATTTATCGTACCAAAGGTCGCTTACTATTTTAATAAATTCTACAGTAGCTCTACGTCTATCTGCTTGAAAAGCTAATTCGCTTTCATAAGTTTCGTTAATAGGCATTGTTAAAATATTTTTGTGTTGTTAATTTTTTTGCAAAAGTAACATATTTCAAACGTTTTCGTAGCTAATTTTACACAAAATAAAAACGCTCTAGAAAAGGCTAGAGCGTTTGTAATAAAAAGGTGTTTTTTTTTAGAATTATCTAAAGTTATATCTTTCTTTTTCGCCTTTAGAGTTTATTAGTTCTATGCGTAACAATTCATTAGTTTGTCTATTTTTTAATATGGTTTGTACATCTTCAATACTATTTACTTTAATATCGTTAATAGCAGTAATAATATCACCAACTTGTACGCCGTTGTTCATCCAATAGCCTAAGTAGTTCTTGTTATTGGTTAAACTTGCAATTTTTACACCATTGTCTGTTTTGTATTTTTTAAGGTCTTTTGCTTTTGCATTTTTAATTACTCCAATAATGGGAACGGTTAAAGTTTCATTTTTAAGTAATGTTACAGGAAAAACCCTTTGTTCTCCATTTCTTAAAACCGTAACGTTAATTACATCTTTCGGACTTTTTGAGTTTAGAAATCCTTTTAAGTCGGAGAATTTTTTAATATCTACATTTTCTAATTTTTGAATAATATCACCGCTTTTTAATCCAGCTATATCTGCTCCAGAATCTTCTTCTACTTCTTCAATGTAAAACCCTTCGCTTGTGTTTAATCCGAATTTTTCAGCATAACCAGAACTTATAGGACTTCCAGATACACCTAGAATTCCGTTTTGTACATTACCAAATTCCATAATATCTTGTACTACTTTTTTTGCAATATTACTTGGTACAGCAAAAGAATAGCCAATATAAGATCCCGTTTGCGATGTAATAGCAGTATTAATTCCTATTAAATCCCCATTTGTATTTACCAAAGCACCACCAGAATTCCCAGGATTTACAGCGGCGTCTGTTTGTATAAAAGACTGATTGCTTAAACCAGATAAATCTCTTGATTTTGCGCTAATAATTCCAGCTGTGACTGTTGATGTTAAATTAAAAGGATTACCAATTGCAAGAACCCATTCGCCAATTTTGGCTTCGTCGCTATCGCCAAAAACAGTAAATGGTAATTCTTCATCAGCTTCCACTTTAATTAAGGCAATATCTGTTTTTTCATCTGTACCAATAATAGTAGCATCATAGGTTTTGTTGTTATTCATTGTTACAGTAAGCTCTCTAGAACCAGCAATAACATGGTTATTGGTAATAATATAACCATCTGGCGAAATGATAACACCAGAACCCGTACCAACTTGTGCACGTTGTGGTTGTCTTCCAAAAAACAAATCTTCATAGGTCATTTGTTTAGAGTTTATTGTTGTGTTTTTTACGTGAACTACAGTATGTACTGTTTTTTCTGCAGCAGCTTCAAAGTTCACATCTCTATCTGGAGTAAAATTTGCATTACTTGTGTGGTTTACAGGAAAACTAAAAGGTTGTTCTTGCTTTTCTTGCACTACAACATGCTGTTCTTTTTCCATAAAAATTTTATAAGCACCTAGAGTAATTGCTCCTCCTAATGCTGAAACGAATAATAGGGATAAAATCTTTTTCATAATTATATATCTGTTTAGTATAAAAAGGTTAACGATTAAAATTAAAAATTTGTTGTTTAATAAAATCAACTTTAACGCGTATTTAACACCTATTAATACCGTTTAATATTGTTATATTTGTCGTAATAATTACTATTTAATGACACACACTTTTTATAAATATCAAGGAACAGGAAACGATTTTGTGATGATAGATAATCGGAGCAATACCTTTAATAAGAAAGACACAAAGAAGGTTGCTTTTTTATGCGATAGACGTTTTGGTATTGGAGCAGATGGATTGATTTTACTAGAAAATCATGATACTGCTGATTTTAAGATGGTGTATTATAATGCAGATGGAAATGAAAGTACCATGTGTGGAAATGGAGGAAGATGTATTGTTGCTTTTGCAAAATTTTTAAATATTATTAATACACATACTACTTTTGAAGCTGTAGATGGTATGCATGATGCTATTGTAGAAAAGGATATAGTAAAGTTACATATGCAAAATGTAGATTTGGTTGAAAAACATGCCAATCACATCTTCTTAAATACAGGTTCGCCACATCATGTACAAAAAGAAGCGAATTTAAAAACCTTAGATATTAAAACCGAAGGAGCAAAAATTAGATATGGAATCCCTTATAATGAAGCTGGAACAAATGTAAATTTCGTTTCGAAAGTTAACGATACTACTTTTGCTGTTCGAACTTACGAACGTGGCGTAGAAGACGAAACATTATCTTGTGGAACAGGTGTTACTGCAGTTGCAATTGCCATGCATTTTATTGGAGAAACCGAAAAAAATATAATCCGCTTACAAGTAGAAGGAGGCGAACTACAAGTGTCCTTTGATAGAAAGGGAAAAACGTATCAAAATGTTTGGCTAATTGGTCCTGCAAAACAAGTTTTTAAAGGAACTATTTCATGATTACATTAAAAGGTGAACATATATATTTACGAGCTTTAGAGCCTGAAGATTTAGCGTTTATTCATACGATTGAAAACGACGAAAGTATTTGGGAAATTAGCAATACTATAACACCATACTCTAAATATTTAATAAAGCAATATTTAGAGCATGCACACAAAGATATTTACGAAGTAAAACAACTACGACTTGTCATTTCTAGTTACGATGATGTAGCGCTTGGTATGATTGATATTTTTGATTTCGATTTTAAAAACCGAAGAGCAGGAATTGGTATTCTAGTAAAAGAAGAAGCAAATAGACAAAAAGGTTTTGGAAAAGAAGCTTTGCGTTTGTTGGTCAATTATTGTTTTACTCACCTAGATTTACATCAATTATATTGTAATATTTCAGAAGAAAATAAAGCAAGCCAGAAGCTCTTTACCAATCAAGGTTTTCAAGAAATAGGATTAAAAAAAGACTGGAATCTAGTCCATAATAAATTTAAAAACGAATATATTTTTCAACTCATTAATAAATAAATGTACTTTAAAAAAATACTTTTAGCAATAGCCGTTATAGGGTTAATCGTTGCTGCTTTTTTCGCAAATTTTGTGTATAAAGCCATGTTTAAACCAAATACAAACTTTAATAATGAAGAGGCATATATATATGTGTCTAGTACTGCGGATTATAATGAAGTGCGAGAACAACTTTCACCATTATTGAAAGATATGGATGCATTTGATGCTTTAGCAGAAAAAAAGAAGTATAATACCAATCTTAAAGCAGGAAGATTTGTTGTTAAGAAAGGAATGAATAATAATGAAATTATAAATTCTATTCGAAGTAAAAATATTCCGTTAGATCTAAGTTTTAATAATCAAGAACGATTAGAAAATTTAGCTGGTCGAATTGCATTTCAAATAGAAGCAGATAGTATTTCCCTTTTAAAGGCAATGAAGGAAGAAACATTTTTAAAGGAAAACGGATTTAATAAAGAATCCGCATTGTCTATGTATATTCCAAATAGTTATGAAATATATTGGAATACTTCAGCCGAAGCATTTAGAAATAAAATGCTGAAAGAATATAAAAATTTCTGGAATGCTTCTAGAACTCAAAAACGAAATGCACTACATCTTTCTACTAATGAAGTCATGTCTATTGCTGCTATTGTACATAAAGAAACAGCAAAGGTTGACGAAAGACCTCGTGTTGCTGGTGTATACTTAAATAGAATAAGAAAAGGTATGCCTTTACAAGCAGATCCAACGGTTATTTATGCTAAAAAATTGAAGGAAAATGATTTTAACCAAGTCATTAAACGTGTTTTATATAAGGATTTAGAAATAGATTCAAAATACAATACCTATAAATATCCTGGTATCCCTCCAGGACCAATTACAATGCCAGATGTGTCTGCAATTGATGCGGTTTTAAATGCAGAAAAACACAGTTATTATTATTTTGTTGCCAATGTGAAGAATTTTGGATACCACAAATTTGCAAAAACATTAAGCCAACATAATGCCAATAGAAATGAATATGTACGTTGGATTAATAAACAAGGAATAAACAGGTAACTTTTGAAAAAACTCATAGGTATATTTTTTCTTTTATGCATATCTACAATATATGCACAATCCGGAATTAATAACTTCTTAAAACCTAGTGATACTTTACATAAGCCAAGACGTAATGCACTTGTAATTACCGAAGCTTCAGTTATTGGTGTGTCTTTAGTTGGTTTAAATCAGCTTTGGTATGCAGATTACGAGAAATCAAAACTACACACACTTAATGATAATGAAGAGTGGCTTCAAATGGATAAATTTGGTCATGTGTTTTCCTCTTATCAAATGGGTAGAGCAGGAGCAGAACTTTTAAAGTGGAGTGGTGTTCGTAAAAAAGACCAATTATTATATGGCGCAACTTTAGGTTTTGGATTCTTAACCATTGTTGAAATTTTTGATGGATATTCTGAAGAATGGGGTTTTTCTTGGGGAGATATTATTAGTAATGCAGCAGGAACAGGTTTGTATGTCGGACAAGAATTACTTTGGGAAGAGCAACGCATTACCTTAAAATATTCTTTTCATCAAACACAATATGCATCTCAAAGACCAGATAAACTTGGTGAAGGTTTACTAGAAGAAATGTTAAAAGATTATAACGGACAAACCTATTGGTTAAGTGCCAACGTACATTCTTTTTTTAAAAACAATAAAATCCCTAAATGGTTAAATGTTGCATTGGGTTATGGTGCAGGTGGAATGTTAACAGGAAATAACGAAACCGAAGATATTTCCTTTTTAAATCAAAATAGAAAGAGGCAATACTATTTAAGTTTAGATGTCGACTTTAATAGAATAAAAACCAATTCACACTTCTTAAAAACAGTTTTTAGTGTTTTAAATGTAATAAAAGTGCCTTTTCCAACATTAGAAATTAACAATAAAAATGGAATAAAGTTTCATACTATCTACTTTTAAGGGTGTTTAATCGACAATATTTTGATTTTTTTATGTAAACGTCTAATTTTGAATTATAAACGTATAAATAACTGATTTTCAGGTTTAATAAAAAAGTTGTATATTTGCACGCTGAAAATTTATAAGTGATTATTACTATTAATTATTACTGAAAAATTATTCGTTATGATAAAAAATATTGGAAAGTTTACGCTATTACTAACCATATGTACTTTATTAAAGCTTTCATTTTCTTCTGAAACGTTTATAAATTTTATAGACTTTCAAGAAAAAGAAGAAGTAGCTTCTGTAGAAGTATCTAATAAGGTATTTGCATTTAATACCCTTCCTCCAAAAGAAAAATTCACTCCAACTTTAGGAAAGTCTTTTATAGGTTTTAAAGAAGCATTAGCTTTTAAAGAATCTAGAGGGGATTATTTTACAGTAAACAAGTTTGGTTATCTAGGGAAATATCAATTTGGAGCAGAGACTTTAAAAATGATTGGTATTTATAATCCAAATCAGTTTTTGCAAAATCCGGAATTACAAGAAAAAGCATTTGTAGCAAATGCGCAACGTAACAAATGGATTTTACGTAGAGATATAAAACGTTTTAATGGTATGACTATTAATGGTGTTTTAGTAACAGAGTCTGGTATTCTAGCTGCAGCACATTTAGCAGGACCAGGAAGTGTTAAAAAATACCTTAGAAGTTACGGAGAAACAGGTTTTGAAGATGCCTTTGGTACTTCCATTAAGTACTATATGAAAAAGTTTTCAGGGTATGATACCTCTGATGTTAAAGCAAATAAAAAAGCAAGAGCAACTACTATTTAGTTTTAGCTTTTATGAATTATAAAAATGGTTGGTCTTTTATGAAGGTCAACCTTATTTTTTTTCCAGTCGTTTACCGTTTTTGTTTTAATATATTCTGAAGGAAGAGTAATGTCGCAAGCCACACAAACCTCTGTGTTATTATTTAAAATTTGACAAATATTTTCGAGCATTTGATTGTTTCGATAAGGGGTCTCAATAAAAATTTGAGATTGATTTTTTTCAAAAGAAAGTCGTTCTAAATTTTTTAGTTCTTGTTTTCTTTCGCCTTTATCAATAGGTAAATAACCATTAAAGGTGAAGCTTTGACCATTCATTCCAGAACTCATAATAGCTAGTAATATAGAAGAAGGACCAACCAGTGGAACAACTTGAATATCTCTATCGTGTGCAATTCTTACAATATCTGCACCAGGATCTGCAACTCCTGGGCAACCAGCATCTGAGAGTAGTCCAATATTTTTTCCTTGCAAACAGGGTTCTAAATAGCTGGGTAGTTCTGTAGGATCTGTAAATTTGTTTAAAGGGAATAAGGTTAACGAAGACTGTTGTTTTTTAGGTGTAATACTTTTTATAAAACGTCTTGCATTTTTTTCATTTTCAACAATAAATGTATCTACTTGTTCGATTACTTTTTTTACAGAAATAGGTAGTACTTCTAGCGGAGCGTTATCGCCAAGAGTTGTAGGTATAAGATAGAGGTTTCCTTTTTTCAATTTTTATAAATTATTGTATTACTATTTTTTTTATCGTTTCAAACCCATTTTCGGAAGTGATCTTAATAAGATATAAACCAGATTGAAAAGAATTCACTTTTATTTCTTTCTCTGATGTTGATATGTTTTTTTCAGTATATACGACCTTGCCTTTAATGTTGAAGATGGTAATGGAATTAATGTTTTTGTTTAAAGTAGTGCTTATTTTTAAATCCTCTGAAGCAGGATTAGGACTTATTTTTATATCCTTGTCTATGTTGAATTCTGGAGTAGACAATATTCCTCCTTTAATTTTATATATACCGCCACTAATATCAGCTATGTAAAGTTCTTTATTAACATCTTCACCAAAGGAAACCCAATAACCTCCATAATCTCCGTGGTTTGTTAAAGCATCTGCTGGGTTTAAGGTGCTTATTGTGCCATCTCCTGAAGTGGCAAAAATATAAGTATCTTGTAAGTCTGCATAGGTGGTGCCACGATACATATAACCGCCAACTACATTACAAAAACAAGGAGGGATAGGATATTCCGCTACTGGTAAAGTCATGGTAGAAGCAAGATCACAACCAGAAGTATTATACGGGTTGCTTCCTTCGTAACAACGCCATCCAAAATTGTACCCATTTGTTGTAGTGCTTACACGATTAATTTCTTCGGTTGTATTTTGTCCAACATCGCCAATCCAAAGATTATTAGTTGAATAATCAAACGAAAAACGCCAAGGATTTCTCAAGCCATATGCCCAAATTTCGTCTAAAGCAGAGGGGTTTCCAATAAATGGATTGTCTGCTGGAATGGCATAATTATTACCTCCCGAAGTTGTATTAACATCAATGCGTAACATTTTGCCTAATAAATCCTGTAAATTTTGAGATCTATTATCTGGATCTCCACCACTTCCTCCATCACCAGTTCCTATATATAAATAACCATCTGGGCCAAACTCTATACAACCTCCATTGTGATTACCATAAGGTTGCGCAATGTTTAATAAGTTTACTTGCGTTGCGACATCTGCAATATCTGGGTTAGCACTATTTACGGTAAAACGGGATATTTGTGTAGCACCATTGTTGTCTGTAAAATTCACATAAAAATAGCCATTACTGGTGTAATTCGGGTGGAATGCTACACTTAGTAAGCCACGTTCTCCTCCTGGTGAAACTTGATTGTCAATATTTAAAAAAGGAGTAGTGTTGGTGGTGCCATTTTCGTTTAAAATCTTAATTACACCACTTTTTTCGACAATAAAAAGTCGTGAATCGCCTGCGTTTTGAATATCAACAGGGTTATTAAAGCCATCTGCAAAAAGTTCTGTTGTTATGGTTTGTGAAAGTACAGGGAATGAAAATACTAGAGCAAGAAGAGAGATTAGAATTTTCATTTTTTTTACTAAAATAATAAAAATCATGTTAAATAAGAAGCTTGCTTGCGATTACTTCACAAGCTTCGTCTAGCATTTTGAAAACATTTTCAAAACCTTGGGTGCTATGGTGATAAGGATCTGGAACATCATAATTTTGATTCGAATAGACTTCGTTTAAAATAAGTTTTACTTTGGCTATATCATTTTCGTTTCTAGCAAGCTTTACTACATTTTTAAAATTAGAGTTATCCATTGTATAGATAAAGTCGAACGTATCAAAATCGGAAACAGAAAATTGTCTGCCACGTTGGTTTGTGATGTCAATTCCATATTTCTCTGCAACTTTAATAGATCTTTTATCTGGTAAATCTCCAATATGATAGTTTCCTGTTCCTGCAGAATCTATAATGAAATCATTACTAAGTTTATCACGTAAAATACCTTCTGCTAAAGGGGAACGACAAATATTACCAAGGCAAACCATTAGTATTTTAGTCATAATATTTTATTTTAACAAACGAATGTTTGTGATTTAAACCGAAAGTTTTTTGGTTAAGTCTTCTACATATTTTCTAAATTGTTTATCTGTAGAGGATAAGTTATTAACCGTTTTACATGCATGAAGTACAGTAGCGTGATCGCGTTTACCAATTTGCGAACCAATACTAGCGAGTGAAGCTTTGGTGAATTTTTTAGCAAAAAACATAGCTAACTGTCTAGCTTGTACAATGTGGCGTTTCCTAGTTTTAGACTGTAATGTGTCTACATCCATTTGAAAATAATCGGAAACTATTTTTTGGATATAATCTATAGAAACTTCTCGTTTTGTGTTTTTTACAAATTTTTCGACAACCTGTTTTGCTAAGTCTATGGTGACTTCTTTTTTGTTAAAAGAAGATTGCGCAATTAAAGAAATAATAGCTCCTTCAAGTTCTCTAATGTTTGTTTTAATGTGTTTTGCAACATATTCAATAATATCATCAGGCATATCTACACCGTCACGATATAACTTGTTTTTTAGTATAGATACTCTTGTTTCAAAATCTGGACTTTGCAGCTCTGCAGAAAGTCCCCATTTAAATCTAGATAATAATCGTTGTTCTATATCTTGCATATCAACGGGAGCTTTGTCACTTGTTAAAATAACTTGCTTTCCGTTTTGATGTAAGTGATTAAAGATATGGAAGAAAACATCTTGTGTTCCAGATTTACCAGATAAGAATTGAACATCGTCAATAATTAAGATGTCTATTATTTGATAAAAATGAATAAAATCGTTTCTATTGTTCTTTTTTACAGAGTCTATATATTGTTGCGTAAATTTTTCGGCAGAAATATATAAAACTGTTTTTTCAGGGTATTTATCTTTAATGTCTACACCAATAGCATGTGCTAAGTGTGTTTTACCAAGACCAACACCACCAAATATTAATAAAGGATTAAAAGAAGTTCCTCCTGGTTTGCTAGCAACAGCTAATCCTGCGCTTCTAGCTAAACGATTCGAGTCTCCTTCTAAAAAGTTTTCAAAACTATAATTAGGATTTAGTTGCGATTCTATTTTTACATTTCTTATTCCTGGAATAATAAAAGGATTGCGTAATTCGCGATTTTTATTGTTTAAAGGAATGTCTACATCTTGCGCTTTTACTGCAGATCTGTTAGAACTAGGTATTCTTTCTGTAAAGGGTTGTTTGTTGCCATAGGTGTTTTCCATTTTAATAATGTAAACGAGCTTGGCGGTTTCTCCTAATTCTTTGTTAAGTGCTACTTTTAAAATTTTCACATAATGTTCTTCTAGCCATTCATAAAAGAATTTACTAGGTACTTGAATGCTCAACGCATTTTCTGCAAGTTTAACTGCAACAATTGGTTCGAACCAAGTTTTGTAAGCTTGCGGTTGGATGTTATCTTTTATAAATTCAAGACAATTATTCCAGACCGATTGCGCAGTAATACTCATTATTTTTAGTGAAATTTATTGTTAGTTAAAAAAAGAGGAATTGATTTCCTCTCGTTGATTATAGCTCGGCAAATATGTGAACAAAATTATTAATAAAAAAATATTTTTTAGTTGAATATTAAGAATTTTTTTTGCATGTTTAATCTGTTACCGAAACTACAAAAAAATATTGATATATTACTATGAAAGACAATGAAATTTTTATAAGAATTAGATATGGAGAGACTGACCAAATGGGTGTTGTTCATCATGGTAATTACGCATTATACCTAGAAATGGGAAGAACCGAATGGTTAAGAACGTTTGGAATTTCTTACAGTCAAATGGAGAAAGAAGGAGTGATGCTTCCTGTTATTTCTATGTCTTTAAATTATAAGAAATCAGCTTATTACGATGAGGTTATTAAAGTGAAAACGCAACTAAAGAAAATGCCTTCAGTTAAAATAGAATTTGAGTATACAATTACAAATGAAGCTGGAGATATTTTGGTAGAAGCAAATACAGTTTTAGCATTTATTAATATGAAAACGAAAAGACCAATGAAATGTCCAAATTATATTTTAGATAAACTGTAGTTTCTTTAGGTTAAATAGCTTCGATTTTTATTTCAAATTGATTGTTGAATGTTTCGAAAACAGAATTAGAGTCGTTTTTTCTTACAGAAATATAAATTTTACAATCTAATTCTAATACTTGGTTTGTAATATTTAAGTTTTTTTCTTTAATAATACGCATCACTTTATTCATGTTTTTGTATTCAAAAGAAATGCAATAATCTATATTAATCGTTTTTGTAATAATTTTAGAAGCCTCTAAAGCCATTTGTGCTCCAGTTCTGTAAGCATTAATCAATCCGCCAACACCAAGTTTTACACCTCCAAAATAACGGACTACAACTATAAGTATATTGGTAACATTAAAAGATTGAATTTGTCCGTAAATTGGCATGCCAGCACTATTATTAGGTTCACCATCGTCATTCGCTCTGTATGAAATATTGTTGTCTTCTGTTCCGAATTGATACGCATAACACCAATGTCTAGCAGTATGATGTTGTTTTTTTAATTCTTCTAGATGTTGTTTTACTTCTTCTTCGTTTTGAATAGGAAAAGCATAGCCATAGAATTTTGAGTTTTTATCTTTAAATAAAACAGCTTCCGAAGCAGATGTAATAGTTTTGTATGTGTCTTTTTCTTCCATTTATGCTAAAGTAACTAATACAATAGAAATTATTGCAAGCGCAATTCCTAGCCAGTTTTTGTTTTGTAGTTTTTCTTTAAAAATAAAAAGACCAATTAAAGTAGATAGCATAACAATAGCGACATTGTTTACAGTAAAAATAGTAGAACTTTCAAAGCCTTCAAACTGTAAAGCTTTTAATAACATATAAATGGAGTAGTAGTTAACAACTCCTAATAGGATTCCGCCAAAAACACTGCGATAATCGAATTTAAAGTTCCCTTTTATGGCTTGAGTTGTAAGTAGCAGTATTCCTATTAATCCAGCAATACAGAATATGGAGGCAGAAAAAATGGGAATACCATTTTTGGAAACATAACTAGTTTCTATATATTTTATGGAGGTGTCTATTATACCAGAACCAAAAAATAATAAAACGGGTAGCCCTAAATTTTTATAATTAAATTTTTCAGTTTTAGCTTTTATTGAAGTTAAATATACCGCAGCCAAGGCTAGTAAAATTCCTGTTGCTTTTTGCCATCCTAAGCTTTCCTGGTATGCATATAACCCGAAAATTATAGGAATAACGACACTCATTTTACTCGCTACAGATGTTACTGTTAAACCGTTGCGCTGTGCTGTTAGTGCCATAATATTAAATACAGAAATAAAAAGAAAACCCAACCCAATGGCTCCAAAAAACCAATCTTCGTTTATTATTTCAGATATTTTTACCGATTCTTCATAAGCTAAAATACCTGTTATACAGGCTGTAAAATAGTTTGCAACTATTGCTTGAAGTGTGTTTATTTGGTACTTGCCAAGTAGTTTGAAAATGATAAAGATTAGCGTAGATGCAAATATGCTAATGAGTAGGTATATCAAAATAAATCTTTCTTAATGGTAAATATATCGCAGATATCTTGGCTAGTTTCGTCAATATTCCAAACGTGTATTCCTAATTGCTTGGCTGCTTCTGTGTTTTCTAAGGTGTCGTCTATAAAAAAGGATTCTTCCGCTTTTATATCGTTTTGTTGTAAAACGAATTCATAAATATTCGTATTAGGTTTTCGTAATTGAATTTCATGAGAAAGGTAAAAAGAGTCGAAGCAATTTTTAAAATCTTCATAAAACGAAACATTCTCTTTAATCCAATTTATATGAAGTTCATTGGTGTTACTTAATAAAATGAGTTTGTATTTTTTGTCTGCAGCTAATTGTTGTATAAAATCTAATCGCTTTCGCGGAAAGTCTTTCAGGATACAATTCCATGCATTTACAATTTCAACTTCTGTTAAGTCCGGAAAGTTTTCTTGATAGAACTCTAAAAATTCTTCTGAAGAAATTAATCCTTGTTCGTAAAGCGCATTCATTGCAACTAGTTCTTCTGGGAGTTCTTTTACTTCAAATAAATCTAATGCATTTTGCATTGCTCCTTCTTTATCGAGATTGATAAAAACGTCTCCAAAATCGAATATTAAGTTTTTAATCATATGTATTTCCTGCATAAGCAGAAATCTTTTTAATTATTAGTAAATGTTTTAAGAGTATCTTTTATTATCGTTTCTGTGGCAATAAGTTTTCCGTATAATTTTGGTGCTTTTACTCCTTCTTTAAATAAAATATTTCCTGTAAATACTCTTGCTTCATCCCATAGATTTTCGTCTATAAACAGTTGTAGCGTTTTTGATCCACCTTCTATAATAATGGAGTTGATGTTTTCTTTGTATAGGTGCTTACAAATATCTTTAGCAGTGTAGTCTTTAAAAATAATGGTTTCGGCATCGTTGTTAAAAACGGCATATTCTTTAGATAGTAAGTTATTTCTATCTAAGACAACTCGAATCGGGTTTTGTCCTGTGTAATCTCTAACAGTTAAACTTGGGTTATCTAGGATAACGGTGTTTGTGCCTACAAGTATTGCTTGTTCTTCAGCACGCCATTTGTGTACTAATTGTCTAGATGTTTTGTTCGTTATCCAAACAGGTTTGTTTTCGCTTTTCGTTTTTGGGGCGATAAAACCATTTGTAGTTTCTGCCCATTTTAAAATAATATAAGGGCGCTTTTTATTATGAAAAGTAAAAAAACGTTTGTGGTGTTCTTTGCATTCTTTTTCTAAAACACCAACCGTTACATGGCATCCAGAATCTTGTAGTTTTTTTATCCCTTTTCCAGCAACTTCCGGGTTGTCATCTATACAGCCAATAACCACATTAGGTATTTTATGCGAAATAATAAGGTCGCTACAAGGAGGTGTTTTACCAAAATGACTACATGGTTCCAATGTAACATACAGTGTTGCTTCTTGTAAAAGAGATTTGTTACCTACTGCGTGTATAGCATTTACTTCGGCGTGACTACCTCCATAAGCACTGGTATAACCTTCACCAATAATTGTGTTATCGTGAACAATTACAGCACCTACCATTGGGTTTGGTCTAGTGGATCCTAAACCAAGTTTTGCAATTTGTATGCAGCGTTTTATATAGGTTTCGTGTATATTCAACTAGAATTTTATTTTAATGTTTTCGGTTTTATCTACATCATAAGTGTGTGAAAACCCAAGTACTTTATATTTTATTTGCCCTTTGTATTGCACTTTCATTTTTTGCGAAAGTAGACTTCCTAGTAAGCCACTCAGGCTTTTGTTACTTAATAAACTATCGGTTGGTACATTTGCTTCTAGCGGAATAGAAAATTCTTTTCTAGCAGGGACCTTGAAGCTTTCTGTTTTAACTGTTGCCATCTGATTATTGTTAACAAACACTTTAATTTCATCCGTTTTTAATTCGCCACTAATGTCATTCGGATTCATAAAATAGGCATCTGCAGTAAGAGTAATATATTTAGAGTTAGAATCATCTACTTTTATATTGTCTACTCTTAAAAACTCTGGTTTCTCTTTTACAGAACAACTTAAAAAAGTAAGTATTACTGTTAATAAGATTATAAGGTTCTTCATTCTATTTTTTTTAGATTTAATGTATCTTCACCAGCAAAAATAATATTAAAAAGTGACTAATAGCAATATCATTATAAGAGAAATTAAACAAAACGATAATGTGCCGTTAGAAGCTGCTATACGAGGTTGTTTTCATGAATTTGATATACCTTTAAAGGGAACTGCTTACGAAGATCCTGAAACATCTAAAATGTTTGCGTCTTACCAAAACCAAAACGACGTATATTTTGTTGTAACATTAGACGGAAAAGTTTTTGGAGGAGGAGGAATAAAACCTTTAAAGGACTTTGAGTTGGAAGTATGCGAAATTCAAAAAATGTATTTTGCTCCAGAAATACGAGGTAAAGGTTTAGGTAAATTACTTTTTGAAAAATGCATGGAAGCTGCAAGAAAAATGGGGTATAAACAATGTTACTTAGAATCTGCACCACAATTAAAAGCAGCAATTCATATTTATGAAGCATTTGGCTTTAAACATTTAGATGCTCCTTTGGGTAATACAGGACATGATGCTTGTGGTATTTGGATGCTTAAAAATCTTTAGAATGAAATTTAATTCATGAAACTAAAAGAGATACAAAATATATTTCACCAAGAATTGGATGCAATTTATGGCAAAGATGAAGTGAATAGTTTTTTCTATTTACTGATCGCATTTTTTTATGATTTCTCAAGAATAAAATTAGCTCTAGAACCAGATAAAGTAGTATCGGATACAGATGGAGAATTCATTTTTGAAGCCTTGAAGAGGTTAAAAAACGAAGAACCTATTCAGTATATAATTGGCGAAACGGAATTTTATGGTTTGCCATTTAAAGTAAATAAGCATACATTAATACCAAGGCCAGAAACGGAAGAGCTTGTTTCTCTTGTTCTTGAAAATTATAAAAATAAAATTCCAAATAACCAGAAGTTTTCAGTGATAGATATTGGTACTGGATCTGGTTGTATTGCAATTTCATTAGCTAAAAACTTACCGAAAGCTATGGTTTTTGCCTTAGATATTTCCGCGAAAGCGATAGAAAAAGCAAAAGAAAATACAAGGTTAAACAATGTAGAAGTCGATTTTATAGAAGCCTCTATATTAGATCCTGAAAACGTAACAAAATACTTGAAGAATCATTTGTTGATAAGTGAGCAGTTTGATGTAATAGTTTCCAATCCGCCATACGTTAGAAACCAGGAAAAACAAGAAATGAAAGCTAATGTTATAAATAACGAACCCCATTTGGCTTTATTTGTTGCAGACGATAATGCATTGCAATTTTACGAAGCAATAACAAAATTTGCCGTTGTGCATTTGAAACCAAAAGGCGAATTGTATTTTGAAATAAACGAGTATCTTGGTAAAGAAATGATAGCTTTATTACAGGAAAATAATTTTGAAAAGGTAGAATTAAAACAAGATATCTTTGGGAAAGATAGAATGTTAAAAGGAGTGAAAAAATAAATGAATACAAAAGAATATATCCAGAAGTTAGGTGCCGAGTTACGTGAGCATAACTATAATTACTACGTGTTAGATAATCCTACCATTAGTGATTATGATTTTGATATAAAACTGAAAGAACTTCAAGCTTTAGAGGAGAAATATCCGGAATTTCAAGATGCAAATTCGCCAACATTGCGTGTAGGAGGAGCGGTAACTAAAAATTTTAAGACTGTTGTGCATGAGCATAGAATGTACAGTTTGGATAATTCGTATTCTTTAGAAGATTTACAAGATTGGGAAACCCGAATAAAAAAAATGGTAGATGGCGAAATCCAATATACTTGCGAGTTAAAATACGATGGAGCATCCATTAGTTTAACCTATGAAAACGGAAATTTGCTTCGTGCTGTTACTCGTGGAGATGGAATGCAAGGGGATGAGGTTACAGCAAATATTAAGACGATTAAGTCTGTGCCGCTTCAATTAAAAGGAGATTATCCTCCAAAATTTGATATTCGCGGAGAAATTGTTTTGCCTTTTGATGGGTTTAATAAAATGAATGAAGAACGTTTAGATATTGGTGAAGAGCCATACAGAAATCCAAGAAACACAGCGTCAGGTAGTTTAAAGCTGCAAGATAGTGCAGAAGTAGCCAAAAGACCTTTAGAATGTTTGCTGTATAATATTACAGGGAATAATTTAGGAATAGCAACGCAAATGGAAAGTCTAGCAAAAGCAAGGCAAATGGGATTTAAAGTTCCAGAAGCAGCGAAGCTAGCAAGTTCTATTGATGAGGTTTTAGAATTTGTAAACTATTGGGATGTTGAAAGACATAATTTGCCTTATGAAACGGATGGAGTAGTGGTAAAAGTGAACAGTTTGTTTCAGCAGGAGGAATTGGGATATACAGCCAAAGCGCCACGATGGGCAATGGCTTACAAGTTTAAAGCCGAACAAGTTTCTACGCGCTTAAATAGTATTTCATATCAAGTTGGTAGAACAGGAGCTATTACTCCAGTAGCAAATTTAGAACCTGTTGAGTTGGCAGGAACAACAGTTAAGCGAGCATCTTTGCATAATAGTGATCAAATTGAAAAACTAGATGTTAGAGTTGGAGATGAGGTATTTGTAGAAAAAGGAGGGGAGATTATTCCAAAAATTATTGCTGTAGATCTTAGTAGTCGTCCAGAAAACTCTGAACGAACAAAATATATAACACATTGTCCAGAGTGTAATACGCTTTTAGAAAGATTAGAAGGAGAAGCAAAACATTTTTGTCCGAATTTTAATGGTTGTAATCCCCAAATAATTGGTAGAATTCAACATTATATTTCTAGAAAAGCAATGGATATTGAAGGCTTAGGGGGAGAAACCGTTGCGCTTTTAGTTAATGCTGGACTAATTTCTAATTATTCAGATTTATATACTTTAACCAAAGAGCAACTAATGCCATTGGAAAGAATGGCAGAGAAAAGTGCCGAAAACTTGATTAATGGTGTTGAAGCTTCTAAACAGATTCCATTTGAAAGCGTGCTTTTTGCTTTGGGAATTAGATATGTAGGAGAGACAGTTGCTAAAAAACTTGCAAAACATTATAAGAGCATTGAAGCAATAGCCAAGGCAACACAAGAAGAATTAGTAAATGTAGACGAAATAGGAGTTAAAATAGCCGAAAGTGTTATTCTTTTCTTTGCTTCAGAAGCGAATAGGGCTACTATAGAAAAACTAAAGCAGTTTGGTGTGCAATTAGAAGTTTCGGCTGAAAAATTAGCCAATCAAACCAACAAATTAGAAAATAAAATATTTGTTGTTTCTGGTGTTTTTGAAACCGTTTCAAGAACAGAGCTTAAAAAACTAATAGAAGATAATGGAGGGAAAGTGTCTTCTTCAATATCTGCAAAAACTAGTTTTGTTATTGCTGGAGATAAAATGGGGCCGAGTAAAAAAGAAAAAGCCGAAAAGTTAGGAGTTGCTTTAATTTCTGAACAAGAATTCTTACAAATGATCACCTAATTATGTTAATTTCTTTATGATTTATCGATAAAAGCAGTTTATTATCGATTAATTACATTTTTTATTTATATTTGAAAGTTAAAAATTACGCTTTATTAGTGTGTTTAAATTATGCTATGTTAACTGATTATCTTGGTTTTACAGTTTTTAGTCTGCTAGATAGTTCTGTATTTGCTATACTGGAATTACTAGTGGTTCCAGCAATTACTGTGCTCTATTTTATATCAAGGAAAGAAAAGTCGTTGTTTTTTTTACTATTTTTAGTTAGCTATTCTGTTTCCGATATTCTACATATAATCGATGGAGATAACTTGTCTGAAGTTTTATATTTTGCTTGTAATATACTTTATGTTGTTGCTTTCTTTTTTTTATTACTGGAAGTTTTTAAAACCTTGAATTATAATATTGTACTAAAAAAATTCTTAGTGCAAACTATTGTTTTATTCGTGCTAGTTATATATTTATTTACCGTTTTATATGGAATTATAGAGCCTATTTTATTTGAATCGGAAGTGGTCTATTTGGTGCGATTTGTAGAACATAGTTATAACTTTGTGTTATTGGTTTTACTTTCTGTTTCCTTTTTAAATTTTCTAGAAAATGACACAAAAAAATCTTTATTTCTATTTATTGGTTGTTTGGCAATAAGTTTTTCAGAATTTTTATTGATAGGCTATTACTATCTTTCCGATCTTGAATTATTAAATTATGTAGCTGTAATGCTCAATATATTTGCCTTTGTAATGTTTTATCTTCAAACGAATATAGCTATTGATTCAAAAAAAAAAGCTAATATTTTTGCTTAATACGCTTTAAAAAATCTTGTTTAGATAGATATAAAATAATTCCAGATAATATAAAAGTTACGATAGCTGTAATAAATAGTATGCCACCATCATTATTAATTACAATGCCTAATTGGGTTAGATGCATGATAATGGCTCCGCCTAATATAGTTAGGGTTAGTATAGCTCCAATCCAGATTGTTTTAGGTATGATTAGCAAAATGCCCGCTATTAATTCTAAAATACCTATTAGAATTCTACCATAAGGTTCTAAGCCAACCTTTTCAAAAATATACACGCTATCAGGATGTGCAGTAAACTTAAATCGTAAAGTTTGTATCAGTATTATTGCCACAATTATTCTTAAAAGTAAAGAAACTTTTCTTTTCATGTTTAATTCGTTTGAAGTTAAAACATTAGACGTTATTAATTATTTGAGATTACATTTTTGAAGAATTTTCCTTCAAAATAAATTACAATCATGCATTTTATCGATTAAATGCGTTGTTTTGACGTTGTATATAGATTTTTTTTGTATTTTTGTTTTAACCTACTTATGATTATGACTTTGAAAAATTGGATAAAAAAATTTCCAAACAAGATGTTTTTGTGCATATTGTTTGTGCTTGTATTCGTTCATGTAATTGCTACTTTTAGTGAAAATGATTTGTTTCAGCAATTAACAAAACCCCTATTTGTACCTGTATTTTTGATTTATTTTTTATTAAAAAATAAGCATATTAATATTAGTGTGTTTATTTTCTTAATATTCTCTTTTGTGGGAGATTTTACTTCTATTTTTACTTATAATTTAATGCTTGTAAACATTTCAAGTTTGGCATACTGTATAAGCTATTTTGCTTTAGTAGCAGCAGTAATACCCAGAATTAAAAATTTGCAATTAGATACAGTAATTAGCTCGTATTTAATTTTAGTTTTCTTAATTAATGCGTACTTATTGTATATACTTTTTGATGTGATTAAGTATTATATTCCAGATAGTATAGAGGTGACTTTATTCGGAATAAAAAGCACCGCTTTAATAGTTCTTGCTTTTGTTTCTTTTGTAGATTATTTAAATTCAGAAAGCAAGGGATCGATATTATTTTTAATTATGGCCTTATGTTTTGTGTTTTCAGACGTATTACATTACATTAGTATGTATTATTTGTATAACATGAGTTTTGTAATGTTAGATAGAGTGTTGCATGTAGTAGCTTTATTTTTTCTATTTAGCTATATTTTAGAAAGAAATAAAACATCTAAAGCAGTAAAATTAAATACATCTATTTTTTCTTCAAAAACTATTAATGAGATTACACTAAAATAGAAGTTCCTTTAGCGGCTTTGTTTTTATCGGCATCAAAATAAAAGTCTATTTTACCAAGGTTAATTCCGTAGCAACCTACTTGGTTTACTAGAACGTTTTCACCAATACTGTTTTTTGCGACTGTTGGTTTTGGTAAAAAAGTATGCGTATGTCCTCCAATTATTAAGTCAATGTTTTTGGTAGCTTTGGCTAGATTTAAGTCGCTAATTTTTTCAGGAAAATTTTTGTAGAAATATCCTAAATGCGACAAACAAATAACCAGGTCACACTTTTCTTTTTCTTTTAATATTCTACTCATGTCTTGAGCAGTTTCAACAGGGTTAATGTACTTTGTTTCTTTATACATATTTTTGTCTACTAAACCATCCAGTTTAACACCTAAGCCAAAAACGCCAATTTTTATTCCGTCTTTTTTAAATACTTTATATGGTTTAACAAAGCCATCTAGAGATGTATTGGAAAAATCGTAATTAGCAGATAAGAAGTCAAATTTAGCATGAGGCAATTGAGCAAGTAAACCATCAACGCCATTATCAAAATCGTGATTCCCTATAGTAGCAGCATCATATTTAAGCATGCTCATTAGTTTAAATTCTAGCTCTCCACCATAATAATTAAAATATGGAGTTCCTTGAAAAATATCTCCAGCATCTAATAGTAATGTGTTTGGATTTTCATTTTTAATATTTTGTATTAAACTAGCTCTTCTAGCAACACCTCCTTGATTTGGGTTTCTTCCATCTTCGGGTCCAAAAGCATCAATGTGGCTGTGTACATCGTTTGTGTGTAGTATGGTGATTTTTGTTGTTTTGCTTCCGGATGTAAACGACTGCAAGCCTAAGCCTCCTAATGTTATTAATGCAGCTGTTGCAGATGTTTGTTGTATAAAATCTCTTCTTTTCATCTGGTTTAATTTATTTGAATAAATCTGTCATCAATAACAGGATTAATAGTGTCTTTTTTTAGAAAATAATCTAATAATGCATTTCTTACTTTGTAATTTAAAACATATAAGCTATCATTTGTTTGAAAAAAGGTCATTCGGTCTCCACCATTATACAGGTAGTCATTGGTTGCAACATAATAGGTTTTTTCAGTATCAATTGGTTGGTTCTTAATACTTGCGCTAATCGCATTGTAATCTTTGTCTAGTTTCAATTTTAAACCAGAAATTGGATGTGCTCGTTTTGCTCTACTTAAATAGCGTATTAAACTATCCTGAATTGTTTTTCCTTGCATGGCAACAACGACAAGACTATTTTCAAAAGGCATAATTTCGTATGCGGTTCTAGTAGTAATATTTCCTTTAGATATTATAGCGCGAATACCGCCATGATTGACCAATACCATGTCTACGTTATGGCCAGTTTGTTTGTTAAAAATCGTATTAGATTCTTCCAATATGGCATCAGCAAATAGGTTTCCAATTGCGGTATTAAATTCGCCATCTCTTTTAGAATATGTGTCTACTGCAAACGAAATCACACTATCTAGATTATTGTTAACGTGCTCTCTATATGGTTTAATGAAATCTTCTATTTCTGAGTCTGTTTGTAAGCTGTCGTTAACGTTGATATTTTTTCCTTCAATTTTAGTAAGTTGTAAACTTTCTTGTTTACAGCTATAAATTAGTAAAGCAATACCAATAAATAAAAGATGTTTATAATTCATATCTAAAGTATGGGTTTTAATATACAAAACTAACTACTTTTGTTACCTTTGTAAGAAACAATAAAGATAAATGATTTTAAAGGGTTTTAAGCAAAATTCTACTAAAAAACATCTTAGTAAATTATTAAACTCAAGACAGGTTTTTTCAAACAATGAAAAGATAGCAAGCTTGGGGGTAATGATAAATATAGATGAAGTAGATGATTTTGAGTCTTTTAGAAAGCTTGCTAAAGAAATAAATGTAAGACCTAATAAACTTAAAATAATAGCGTTTACCTCTAATAAAAAAGAAGATATTAGTTCTTGGGATGTATGTTTTAATCCAAAAGATTTTAATTGGAAAGGAAAAATAAAAAACAAAGAGCTTCAAGAGTTTATAGACACACCATTTGATGCTTTAATTAGTTATTATGAAGCTGATGTTTTAGAAATGAAGGTTTTAAGTGCAGCGTCGAAATCTAAATTCAAAATCGGAGTATTGCAATCTGATACTCGATTAAATGATTTAATTATTAAAACCAATTTAAAACAATTCGATTTATTTAAAAACGAATTGATAAAATACCTTAATACATTTAATAAAATAAGTAATGAATAAAAAATTTGTAGGTACAGGAGTAGCTTTAGTAACTCCTTTTAATGAAGATTTAAGTATAGACCATAAATCTTTGGAGGCTATCGTTACATATAATATAGAGAACGGAACAGATTATCTTGTAATAAGTGGAACTACAGGAGAAAGTGTAACCATTACTGCCGAAGAAAAAACAGCAATAACCAAGACCGTTATAAAAGCCAATAATGGTAGGTTGCCATTAGTTCTAGGGATTGGTGGAAATAATACGTCGCAAGTTGTAGAAGAGATAAAAAATACAGATTTCTCTGGTATTGCTGCTATTTTATCTGTATCTCCATATTACAGTAAGCCTACACAAGAAGGGTTATATCAGCATTTTAAAGCAGTTGCCGAAGCATCACCAGTTCCTGTAATTTTATATAACGTTCCAGGAAGGACTTCTAAAAACATGTTACCAGAAACGACTTTGCGTTTAGCTAAAGATTTTAAAAATATTATCGCAGTTAAAGAAGCAGGGAATAATGTACATCAATATTTACAGTTGCTAAAAAATAAACCAGAAGATTTTTTAGTGATTTCAGGAGACGATGATTTAGCATTAGGAATTGTTTTAGCAGGAGGAGCGGGAGTAATTTCTGTTCTTGGTCAAGCATTACCTAAAGATTTTACAACGATGATTAATTTAGGTTTAGAAGGCAAAGCAAAAGAAGCTTACGCTTTACATTTTAAGCTAATGGATATTACAGGGTTAATTTTTGCAGAGAATAATCCTGCAGGAATTAAAGCCGTATTTCAAGCATTAAATATGTGTAGTTCTAGTGTAAGATTACCATTAGTGGAAGCATCTAATGTATTAAAACAAAATATTAAAGAAGCGCTAAAAGTATTTGCATAAAAGTTAAATATTACTTAAACCTTTAAATGCCTTGATTTCATCGGTTATTTTAGCAGAATAAAATATTTTTAAAATCCATAATAAAAGACTAATTTTGCAGTCTGTTTTAAAATCAAGAAAGCTAATTATAAAATTAGGGAGTATAATTCTATTAAAGAATTGCAACATATAGTAAAAACAGAAAAATTAACAAATGAATAGAATAATTTACACTTTATTAATTGGCTTGGCATTAAGTTCATGTAGCCCTTACCAAAAAGCTCTAAATGGTGATGATATTGCCGCAAAGTTTAAAGCAGGAGAGGTCATGTATAATAAAGGGAAATACATGAAAGCGAATAGGCTTTTTGAGCAAATTATACCACAATATAGAGGGAAACCTCAAGCGGAAAAACTTTCTTTTTTGCATGCAGATTCTTATTTTAAATCGAAAGATTATTATTTAGCAGGATATCAGTTTGATCGTTTCGTAACTACCTATCCTAAAAGTGAAAAGTCTGAAGAAGCTGCTTTTCTTTCTGCGAAAAGTAGTTACATGTTGTCACCTGCTTATACTAAAGAGCAACATGCAACTAAAGATGCTATTAGTAAATTTCAACTGTTTATAAATTCATACCCAGATTCTCCATTTCTTGAAGAAGCGAATACATTAGTACAAGAATTAGATGGTAAATTAGAACAAAAATCATTTGATATAGCATACCAATATTATAAAACCGTTGGATATACTAGAGATTATAACGCAGCAATAAAAGCTTTCGATAATTTTATTTTTGAGTTTCCAGGTTCTAAACTTCGCGAAACAGCTCTTTTTTACAGACTAGATTCTGCTTATGAATTAGCAATTAATAGTGTAGAAAGAAAAAAAGAAGACAGACTTATAAAAGCTAAAACATACTACCATTCTTTTGTTAATAAATACGCCAACTCAGAGCATTTAGAGGAAACAAAAGACATGTTAGAAAATTTAGAACAAGAATTAAAAAAATACAGTACTAAAAGTTAATATACTATGGATTTAAAGAAGATTGATGCACCTACAAGTACAACAACGTACAATAGAAACGCAATAGACGATGCTACAGGAAACATCTATGAGTCTATTTCAATTATATCTAAAAGAGCAGAGCAAATAAATTCTGAAATTAAAAAAGAATTAATTGAAAAATTAGAAGAGTTTGCTACATATAACGATAGCTTAGAAGAAATCTTTGAGAACAAAGAACAAATTGAAGTATCTAAGTTCTATGAAAGATTACCTAAACCACATGCTTTAGCTGTTAAAGAATGGTTAGATGGTAAAATTTACCATAGAGATACAGAAGCAGACAATCAGTAAAAAAAAGAGATGTCTATACTAAGCGGCAAAAATATACTGTTAGGCATAACTGCTGGTATTGCTGCTTATAAAACAGCATCATTAGTTAGGTTATTTATTAAAGCTGGAGCAAACGTAAAAGTTGTTATGACTCCAGCTAGTAAAGATTTTATTACCCCTTTAACCTTATCTACACTCTCTAAAAACCCAGTACATACTTCTTTTACTAATGAAGATGAAGAAGATGGCGTTTGGAATAATCATGTAGAACTTGGTCTTTGGACAGATTATTTTATTATTGCTCCTGCTACAGCTAATACCATGTCTAAAATGGCGAATGGGGTTTGTGATAATCTACTTTTAGCAACATATCTTTCTGCAAAATGTCCAGTTTATTTTGCACCTGCAATGGATTTAGATATGTATAAACACGCATCTACATTAGCGTCCTTTAAAAAATTAAAATCCTTCAATAATATAATTATTCCAGCTACAAGTGGTGAACTTGCTAGTGGTTTAGTAGGTGAAGGTAGAATGGCAGAACCAAAAGATATCGTTTCCTTTTTAGAAAAAGATATCTTAAAAAAACTCCCACTTAGAAATAAAAAAGTCCTATTAACTGCAGGTCCAACCTATGAAGCTATAGATCCTGTTCGTTTTATTGGTAATCATTCGTCTGGCAAAATGGGGTTTGAGCTAGCAAAAGCGGCTGCAAATTTGGGTGCAGAAGTAATTCTAATTACTGGACCAACACACCAAAAAGTGACACACGCTTTAATACAGGTTATTCCTGTAGTAAGTGCTCAAGAAATGTATGATGCTGCACATTTACATTTTAAAGATGTAGATATTGCAATACTTTCTGCTGCAGTAGCAGATTATAAACCAAAAAAAGCTGCAACTCAAAAAATAAAAAAGAAAGATACTACGTTAACATTAGAGTTAGAAAAAACAAAAGATATATTGGCGTCTTTAGGAGAAATTAAAGAAAAACAATTTCTTGTTGGCTTTGCATTAGAGACTAATAATGAGCTTGAAAACGCAAAAGGAAAATTAAAAAAGAAGAATTTAAACTTAATTGTATTAAATTCGTTAAATGATAAAGGTGCTGGTTTTAAAAAAGAAACCAATAAAGTAACACTAATTGATGCTAAAGAATGTGTTACCGAATATGCCCTTAAATCTAAAACAGAAGTAGCAATAGATATTTTTAATCAAATTATAAAACAAATACATGCGTAATATACTTTTAGGTCTAATAATGTGTATTAGTTTTGCTGGATTTTCGCAAGAATTAAAATGCAATGTCGTAGTAAGTGCACAACTAACGGGTAATGAAAATCTACAACTATTTAAAACGTTAGAAAAACAACTCAACGAATTTGTAAATAAAACGGAGTGGACAAACAAGAAATTTGGACCTCAAGAGCAGATAGAGTGTAGTATGGTAATTAACGTTACAGGACAAAGTAACGATTTTTTTAATGCATCCATACAAGTGCAATCTGCTAGGCCTGTTTATGGATCTACCTATACAACACCAGTATATAATATAAATGATAAAGATTTTTCTTTTAAATATTTAGAATTTCAAAACCTTATTTACAATGCGAATCAATTTGAGTCTAATTTAGTCTCCGTATTAGCTTTTCATATTTATATGGTATTAGGTTTAGATGCAGACACATTTCGTTTAAAAGGGGGGGAAGAGTACTTTAAGCAAGCACAAAATATTGTGAGTTATTCGCAACAAGAGAGTTTTAAAGGGTGGAAATTAGAAGACGGTTTGCAAAGTAGATTTATCTTAATAGACAATATTTTATCTCCAACATACAAAGACTTTAGAAGTGTTTTATACAACTACCATAGAAAAGGATTAGACACTATGAGCGAAGATAATAAACAAGCTAAAACTGAAATTGCAAATGCAATAATCGAGATGAATGCAGTACATAGACAAAGACCTAACTCTTATTTATCACGTACTTTCTTTGATGCAAAAGCAGATGAAATAGAACAAATTTTCTCTGGAGGTCCAAATGTAGATGTAAACAAACTATTAGAAATACTAAACAGAGTCGCGCCAATGCATTCTAGTAAATGGCGAAATATTTCGTTTTAGTTCTTCATTTCTCAAAGCTAGGAATCTGGATACCTAATTCTATTGATTAGTACTGTTTACCGAACCTGCAATAATTAATACTACTATGCTAACCTCTTTATCCATAAAAAATTACGCTTTAATAGATGCGCTTTTGGTAGATTTTAACCAAGGATTCACTATAATTACTGGCGAAACAGGTGCAGGAAAATCAATTTTATTAGGCGGTTTATCTTTAATATTAGGAAAACGAGCAGACTTAAGTAGTTTAAAGAATAAGGAGAGAAAATGTGTTATTGAAGCCATTTTTAATATAAAAAATTATCAACTAGAAAATCTATTTAATACCCAAGATTTAGATTTTGACAGCCAAACCATAATAAGAAGAGAAATACTTCCCTCAGGTAAATCTAGAGCATTTGTAAATGATACCCCAGTTAATTTAAACACATTACAATTGTTAGGGAAGCATTTAATAGACGTGCATTCCCAAAATCAAACCATGCAATTGGTAGATGACGATTTTCAATTTCAAATTATAGATGCTTTAGCAAATAATAAATCCAATTTAGAAAATTACCAAGTCGAACTAGCTACGTATAAAAAACTTCAAAAAGAATTAAAGGAACTTTATAAACTTCAAGCAGAAGCATTAAAAGAACAGGATTATAATACTTTTTTATTAAAAGAATTAACCGAAGCTAATTTAGTAGCTGGAGAATTAGAAAGTTTAGAAGAAGAATATGAAACCTTAAATAATATTGAAGAAATTCAAGAAAAACTAACACACTCGCATCAACTATTACAAGATGATGATTTAGGTATTCTTAACTTATTAACACAATTAAAAAATACACTTCAAAAATTATCTAATTATTCCAATAATTATCAAAATTTATTTACTAGAGTAAATAGCAGTCTTATCGATTTAGACGATACTTTTGCAGAAATCGAAACGCTTCAAGAAAACTTAGATGCAGATCCCAAACGATTAGAAGTCGTAAATGCTAAGTTGCAAACGCTTCATAATTTAATGCAAAAACATGTTGCCGAAAATGTTTCGGAATTAATTGAAATCAAAAATAAATTAACCGATAAAGTTTCCGATACAGAAAGTTTAGAAACACATATACTTCAGAAACAAAAAGGAATACAAACTATAACTAAAAAATTAGATGTTATTTCTGAAGCTATTCATAAAAATAGAGAAAAAACAATACCTAAGCTTATTCAAGAATTAGAACAAATTCTAAACGACTTAGGCATGCCAAATGCCCAATTTAAAATAGATATTATTTCCATTACAGATTATTTATATAACGGTAAAGATCAATTGTCCTTTTTATTTTCAGCAAATAAAGGCGGTCAATTTAACGAACTTAAAAAAGCAGCGTCAGGAGGAGAGTTAGCAAGAATCATGCTGGCAATAAAATCGATTTTATCTAATTATATACAATTGCCAACCATTATGTTTGATGAGATTGATACCGGAGTTTCTGGTGAGATAGCAAATAAAATGGCGCTTATTATGCAAAACATGAGTAAAACGATGCAAGTGTTTGCAATTACCCATTTACCACAAATTGCAGCAAAAGGACATACACATTTTAAAGTCTATAAAGAAGATGTAGATGAGATAACAACTACTAATTTAGTGAAACTTAATCCTAATGAGCGAATTGTGGAAATTGCACAAATGTTAGACGGAAAAGAGGCTTCAAATTCTGCTATGGCACATGCAAAACAATTATTAAATTAATAGCATACTATGTATGCATAACTAATACCAAATGAATAGGTAGTTCGTAAATATTAATTTAGTTATATTTGAATTACAATTTATAAAACTAATAAAACCAAATAACATATTACATATGTACAATTTATTAAAAGGAAAAAAAGGAATCATTTTTGGCGCACTAGATGAAAACTCCATCGCATGGAAAACCGCAGAACGCGTTCATGAAGAAGGAGGGACCTTTGTTTTAACAAATGCTCCTGTTGCTTTAAGAATGGGAACTATTAATGCATTGGCAGAAAAAACAGGTGCTCAAGTGATTCCAGCAGATGCTACTTCTTTAGAAGATTTAGAAAATCTTGTTGAAAAATCTATGGAAATTTTAGGAGGTAAAATTGATTTTGTTTTGCATTCTATTGGTATGTCTATAAATGTAAGAAAAGGTAATGCGTATACGGACCAAAATTACGATTGGACCAAAAAAGGAACCGATATTTCAGCAATGTCTTTTCATAAAGTAATGCAAACCTTGTACAAAAAAGATGCTATGAATTCTTGGGGAAGTATCGTCGCTCTAACGTATATGGCAGCGCAGCGCGTTTTTCCAGACTATAATGATATGGCAGATAATAAAGCGTATCTAGAAAGTATTGCGCGTAGCTTTGGCTATTTTATGGGAAAAGATAAAACGGTTAGAGTAAACACCATTTCACAATCGCCAACACCAACAACTGCAGGTTCTGGAGTAAAAGGATTTGATGGTTTTATTGCCTATGCAGATAAAATGTCTCCTTTAGGAAACGCTACGGCATTAGATTGTGCAAACTATACGGTAGCTATGTTTAGTGATTTAACCAAAATGGTAACCCTACAAAATTTATTTCATGATGGCGGATTTAGTAATGTAGGAGTTAGTAATGAAGTAATGGAAGCTTTTATAGATAAATAGTTTCTATTTAATATATTATAATAAAAAAGACTTTGTGTAAACAAGGTCTTTTTTATTTGGTATATATAAAATCTACACTGTCTGTTTGTTGTATTTTTTTTAAATTAGTCAATTCTTGTAAATAGATTAAAAAATTTTAAAGCAGTTATGATAAAAAAATACATATTCTTTCTTTTCCTCCTAGTTTCTAATACCATATTATCACAGATAAACTTTCAAGATGAAGCTCTAGCTTTAGGTGTAAATGTTTCTTCTGGAACACCCTTTTTAGGAAGCGGTGTATCCTTAGTCGATTTTGATAAGGATGGCTGGGATGATATTACCTTAGCAACTGGTGCTGGACAAAACATTAGATTTTTTAAAAATGTAAACGGAACTTTTGTTGAACAAGTATTTAGCACTATAAATCTTAATTATAGAACAAAGTCAATAAGCTGGGTAGATATTGACAATGATGGTGATAAAGATCTCTTTGTAACTAGTGATACTGATGGTAATAAATTGTTTGAAAATACAGGAAGTTTAACTTTTGTCGATATTACTGCTAGCTCAGGAATAAGTACTGCAAATATGTTTTCATATGGAGCAACTTGGGGAGATATTGATAATGATGGTTTTTTGGATGTATTTATTAATAACAGAAGTGAAACTATTTCAAATAAGCTATATAAAAATAATGGAAATAATACATTTGTAGATGTAAGTGCAACTGCTGGTATTTCTTCATCTGCTTACATGTCCTTTTGTGCTGCTTTTTTTGATTTTAATAACGATGGCTGGCAAGATATTTATATTTCAAATGATAAATATAATAACGCAAACATTATGTATAAAAATAATGGAGATGGGACTTTTGTAGATGAAAGTGAATATTCAGGAACAAATATATCTATAGATGCTATGACGACAACCATAGGCGATTATAACAATGATGGTTGGTTTGATATATATGTTACCAATACTACTGCTGGTAATGTGTTGTTTAGAAACGAAGGCGATGGTACTTTTGCTAATGCCACTGAAGGATCTGGAACTAGCTACAATAGTATTGGTTGGGGAACTGTTTTTCTTGATGCAGAAAACGATAAAGATATAGACATGTATGTTAGTGGATCTCTAGATGGTACTGTGCCTAGTTTCGTTTCTGCAGCTTTTTATGAAAATATAGGGACAGGAATCTTTCAAGCGCCTGCTAATGCTGGTTTTTTAGGAGATAATAGTGAGAGTTATTCTAATGCTGTAAGTGATATAAATAAGGATGGTCTTATAGATATTGTTGTTAATAATGGAGGGGATGACAATGTATTTATTTGGAAAAACCTTAGTATTACTACAAATAATTGGCTAAAAGTAAGTTTAGAAGGTGTTCAAAGTAATATAGATGGTATAGGCTCAGTTATTGAAATTTCAATAAACGGAAACAAACAATATAGGTATACACATAGTGGAGAAGGTTATATGTCTCAAAATTCTACAACAGAAAGCTTTGGCTTAGGAAACGATACAACAATAGATTATGTTAAAGTTACCTGGTTAAGTGGTGTTGTAGACATTATAAATAATGTTAGTGCTAATCAAACGATACACATTGTTGAAAATTCAACATTGTCAAATAATGACTTTCAAATAAATAAAGTTAGTTTACAATCTAATCCTGTAAATGATGTTATTGTGGTTAATTCAAAATTACCAGTTTATAAATTAGAGTTATATTCCATGCTTGGTCAAAGTGTTTTAGTTCAGGAAAACAGCCGCAAAATGGAAGTTTCTCAGCTAAATGCAGGACATTATCTTCTTTATGTTTCTACAGCGCAAGGAACATCGGTTTTAAAATGGATTAAACAGTAATTCATTTAATTGTAACAGAATAGCATTGTGCTTTTTATCGCATAAAAGTGTTTTTTGTCGATTTGTTAGCGTATTAGCTCATTATGTGATATAATATCAATATTTTCGAATCTTAATCACATTTTTTTAACTAAAAACCATATTTTCTTATGAAAAAAATTACATTGTTTTTTATGTTTGCTATTCTAGGAGTTTTTACTTTTAGTTCTTATGGACAAACATTAAACCAAGCCGCAACATGGCCAAATGCTGGCTGGTCTCTTTCTGGGACGTATATTGCTGGTGGATTATTATCAGATCCTACTACTACAGGACCAACATTAACTTGGGATGATGATGCAGCAGGAAACGGTTCTGGGGATAACTTAGAATTAACATCACCAGTCATCGATTTAACTGCAGCTAGTGGCGCAGGCGAAACTTGGATTACCGTAAGTGGTGAGTTTACATACAGAGCCTTAGGAGGCGATGTTTTAGCTATTGAGGTTTACGATGCAGATGCAATGACTTGGACTGCTCTAGAAACATTTGTAGGAAACTCTACAGCCAATGATTTTCAAACATGTGCTAATACAGTAGCATATACATCTGCTGTTTTAGATATTTCTGGTTATACTGCTACACAGTTATCAGGATTTCAATATCGTTTTACTTACGATGACCAAGGGGGATGGCAATGGGGATTTTGTGTAACTTCTCCTACAATTACATCTGCTGCACCACCTTCATGTTTGGACCCAACTACTTTATCGGTTGCTAACATTACAGATGTAACTGCTGATCTTGCTTGGACTGAAGCTGGAACTGCAACATTATGGGATGTAGAATTAGTAACAGCTGGTACAACACCAACAGGAACTGCTACAGCAACAGGAGTAACTAACCCTTATGGAGCAACGATGCTTACTGAAAATACTGCATATGAGTTTTATGTAAGAGCAGATTGTGGTGGTGGAACTTCTAATTGGGTAGGACCTTTTGCTTTTAGTACCACATGTGCTGCAATTGCTACACCATATACAGAAGATTTTGAAACTTTTACTATAACTACGGATGCAGTATTCAATAGCGAAAACTGTTGGTCAGCTACTGGTGGATCATATTATTGGGAGGCAGCTGCTGGAACAGATACATCCTCTGGAGGTACAGGACCAGACCCTACAATAACTACAGGTAATTACTTTTTTACAGAAGCATCTACAGGTGCCTCAGGTGATGTTACAGACTTAGTTTCTCCTTTGGTAGATTTATCAGGTCTTACAGCTCCTGCTTTAACATTTAATTACCATATGTATGGTGGGCAAATTGGAACTCTTGATGTATTAGTTAACGGTACTACTAGTGTGTTTACTGTTTCAGGTGAACAACAAACTAGTGCAACTACTCCTTGGGAGCTTGCTACTGTAGATTTAGCTGCATATGCAGGACAATCTATAACAATAACTTTTTCTGCAACAAGTGCAGGAACATTTGAAGGGGATATTGCTATCGATAACGTATCTTTTACAGAATTACCTACTTGTCCAACTCCTAATGCTTTAACAGCTACAACTGTTGCAGATACAACTGCCGATTTAGGATGGACAGAAAATGGAACAGCAACTTTATGGGATATTGAAATAGTAGACGTTACTGCTGCTGGTGCTGCAACAGGAATGCCAACTGCTACGGGAGTTGCTAATCCTTACACAGCAATGGGACTTACAGAAAACAACGATTATGCTTTTTATGTAAGATCTGATTGCGGAGGTGACTACTCTTCATGGGCTGGGCCTTTTGCGTTTACGACGTTAGAAACATGTCCTGCTCCTTCTGCTTTGGCTGCTTCAAATATTATGGAAACCTCTGCGGACTTAAGTTGGACAGAAAATGGGACAGCAACTTCATGGAATATTGAATTAGTTGATATCACTGCTGGTCAAACTGTAACAGGAACAGCAACTGCTTCTGGAGTAATGAACCCATACAGTGCTACTGGTTTAACTGGCGATAATAGCTATGAGTTTTATGTTCAAACAGACTGTGGTGTAGATGGTGCATCTGCTTGGTCTGGACCATTTTCATTTGCTACACCTTATGTAGCTGTACCTCCTACCTGTACTAGTGGTGTCTTTTTAGATTCTGGTGGAGCTTCTGGAGATTACTCAAATAGTGCAACTATTACCTATACAATTTGTCCAGATTCACCAGGGGATGTTGTTACTATAGACTTTACATCTTTCTCTACTGAAAATAATGGAGCAGCAGCTTGTTATGATGGATTAACCATTCATGATGGTGCAGATGATTTAGCGGTAACTATTGATCCTCCAGCAGGTGGAACAATTTGGTGTTGGGATGAAGATGATCTTCCTGCAGCAGGTACAGGTGATTTAGAAGGTATGTCAATAACTTCTAGTGATGCTTCTGGGTGTCTAACATTTGTATTTACATCAGATGGAACAGTTTCAAGAGAAGGTTGGGAAGCTTTAGTTTCTTGTTCAACTTTATCTAATCAAGATTTTGATAACGGTTTAGCATTTACTTACTATCCAAACCCAGTATCTAATGCTTTAGTTTTAAAAGCACAAAAAGATATTGAAAACATATCTGTATACAACATGTTAGGTCAAGAAGTACTTCGTACTGCTCCTAACGCTGTTAATACAGAAGTTAACATGACTTCTTTACAATCTGGAGCTTACTTTGTTAAAGTAACAATTGGTAACTCTACAGAAACAGTAAGAGTACTTAAGAACTAATTAATTAGAACTTATTCATATTTAAAAAGCCACCCTTTGGGTGGCTTTTTTTATTTAAAAATTTAATGTATTTACTATAATCATAGTAGTCTTACTATAAATTACCATTTCCCTAAAGTATCTAGCAGATTATTAGTGTATTATCAATATGATTTTAATGATTTTTTTGTAAATTTATTTATTAATTAAATAATTTATTAACAAAAAACCAATTTAATATGAAAAAAATTACTTTATTATGTATTGCATTTATTGCTTTTGCTTTTTCTTTTCAAGCGAATGCACAATGTGACTACACTTTAGAAATGAATGACTCTTGGGGTGACGGATGGAACGGAGGTACCGTGGACGTACTTGTAAACGGATCAGTAGTACTTGATGAAGCTACTTTTACTAGTGGAGCTCAAGCTTCATTGATTATTTCAGTTAATGATGGGGACCAAATAACAACGATGCATTCTGTAGATGGAGATTATCCCACCGAAATGTCGTATCGGATATTAGATAACATTGGGGTAGAAGTTGGTACAGGAAACCCCACCACAGATATAGATACAGCAATAGTTGTGATTTGTCAAGTTGTACCAGACCCACCATTATGTACAGGATCTCCTACACCATCAGTTGGTGGAACAAACACTGGGTTAGGAAGTACTGTTGATTTATCTTGGATTCCTGATGGAACAGGAGGTGCTCCTAGCGAATATGAAGTGTTTTTTGGAACAACTTCTGGAGCGCTAACCTCTTTAGGAACAACTACTGACGAGTTTGTTTTGATTACTGGTCTTGAGTATGATACTATGTATTACTGGATGATTGTTCCTTCTAATGCTGGTGGAGTTGCAACTGGTTGTACGGAATGGAATTTTATGTCTATCTCAGCGCCTCCAACTCCTACAAATGATACTTGTAATACCGGAATTGCAGTTTCTTGTGGTTCTCAAGTTGTTGGAAGTACGGCTGATGCTGCTGCAACAAATACTGGAGGTAATGATGCTGCAGATTTATGGTACGTTTATTCAAATCCTGGTGTGACGGAAGATGTTACTTTTAGTTTATGTAACTCTGATTATGATACCAATATGATTGTATATTCGGATTGTCCTGCAACTACGCAAATAGCAACAAATGATGATTTTTGTGCATTGCAATCGGAAGTTACTGTAACAAATACTGGAACAGAAACATTCTACATTATGGTAGAAGGATATGGTACTTCTACAGGAGATTTTATATTAACTACAACATGTAGTGTATCTATTCCTGCTCCTTCTAATGATAATTGTGATGCTTCTGAAGCATTAACTTTAGGTGTATCTACAACTGGTACTACAGCTGGAGCAACAGATCAAGGTACAGGCAGTGATGATGATACAGATTGTGATCCATTTGATACGCATGCAGATGTATGGTACTCTATTACATTAACAGGAGGGCCAAATGAATTAACAGTTACTACAACACCTACTGGAACTTCTAATGAAGCCGGTTTAGCTATTTATCCTGATGAGTGTGACTTTTTAGATATTAATGCTTTAGGGTGTGCAGGTTCCAATTCTGATACAGGTGGTACCATAACATTAACGGACTTAGCTGATGGTACTTACTATGTGAGAGTTTGGAGTGACGGTGCTGTCCCTGTGTCTCCTACTGCTTCTAGAACAGAAGGGACTTTTGATATTATTGCAGATGTTACATTATCTACGGCAGATATTAATGCAAATGGTTTAGCTTTTACTTACTATCCAAATCCAGTGTCTAGTGCTTTAACATTAAAGGCACAAAAAGATATCGATAACGTATCTGTTTATAATATGTTAGGTCAAGAAGTACTTCGTACTGCTCCTAATGCGGTTGACACAGAAATTAGTATGGAAAATTTACAATCTGGAGCCTACTTTGTTAAAGTAACAATAGGTGGTGTTACAGAAACGGTAAGAGTACTTAAGAATTAATATTTAAGAACTTATATATAATAAAAAGCCGCCTTTAAGGTGGCTTTTTTTAATATATATATATTATGAAACTTATGTTTTCGTTATTTAAATATCTTGTTTTTAATTGAAGTAAAAAAGCTTGTATTTGTATTAGATGCTTTTTCTGGTATTAAATTTTTATTAAAATGTAGCTTCTTATTGTATTTAAGAAAGGAGTTCCCCATTATGGTTTTATTTATTACACTGCATATCGCTTCGGTATTTTTTAAAGGATCTTTTTCGTCCTTTAATTTATTAAGTTGAATCGATAATGGAGAGTTCGTATAGGTGCTGTTAATAGTCTTAATAAAACAAGCATTCCACATAGAAACATATTCTTCTCCATCTTTAAGTTTTAAACTATGGTGTAAATAATTATTTAACTCTTGAAAAAAAGCGGTATTGTTATAAATAAATTTTTTGTTTTTAATTCCTATTTCTAAAAGGTTAAATCGCTCTGTATATTTCAATACATAATTATATTTATCTCCTCTAAAATTTAAAGATTTATTTTGTTTTAAATCTTTGGTGTTTTCTTCAAACTTTTTTACGCAATAATTATATAGCTTAAAATCTAAGGCATTATGTTTTATTACTAAATCTTTAATCTCTTGAGATACCTTATCAAGCTTAGGCCTATTAAGTGTTATTCGTTTAATATCAATGTTTTTCGGTAATTTTATTCCTGTAATAGAACTAAAGTGTTGTAGTGATTTTGCGTATTCTTCAAAAACACCAACATTAATAGGTAAGTTGTTAATCGTATTAATAACTAAATCGTAGTCGCTTTGGGTTACTAATTCTTCGTCATACATTCTTTTTCCTAATAGGAAACCAATCATATAGTTTTGCGTTTGTTTACTTTTAATATATTCTTTTAAATTTCTTGGCACTGGTTTAATTAGTGACATAAACTCTTGTCTGTCTTTAATAAAATAGTATTCAGAAATAAGTCTGTCTATAGGATTTCTTAACAACATGAATATATGATATGCATCATATTTATTGTAGTTTAATGGATTAAAAATATCTTTCGAATTAGACCTTTTAGTTTCATATAAAATATGTCTATAATTAAAATCTGGTTTGGTTTGCCATTCTGTTTTATTCATCACACAATTAATTGTAGTGCCTCCAGTTTTAGGAATATGAATAAAAATATTTTTTGAACTCATTGTTAATACAATTTTATATAAAGATACTGATTTTTGAAAGATAATAATTTATTCGATTGTCTTACATTTGTAGCATGCATTTAGACTTTTCATTTATTATTCCTGTTTATAACAGACCTCAAGAAATTGATGAGTTATTGCATAGTTTTACGCTATTAAAAACAAAAGCAAGCTTTCAAGTTGTTATTGTAGAAGATGGCTCGACAAAGACCTCTAAAGAGGTTGTAAATAAATATACAGATCAATTAGATATAGCATACTATTTTAAGTCCAACTCAGGTCCTGGTGATTCTAGAAATTTTGGAATGTATAAAGCGACCGGTAACTATTTTATTATTTTAGATAGTGATTGTATTTTGCCTTCACAATATTTAAATGAAGTTAGTAATAGTCTAGATAAAGAGTATGTAGACTGTTTTGGAGGTCCAGATGCAGCAGATACTTCGTTTACCAATTTACAAAAAGCTATAAATTTCGCAATGACATCCTTTATTACTACTGGAGGAATTAGAGGGAATAAGAATAGCGTAAATAAGTTTCAACCCCGAAGTTTTAACATGGGGATTTCAAAAAAAGCATTCCTTAAAACAAAAGGATTTGGCTCCATTCATCCTGGTGAAGACCCCGATTTATCTATTCGTTTATGGAAACTTGGCTACCAAACAAAATTAATTCCTGAGGCTTATGTATATCATAAAAGAAGAATTTCTTGGTCTAAATTCTATACACAAGTATATAAATTTGGTATGGTGAGGCCAATTCTTAATGCTTGGCATCCACAAACAAAGAAAATCACGTATTGGTTTCCTAGTATTTTTAGTTTCGGATTTATTCTAGCTATAGTTTTGTGTTTATTTCATTATAAAGTTTTGTTATATGTATATGCATTGTACTTTGTTTTAGCATTTGTTTTAGCTATATTAAAAACAAAAAATATAGTTATTGCTATACAATCTATGCTTGCAATTTGTATTCAGTTTTATGGTTATGGGTATGGTTTTTTTAAATCGACTTTTATTGTCGGTTTATTAAATAAAATACCCGAAGATCAATTTCCAGAATTATTCTTTAAAAAATAATGTTAAATAAGATTAAATTAGAATTTTTATCGTTTATAAAAACAAAAAAAATTAATATTTTTTTACTGTTTTTGGCATTAGCATTTGGTATTTTGTTACTTACTAAATTATCTAAAAGCTATACAAATACTTTTGTTTTTAATATTGATAAAATTAATATTCCCGAAGAAGAAGTAATACTTAACGATACGAGTCAAGTATTAGAAATTACTATAAAAACGTATGGGTTCGATTTATTGCAATACCATTTTTCTAAACCTAAAATACGAATAGATTTTTCTAAACATATTGATAAAACAGATTCTGCTTACATTTGGAGTAAAAACAAAGCATTTGCAGCATTACACAATCAATTTAATAAAAATATAGAATTGGTAAATATTGTTCCAGACAGTTTGTGGTTTGCTTATGATATAAATGCAGTTAAAACTGTCCCTATTAAATTACTTTCTAAAATAAGTTATAGCCCTGGTTATAACCTAACAGATAATATTGTTTTGCAACCCGATTCGGTTAAAATAATTGGAGCAAAAGCCATATTAGATAAAATGGATAAAATAGAGACAGACACGATTACTCTTAGTAATGTAAATCAAAACATTTCAAAATCTATAAATTTAAAACTGGATGACTTAGCTAAAGATTTAAAGTTTTCTGTGCATAAAATTGATGTTGAAGCTAAAGTTGAAAAGTATACAGAAGGGACATTACCAATTGTTGTACAAATAATAAATGTGCCTGTAGATATTAAGCTAAAACACTTTCCAAAGACAGTAAATGTTTCCTATTATACAAGTTTGGCTAAATTTAACTCCATAGAAGCCAAAGATTTTAAAGTAATTTGTGATTATAGTAAACTAGTAAAAGGACAAACGTATTTAGTACCTAAGCTTGATAAAAAGCCAGAAGCCGTAAAGCACTTTAAAATCAAGCAAGAGTTTATTGAATTTATTATTACAGAATGAAACTTCAAGCACGTAAGTAATATTACGTATTAATTACAATATAACACATGAAAATAGTTGGTCTTACAGGTGGGATTGGTAGTGGGAAAACTACAGTTGCAAAAGAGTTTAATAAACTTGGAGTGCCTATTTACATTGCTGATGATGAAGCTAAAAAGCTCATGAACAGGTCTAAAGTTATTAAGAGAAAGTTAATAGCGCTTTTTGGCGAAGATGCGTATAAAAATGAAAAACTTAACAGACCGTATTTAGCGAAGCTTATTTTTAATGACGAAAGTTTATTAAAAAAAATGAATGCTATAGTACATCCAAAAGTAGCGCAACATTTTAAAAGATGGCTTAAAAAACAAGATGCACCATACATCATTAAAGAAGTAGCTATTTTATTTGAAAATGGAAGCTACAAACATTGCGATTATATAATAACTGTAACAACAGCAATAGATACGCGAATGGAACGTTTGTTAAAAAGAGACAATACAACAGTTTCTAAAATTGAAGCAATTATGAATAATCAATGGAAAGACGAAGAGAAAATAGCATTGTCTCAGTATGTAATTTATAACGATATTTTAGAAGATACTATTTTTCAGGTGCAAAAAACCCATAATGAGTTACTTAAATCAATTATAAGTCTATAATTTTAACATTTTTGTTAATGTAAGGTTAAAAGCTATAACACCTAAATGTTAAAATGTTAATTTTGACCAGATGAGCAAAAAGTTATTCATCTTACTAATTATTTTAATGAGTTTATCGCTTATAGGAATTATTTCTGTACAAGCATATTATATTAAAAACTCGGTAGATAATAAAAAAGAGCAGTTTAATTTTAATGTAAAAAAAGCATTAAGTTATACAACAGCTGCTATTGAAAATAAGGAGCTAGATAAGTATTACACCATGTTTCAACAGCTTGCAGAACAAAAAAAGCAAGCAGACACTGTAGCAATTAAGAACTTATTTATAGTACAACAAAACCAAAACACTAACGAAACGATAGTGTATAAGAGTGGTATTTTTGAAGAGAATCACACATTGTCTTCCGCGTTCTTTGACATAGGTTTAGATAGAGATAGTATTAATATACAAAGAATACTAAGCAATTCGGAAACCAAAATTTATTCAAATTCTAACGGAACTGATTCCGATTTAAATATGAATCCTGTATTAAGTATTTCTAACTCAGGAAGACTTACAGAAGCAGAAAAAATAAATTTTGAAAAAGCTTTTAGAACATTTGCTAGTAGAATGCCAATTCATAAAAGAGTTTTAAATAAAGAAATTAATAGATTATTAAAAAAACAGCTTAATGAAGATAATATTAATATAGATTTTCAATATGCAATTTACGATAATGATCTAGCAACAAAAGTACACAGTGAAGCATTCGAGTTACAAAATGCATCTACTTTTAGTGTGCCAATTTTTGAAAACGAATTAAACGATAATAATTATAGATTGCTTGTAAATTTTCCAGAACACAATAAATTTATTTGGTCTTCAATAATTAGCATGATGATTTTGTCTATAGTATTTACTGGCATTATTATTTTAGCTTACGCGAGTGCATTATTGCAGCTTTTTAGACAACGAAAAATTTCGGAAATTAAAACAGATTTCATTAATAATATGACGCATGAGTTTAAAACACCTATTGCTACTATTAACTTGGCTTTAGATGCTATAAGAAATCCAAAAATTATAGACGATAAAGAAAAAGTGCTTCGTTATCTCAGCATGATAAAAGATGAGAATAAACGCATGCATGCACAAGTAGAAAATGTACTAAGAATATCTAAACTTGAAAAAAATGAACTAAACATTAGTAAGGAAAATGTAGACTTGCACGACTTAATAGAAGATGCAATTACACATGTAGAGTTAATTATAGAAGATAAGAAGGGATATTTAAAAACAAACCTTATAGCAGATAAGACTTCGGTCTTAGCTAATGATACTCACTTTACCAATGTGATAGTAAATATTTTGGACAATGCTATTAAGTATTCTCCAGAAGCACCAGAAATAGAAGTTTCTACAGAAAATGTAGGAGAAAATATTCTATTAAAAATTAAAGACCATGGAAGTGGTATGAGCAAAATAGCTCAAAAACGTGTTTTTGAAAAATTTTATAGAGAACACACAGGAAACATACATAATGTAAAAGGACACGGATTAGGTCTTGCATATGTAAAAAGAATGATAGACGACCATCATGGTCACATATCAGTAGAAAGTGAAAAAGACAAAGGAAGTATTTTTACAATAAGGCTTCCATTAATATCATAAAGCTATGAACGAACAACAAAAGAGGATATTATTAGTAGAAGACGACCCAAATTTCGGAACCGTTTTAAAAGATTATTTAATGATGAATGATTACGAAGTTACACATGCCAAAAATGGTATGGAGGGCTTTGAAAAATTCAAAAAAGATGATTTCGATTTATGTATTTTAGATGTCATGATGCCTTATAAAGATGGTTTCACTTTAGCTAAAGAAATACGCGAGAAAAATACAGAAGTGCCAATTATTTTCTTAACTGCAAAAGCAATGAAAGAAGATGTTCTTAAAGGATACAAAGTTGGTGCAGATGATTATTTAAACAAGCCATTTGATAGCGAAGTGTTATTAATGAAAATTAAAGCAATTATTCAACGTAAAGCTTCAGATACTGTTGCTGATAGTAAACAGTTTGAGTTTAAAATTGGAGGTTTTGATTTAAACTCTAAACTTCGTTTTTTAACTTACAATGGAGGTGAACAAGTAAAATTATCTCCTAAAGAGAATGAACTTTTACGCTTGTTAGCTTTACATGAAAATGATTTAATGCCTAGAGAATTAGCATTAACAAAAATTTGGAGAGACGATAATTATTTCACCTCTAGAAGTATGGATGTTTATATAGCGAAGCTACGTAAATATTTAAAACTGGATGAAAAGGTAGAAATATTAAACATACATGGTGAAGGCTTTAGACTAGTAGTTAATACAGAAGCTTAAAATTCTAGTATATATAAATAAAAAATCCAACTTTTTTAAGTTGGATTTTTTATTTTATGTTTTTTTTAAAAAAATTAGCTGAGACTTTTAAGCTTTAAGTTTAGATATAATAAGGCCAACATTTTTTTCTTCAAATTTACCTATAAGTTGTAAGGCAAATTTTAAAATTTTAGATTTTGGCGATTTAATAATTTGGGAAAGCTTTACAACCAGTAAGTCAATTTTATTTATAGCTTCAGTATTGTTGTTATTTCCTAAAGCCCATAATAAATTAGCATTATTCCAAGCTTGTTGTCTTGCTTTTCGCATACTAAAGTCTATTATTTTTTCATCGGTTTTTTTTCCAATAAAATCTAAGAGAAACATAAGGCGTGACACCTTACTTAGTCGGTCTTGCATTTCATTAACAATATGAAAAAGAATATCATTTACTTTATTAAAATCGTTTTCAATTGTAATTAAATTAGAATTCACCATCGTTGTACTTGTAGAAATACTCAGGTCTAAATTTATATGTGCATTCATACCTAAAAGTATGTGCTGTAAAATAGTAAGACTTTCGTTTTTGGCATAAAACGCAAATTCCCAGGATTTACTTACAGGTGTCTTTTTAGAATAATTAGCATGAGCATCTAAATAAAGGTTTGCAAAAGCAACATCTAATTTTTCTAAACGTTCATTATCTTCAAAATTTCCTAATAAAATTTCCTTTTGTATTTCAGCAGTCGTTCTTCGGTATATAAAAGCAAATAAGCCAACTCTATCATTATTTAATATAGCTTGTTCTATAATAGCGTCTAATTGATTTAAAACTTCTTGGATGGTTGTTGCTCGACTCATCTATTTGTTTTTAAGGATAGATATATTTAATTATTAAGAGTTATTCTTGCTTTAGGTCAGTAGATTTTTCAATAGAACTAGCGTGATCTTTTATGATGTACCAAGTGTTATCTATTTTTTGAAGCGCATAACTTACATGCATTCTATTAAAATAGGGTTTTCCATTTCTTTCGGGTTCTCGATATATGATTTCGGTAATAGCGATGCCAAAATCGGTTCCAATTTCTGTATTTAATATTTTAGTTTCAAAAGTCCATGGTGTTTTCGATGCAAACCATGCTTTATGATATGCTATAAAATCGGCAACAGTATTGGTGATTTCTGTTTTTGGTAAAATAAGTTGCATATTTCCTTTTGGAGATAGAGTGCTTTTTAAGGTTTTTAAGTCTTTATTTGAAACGGCATTTAAATGTTTTTGCATGGTTTCAACAAAAAGCAATTCGTTTTTAGCACTGTAATCTATTAGCGGGTTTCTATGTTCTTTTTTTTCACAAGAAAGTAGAAGAAAACTTAGCATTATGAAAACACAGGGTATTCTATTTGGTATTGATTTCATGTGTGATTTTTTTAATTATTGGTTCTAGTGCTGTTTTATAATCAAACCATAAGGTTTTCTCATTTCTTTTAAACCACGTAAGTTGACGCTTAGCAAATCTGCGAGAATTCTTTTTTATTTCGCTGATTGCAAATTCTAACGACCACGTTTCACTAAAATAATTAAAAATCTCCTTATAACCAACAGTGTTTAAGGCGTTTAATTTTTTGTTTGGAATTAATTTTTTCACTTCGTCTAGCAAACCTTCTTCTAGCATAATATCTACACGTGTATTAATTCGGTTATAAATAATATCTCGATCTGCTGTTAAACCAATAGTTATTGTTTTAAAAGGCCTCCTGTTTTTTTCTTTATTAATAAAAGAAGCATAGGGTTTTCCTGTGCCAATACAGACTTCTAGTGCTCGAATAACCCGTTGGGGATTTTTTAATGCAATGGTATTATAAGTCGCTTCGTCTAATTCTTTTAATTGTTTTTGAAGCGTTTCTAAACCTTCGTTTTTTAACCGAATATTCAGTTTTTCTCGAATGCTTTTATCTACATCTGGAAAATAATCTAATCCTTTAGTTACGGCATCTACATATAATCCTGAACCACCAACCATAATTACTACATCATGCATTTTATGTAGCTCTTCAAGTTTTTGTATCGCATCTTTTTCGAAAGAGCCAACACTGTATTCCTCTTGAATAGATTTATGGTGAATAAAATGATGTTTCGCTTCAGCCAATTCTTGTGGAGTAGGAGCAGCAGTGCCAATTTGCATTTCTTTGAAAAATTGTCTAGAATCTGCCGAAATAATTTCGGTATTATAATGTTGCGCAAGTTTAATACTAAGGCTTGTTTTCCCAATTGCTGTTGGTCCAACTATAGAAATTAGGTATTTAGGAGTAATAATCAAAAGGCGTTATTTAAGGATGCAGTTTTTCACCACAATTATAACAAAAGTCTGCGTTGTCTTGGTGTTTTTCTTTTAAACAATTTCTGCAAGATTGAGAGTTTACGTGGACAGTATCCTCTTTTTTTTGTTTTTCTTCTTTGTTTTGGTTGGTATATTCTGCAGAAACAATTCCTGTTGGTACCGCAATAATTCCGTACCCTAAAATCATGACTAAAGATGCTATAAATTGCCCCAAAGGGGTTTGTGGAGCAATATCACCAAAACCTACAGTTGTAAGTGTTACAATGCACCAATATACACTTTTAGGAATGTTTGTAAAACCATTTTCTTCGCCTTCAATCATATACATGATAGTACCTAAAATAACAGCAACAATTATCACTGCAAATAAAAACACAGATATTTTTGCTCTACTTGCTTTTAAAGCATTTACCAAATTGTTTGAAGCTCCTAAGTAACGTGCCAGTTTTAATATTCTAAATACGCGTAATAAACGTAAAGCTCTTAAGGCTGCAAGTGCATGAACTCCTCCAAAAATTAGCGATAAGTATTTTGGAATTGTAGAAAGTAAATCTATAACACCATAAAAACTAGTAATGTATTTTAAAGGCTTATTTACCGTTATAATTCTTGCTATATATTCTATAGAAAATAAAATCGTTATTATCCATTCTGAAATATTAAGAAGATTATGATATTTTATATCGATGCTTTTTACACTTTCTAGCATAACTAGTAAGATACTTGCAATAATTGCAACAAGTAATACTACATCAAATAATTTACCTGCAGGAGTATCTGCTTCATAAATAATTTCATGAAGTCTTTCTTTCCAGTTTTTGTAAGATGTGTTACTCATAGTTTCAAAAGTAGTGAAAAAGATTTATTACTTCCTTTTTAATACAATAGATGTGTTGTTTTGTATACTAACTACTTTATTTATTGTTTTTTTTAAGATGGGTAAAATTCTTTAATCCACAAGTAAACCGTAGTGATTGTCCCAAAAAGGTTGTAGTGATGAGTAAGGATAAAAGTAGGTAAGGTTTATTCATTCTAATCTAAAGTTAAAACTTTTATTCTTTTATTTCGTCTTAAATAACTTTTAATAATATGTTGGGTATCTCTATTGTTTTCCATTGGAGTAATAATAGATTCTAAAACATCTATATTGTTTATTTGATAGTTTAGATTGTAAAATCCTATGCCTTTAAATACGCCATTTTGAATTAGAATTGCCGCGCGTTCATCGATATCACGACCTCGGTCTATAATTACAATGTTTTCGCTAACAAATGCATTTTTATTAATAAGTTGTAGTACACGTTTGTTATAGTTTTCTACCTCTTCTTCTTGTATGCAAGCACCTTCGCAAGATTTAATGGAGTAATTAAAACAGCTTGTTTTGGTATCGTATAAACCATTTAATTTTTGACAAAGGTTGTATTCTTCTGTTCTGCTAAACATAAAACTTTTTGCACTTTGTCTATTGCTAAAAGTGGTTATTGGTTTTTTGCGTCCATCTACTTTATCAATTTTTAGGTTGATATAGCCTTTTTCGTCTGTATAACTATATAATGCGTGCGTAAAAATGGTTTTTCTTAAAGCTCTATTGTAAATAGGCTTGTTCTGTTTAATAGCTTCGCTTTCTTTTAATAAAGCGACTAGTTCACTTCCACAGGATTCGTAGGTTACAGTAGCTACTTGTAATTGTATTTTTTTAGATTTATGGGAAGTTCCCGTAAAGTGTTGGTTTACTCGTTTTCTTATGTTTTTGCTTTTACCAATATAAATAATTTCGCCATCTGCTTTATGCATAAAATAGACTCCAGTTATTGATGGTAAAGTTTCTATAATATTTAATAATCTCGATTCTACTTGATTCTTAGGTTCTTGTCTAATAGATTCTTGAATAATATTTTTTTTCAAATCTTTATCTAGTAGCATTTTAAAGAGCTTGACTGTTGCAAATGCATCTCCAGAAGCTCTATGTCTATCTGCAACAGGGATTCCTAAAGCTCTGGTTAGTTTACCTAAGCTATAGGAAGGCTGATCTGGAATAAGTTCTTTAGAGAGTTCTACTGTGCAAAGGGTTTTACGTTTAAAATCGAAACCTAATCGTCTAAATTCTGTACGTAAAATTCTATAATCAAATTTAGCATTATGTGCTACTAAAATTGTTTCTTCAGTAATCTCTACAATGCGTTTTGCAATCTCGTAAAACTTAGGAGCATTACGTAACATATTGCTGTTTATTCCAGTAAGGTTAACTACAAAAGGTTGTATTTCTCGTTCTGGATTTACTAGGCTTATAAATTGGTCTACTATTTCGTGACCATTGTATTTGTAGATAGCAATCTCTGTAATTCCTTCTTCATTATACTTTCCACCTGTGGTTTCTATGTCTACTATTGTGTACAATACATTTAAAATTTAATAGTTAAAAACTAAAAGTTATTTAGTTTTTGATTTCATAGTATTTATTGTCGAAACTAATTTTTTATTTTAAAAATTGATTTTCTATATTCTCTATTGGTTACGTACGCCAAATATACTACTTCCAACGCGAACCATAGTACTGCCGCAATCTATTGCTAGTTTATAATCGCCACTCATTCCCATGGATATGGTTGTTAGCTTTTGATTGTATAGCTTTAAGTCATTAAAAGTAGACTTTAATAGATTAAATTCACTTCGGATTTGTTCTTCGTTATCGGTAAAAGTAGCCATTCCCATAACACCAATTACATTAACGTTTTTTAATTCTGAAAATTCTTTTGATTGTAATATTTCGGAAGTTTCATTAGCAGTCATACCAAATTTAGAGTCTTCGGAAGCTATTTTTATTTGTAACAAACAATCTATAATTCGGTTATGTTTCGCAGCTTGTTTGTCAATTTCTTTTAATGTTTTAAAGTTTTCTACACCATGAATTAAACGTACAAAGTGTGCCATGTACTTTACTTTGTTTCGTTGTACATGACCAATCATGTGCCATTGGATATCTTTTGGCATCTCATCAAACTTTTCTACCATATCTTGAATCTTATTTTCGCCAAAAATGCGTTGTCCAGATTGATATGCTTGCATGATGTCGCTTACAGGTTTGGTTTTAGAAACAGCAACAAGTGTTACGTTTTTTGGTAGCTGCGATTGTATGTCTTGTAAATTTTTTGTTATGCTCATATTATTTCCTGCACAAGCAGAAATTTTATTAATGTTATTGACTCATTTTAGTAATTCCTCAGGTTGCTCGACTGCGATCAGAATGACAAATAATTTTTATTTTTTAGCCTTAAAGCTAAAATTCATAAATGGTTACGCCACTTCGTAATTTAGGTTCAATATAAGTGCTCTTCGGAGGCATTTTTAGTCCATCGTCTGCTATTTGTTTCATTTCTGGAATCGATACAGGAACCATACCAAAACCGACTGCAAATTCACCATTATCGATGCTGCTTTTTAAATTGATAATATCTTTCTTTCCGTTCAAATATTTAATCCTTCTGTCATTTCTTAAATCGTCAATACCTAAAATAGGTTGCAAAATTGTTTTATAAAGCAGTTGTGCATCTAAAGCGTCTAACGAATTAATAAAGGAATACTTTGTTTTTCGTAAATATAAAGAATAAAAATCGCCATCTAAATACATGCTAAAATGATGTTTTTTACTTGGTTTATATGGTATTATCCCTCTGTTTTCAATTCTAAAAGCAGTATCTAATTTAATTAGAAAGGCCTCTTTAGATAGGCCATTTAAATCTTTAACCAGTCTATTAAATTCATGAATACGAAGTTCGGATTCAGGTATTAGAAAACTCATAAAGAAATTATAAGCTTCTTTCTCGTTGTGATTGGGGTTGCTTTCTTTTAAATCTTTGCTTAATAAATAGGAAGAGGAACAACGATGATGCCCATCTGCAATATAGATGGTTTCCATGTTTTTAAATTCTTCAGTAATGGTTTTAATAGTTGTTTCGTCTTCTATTTTCCAAAGATAGTGTGTGTCTCTATAGGTTGTTGTAAACTCAAATTCTGCTCGTTCCTTTTCGGTTTCCTTTAAAATGGAAGCAATAATTTTATTATCAGGATAGGTGAGTAGTACAGGTTCTGCATTAAATCCAACCGTTTTTAAATATTCTTTAAAAATGGTTTCGCGATGCTCTAAAGTGTCTTCGTGTTTTCTAATAATATTATTTTCATAATCTTCTGCACTTGTTGCAGCAACGATACCATGAAAAATCTGCTTTTCTCTATCTACAATTTTATAAATGTAAAAGGAAGGCTTTTTATCTTGAACAAAAATGTTATCTTCTTTAAATTCTGAATATCTATTCTTTACTAAAGTATAGCGTTCTTCCCCAGTAATTTCATGTGCATATTTGTAACCAGGATTTACAATGTGTAAAAACGAAAACGGATTGTAATCTAATCGCGCTTCTCGTTCTGCTTGCGTGTAGGTTTGATAGGAGCGTGAGGCAACCAGACTTACTTTGTCTCGTGTAGGTCTAACTGCTTTAAAAGGTTTTATCGTTGCCATATTTTTTATTTGTCATTGCGAGAACGAAGGACTTGGCAATCTTTTTTCACAACATATTATTTTTTACTTCAAAAATTGCTTAGCAACATGTTCTGCTTTTCTGCTCTCAGAATAATCATAAAAACCTTCTCCAGATTTTACCCCTAATTTACCAGCACTTACCATATTTACTAACAGTGGGCAAGGCGCGTATTTAGGGTTTTTAAACCCGTCATACATTACATTTAAAATAGAAAGGCATATATCTAACCCAATAAAATCTGCTAATTGTAATGGTCCCATTGGATGCGCCATACCAAGCTTCATAACGGTGTCAATTTCTTGTACTCCCGCTACGCCGTTGTATAAGGTTTCAATTGCTTCATTAAGCATTGGCATTAAAATTCTATTGGCAACAAAACCAGGGTAATCGTTAACTTCTGTAGGCGTTTTTCCTAATTGTTTAGAAAGTTCCATGATGGTTTGTGTTACTGCGTCACTTGTATTGTAACCTCTTATGATTTCAACCAATTTCATAATTGGTACAGGATTCATAAAATGCATACCAATTACTTTTTCTGGACGATTAGTAACTGCAGCAATTTGCGTTATAGAGATAGATGAGGTGTTAGATGCTAAGATGGTGTCTTCCGCGCAAGTTTTGTCTAATTGTTTAAAAATATTAAGTTTTAAATCTACATTTTCTGTTGCTGCTTCTACAACAAGGCTGGCGTTTTTAACGCCTTCTGGAATAGTAGTAAAGGTTGTAATGTTTCCTAAAGTGTTTGCTTTGTCCGTTTCTGTAATTTTTCCTTTAGCGACCATTCTGTCTAAATTTTTAGCAATGGTTTGCATGCCTCTTTCTAGAGATGCTTCACTAATGTCTATAAGTTGTACTTGGAATCCAGATTGTGCAAAAGTATGCGCAATTCCATTCCCCATGGTTCCAGCTCCAATTACTGCTACGTTTTTCATAAAAAAGAGAAGTTATATTTTTTCCTGTTAAAGGAAATTGTGATTAATTGTTCGTTTGTTTTTATTTGTTTACCGTGTCTACTAAAATTGATCAATTATCATGTTAGCTACACGTAAAGCTTCTGTACCATCATGTAGGGTTACAATAGGTTTTGTGTTGTTATTTATTGCATCTGCAAAAGTTTCTAATTCGTCAAGAATAGCGTTATTTCCATCTACTTCAGGGTTATCGAAATAAATTTGTTTTTTTACACCTTCCGCATTTTGTAGAATCATGTCGAAATCGCCAGGAGTTTCTGGGGCATCTTTCATTTTAACTACCTCACATTTTTTTTCTAAAAAATCTACAGAAACATATGCATCACGTTGAAAGAAACGTGTTTTTCGCATGTTTTTTAAAGAAATCCTACTTGCTGTAAGGTTAGCTACACAGCCATTTACAAACTCTATTCTTGCATTAGCGATATCTGGCGTGTCACTAATTACAGATACTCCACTAGCACTAACATGTTTTACTTTAGATTGTACTACGCTTAATATAATGTCTATATCGTGTATCATTAAATCTAAAACTACGGGAACATCTGTGCCACGAGGATTAAATTCGGCTAAACGATGTGCTTCAATAAACATTGGTTTGTCAAGCATGTCTTTAACAGCAATAAAGGCTGGGTTAAATCTTTCAACATGACCAACTTGACCTTTTACACCATATTCGGCAACTAAAGTTCTAAGGGTTTCAGCTTCTTCAACGGTATTGGTTATTGGTTTCTCAATAAAAATATGTTTGCCTTTTGCTATCGCTTGTCTTGCACAATCGTAATGAGAAAGTGTAGGCGTGACTATGTCTACCACGTCTACAGCTTCAATAAGTTTGTCAATAGAATCAAAATAAGTGTAACCAAATTCGGCAGCAACTTTTTTTGCATTTTCTTTGTTAGCATCATAGAAACCAACAAGGTTGTATTTTTTAGATTGATGAAGTAATCTTAAATGAATTTTCCCAAGATGACCAGCACCAAGAACACCTGCTTTCAGCATACTTTTACGTTTTTAACAAAAATAAGATTTTTAATTTTTTAATTGTTAATTCTCCGGAATCTTTTTAAAGGAATTCCTATTAAGAAAGCCTTAACTACCTTTTAACGTAAGTTTGTGATTTGTGCGAAATCTATTGTTAAAGCGTAAAACGTAAATATAATGTACTACTTATAAGAGCACATATTGTTTAACTAAAATTCTATAAAATCATGAAAAAATTAATCATAACATTAAGCGGAGTATTTTTTATATCAACTACTATTTCAGCAAGTAATGGCACATCCGATTTACAAGTTAAAACCTTAAAAACTAAAGTAGATACCTACTATAATAATTACAAAAAAGACATGTATTTGTGGGAAGTAGAGAGTAATTATGGAACAGCAAGAGGGTATTCGGCTTCTTTAGAGAAAGCAAAAGAAATGATCGCTTTAGTAGGTAAAGAAGATGTTACAACATATAAAATTATTGTAAGTAATTAAAAGATAATTCTCTAAAAAGAAAGTATCAAGTTATTCTAATTTGATGCTTTTTTTTTGCATTTTTATTTATGGTCTTTAAAATCTTTGTTTAATTTTAGCATCCTAAACGAACTTACTTTTTTGAAAGATACATTTAAACACCAAGGATTAAGGCAAAAACTAGTGGATGTTCTAGTTGCTAAGGGAATACAAGATAAACAAGTTCTAGCTGCTATTAGAAAAATACCTAGACATTTGTTTATGGATTCCAGTTTTTTAGATCATGCATACCAAGATAAAGCTTTTCCTATTGCGGCAGATCAAACTATTTCGCAACCATATACAGTCGCTTTTCAATCGGAATTATTACAAGTAAAACCTACCGATAAAGTTTTAGAAATTGGTACAGGAAGTGGTTATCAAACAGCAGTTTTGTGCGAGTTAGGGGCAAAAGTGTATAGTATAGAAAGACAACAAGAACTTTTTAAAAAAACGAGTAAGTTTTTACCTAAACTTGGCTACAGGCCAAAGAAACTCATTTTTGGAGATGGTTATAAAGGTTTAAAATTAGAAGCGCCTTTTGCTAGTATTATTGTAACAGCTGGGGCTCCTTTTGTTCCAACACCTTTGTTAAGCCAGTTAGCCATTGGAGGGCGTTTAGTTATTCCGGTAGGAGGCGATGTACAAACGATGACCTTATTTATTAGAAAAGGAGAAAAAGAATTTGAAAAACACGAGTTTGGCGAGTTTCGTTTTGTACCTCTATTAGAAGATAAGAATTAATAAAATATAGGCACAGATTCAGTACGTAAATACGTTAATGTTATATTACTTATTTATAAATTATGTTTATTAACAAGGAACAATAAACCTTATTTTGAGGGAGTTGTAGAAATAAAAAAGGATTGTTAATAAAGAATGTTTGTGTGTTGATTAAAAATTTTTCTTAATTCGATCTAGATCACGCTTATTATCTCTGTCTTTCATCGTCTCTCTTTTGTCAAAAAGCTTTTTACCTTTAGCAAGAGCTATGTCTAGTTTAGCCAAACCTTTTTCGTTTAAAAATAATCGAAGCGGAACAATTGTCAAACCTTTTGTGTTTACATCTTTGGCTAGTTTTTTTAACTCACGCTTGTTTAACAAAAGTTTACGTTCTGCTTTTGGCCTGTGGTTATAATAGTTACCATAAACATATTCTTGAATAGTCATGTTTATAACAAACAGTTCTCCTTGTTCATTAAACTCGCAAAAACTTTCTGCAATAGAGGCTTTACTATCTCTAATAGATTTTATTTCGGTTCCAGTTAAAACAATTCCAGCAGTATATTTATCGAGTATCTCGTATTCGAATCTTGCTTTTTTGTTTTTTATGTTTACAGTGTTTTGCATGGTTGCCAAAATTACACAATTAAATTAAGTACTTAAATGTTATTAATTGAATAATTTTGCGACAACCTAAAGAAAAAAATAATTCATGCAAAATTTAAAATATATAGTTGTCGTTTGTTTTCTTTTTATTGCTTGTAATTCAAAAAAAACAGAAACAGCAAATGCTATTGTTGATAAGGCAATTGAGGTAGCAGGAGGGGAAAAATATGTAACTGCAGAAATTGATTTTAATTTTAGAGACAAGCATTACAAGGCTATTCGTGATACAGAAAAATATCAGTACGAACGTGTGTTTAAAGACTCTGTTTCTATAATTCGTGATGTTTTAAATAATAAAGGATTTACAAGGTTTATAGATGATAAAGCTATAACGATAGCAGATAGTGTGGCTGTAAAATATGAAGCTTCAGTTAATTCTGTGCATTATTTTGCTTTGCTTCCTTATGGTTTAAATGATTCAGCTGTTATTAAAAACAAACTAGGGGAAGTAGTTGTTAAAGGAAAAAAGTATCATAAAATTAAAGTAACTTTTAATCAAGAGGGAGGCGGTGAAGATTACGAAGATGTTTTCGTGTATTGGATTAATTCTGAAACATATACTGTAGATTATTTAGCATACTCTTATCAAGAAGTATCTGGTGTTGGTATGCGTTTTCGTGAAGCCTATAATGTAAGAATCGTTAATGGTTTACGTTTTGTAGATTATAATAATTATGCTCCTAAAGACAAAAGCCTACATCTTATAGAAACAGACAAGGCTTTTGAAAAGGGGAATTTAAAATTATTATCCAAAATAGAACTAAAAGACATAATAGTGAAATAAAGGCTTATGCTAATTCTAAGGCAATTTCTATCATATCTTTAAAGGTAGTTTCTCTTTCTTTACTTGTTGTTGTTTCCCCAGTTACTAAAGAGTCCGAAATAGTAAGTATTGTTAGTGCATTTGCGTTATGCTTTGCAGCAACTGTATACAAACCAGCAGTTTCCATTTCGACGCATAGGACACCAAATTTGCTCCATTTTTTATACGATTCAAAATCGTCAGCATAAAACTCATCGCTAGTAAAAACATTTCCAGCTTTTATTGCAACATTTTTAGTTTTTGCTGCTTCTACAGCTTTTTGAAATAACTCAAAATTAGCAGTAGGCGCGTAGTCTGCACCTCCAAAACGGAGTTCATTTACTCCTGAATTCGAAGAGGCAGCCATAGCCAAAACTACATCTCTAATTTTAATATGCTTTTGGTATGAACCAGAACTACCAACTCGAATAAGGTTTTTAACACCAAATTGTGTAATTAATTCGTGCGCATATATAGAAATACTAGGCACACCCATTCCAGTTCCCATTACAGAAACACGCTTTCCTTGATACGTCCCCGTATAGCCTAACATACCTCTTACTTCATTAAAGCAAATTGGGTTTTCAAAAAAAGTTTCGGCGATCCATTTTGCGCGTAAAGGGTCACCAGGAAGTAAAATAGTTTCTGCGATATCGCCTTTGTTGGCGCCAATGTGTATGCTCATGTTTTTTGTTTAAAGTTGTAACTTTTTAAAGCTTTTTTGTGTTTTATATAATTTTAGTAATTATTTTCTTTGGCAGTATTTCCTGTAGCGATAGCAATTCCGTTAGAGGTACCTATTCTGTCCACACCCAGATTAATGTAGGTTATAGCTGTTTTTGTATCTCTAATTCCTCCAGAAGCTTTTATTTTTGTATCTCCATTTTTAATAACCGATTTCATAAGTGTTACATCTTTTATTGTTGCTCCTCCAGTACCGAAACCTGTAGAAGTTTTAATAAAATCTGCTCCAGAGTTAATAGCTAATTCACTGGCTTTTATAATTTCTTTTTCTTCCAAATAACAGGTTTCTAAAATAACTTTTAGCGTATGATTTGGTATTACTTTTTTTACCGCTTCAATATCCTGCGATACGGCTTCATAATCTTGACTTTTTAAAAGTCCAATATTTAAAACCATATCAATTTCATCGGCTCCATCTTTTAAAGCCTGCTTGGTTTCCGCAACCTTTGCATTAGTACTCATGGCACCAAGAGGGAAGCCTATAACACTACATGTTTTTACTGTTGTGTTTTTTAATTCTTCTTTAACTAGTGTTACGTAACAAGAGTTTATACATACCGAAAAGAAGTTGTATTCCTTAGCTTCTTTGCATATTTGTAGAATATCTTCTTTAGTTGCAGTTGCTTTTAAAAGCGTATGATCTATATATTTATTTAATTCCATTGTAGTGTAAATTGACTATAAAATTACTTCATTTTATTTAAAAATTAAGGCTAATTTATAAGTATTATTCTTTCCTTAAAAATGAAAAAAAATAAAACGTCAGTCTATGACTTTTGTCATCTTTTAAGGTCTTTTTCACTATTAATTTTGTTTAAAATTTTAACCCAATTAATTATGAGAAAAATATTTATTACCGCTTTAATGGCATGTTTTACTTTCTTTTCAGCTAATGCTCAGGAGAATACATCAGCAGAAAACACAGGATATACTAAATTTCAACTTAGAGTTAGAGCTTTAGTCGTTGCACCAGATGAATCCGCTACCATTGAAGCCATAGGAGGTGATGTTCAAATTACCAATAATTATGTACCAGAATTAGATTTAACTTATTTTTTTACAAAAAATATAGCTGCAGAGTTGATTTTGGCTACAACAAAACATGATGTAAAAGCAGTTGCAACAGCTGCGGGTGATATTCCTTTAGGTTCTGTTAGATTGTTGCCACCAACGTTAACATTACAATATCATTTTAATGGAGATTTAGTACGTCCTTATGTTGGAGCAGGAGTTAATTATTCTTTATTCTTTGATGAAAAATCTGGTCCAGTAGCAGATAAAGTAGAATATGATAACGCTTTCGGATTCGCTTTTCAATTAGGATTTGACTTTGATATTACTGATAAATGGTTTGTTAATTTAGATGCTAAATATTTATTGTTAAACACAGATGTTACTGTCGATGCAACAACAGCATTAGGAGCTACGGTTGGTGCAGATGTTGATATTAATCCTTTTATAGCAGGAGTTGGTATTGGTTATAGACTGTTCTAATTAGAAAGAAGTTTTATTTAAAAGGTCGCTTTTTGCGACCTTTTTTTTTATTTAAAAATTAATTATTTCAAAGGACTTGCATATATTGAAGCCTAAATAATAAAAAAAAATGCAAGATATTAGTAGTGTTAAAGAATACGATTTAATTTGTGTTGGAGGAGGAATTATGAGTGCCACATTAGCACTTATATCAAAAATTATAAAACCAGAATTAAAAATTTTAATCGTTGAACGATTAAGTGCCGTTGCACAAGAAAGTTCTGCTGCATGGAATAACGCTGGAACAGGACATTCTGCACTTTGTGAACTTAATTATTGTCCAGAAAATGAAGATGGATCGGTAGCGATAGAAAAAGCCATTAAAATTTGCCAACAGTTTGAAATCTCTAAACAATTTTGGAGCTATCTAGCAGAAGAAGGATTATTAGAAAGCCCTGAGGAATTTATAGCTGCTGTGCCACATCATAGTTGGGTTATAGGGAAGGGAAATGCCGATTATTTAGAAAACCGTTTCCATGCAATGAAAGATCATTTCATGTTTAATACCATAGAATTTACAAGAGATTCTAATAAAATGAAGGAGTGGTTTCCTTTAATCATGCAAGATAGAAAGGAGGATGAAGTTTTGGCTGCTTCCCGAATTGAAAGAGGTACAGAAGTAAATTATGGAGCTCTTACCAAAAGTCTTTTTAAAATATTAGAAACCAAATACAATACTCCTGTGCATTGTAATATGGAAGTGCAAGATGTAGATCCTAGCGCAGATATTGATTGGACTGTAGAAATAAAAAACCTAGAAACTAAAGAGAAATACAACCTAGAATCCAAACATGTTTTTATTGGCGCAGGAGGAGGAAGCTTGTTGTTACTACAAAAAGTAGAGATTGATGAAAAAGAAGGTTATGGCGGTTTTCCTATTAGTGGCGAATGGTTGGTTTGTAAAAATGAAGAAATTATAAAACAACACAATGCAAAAGTGTATAGTAAAGCAGGAATTGGAGATCCACCAATGTCTACACCACATTTAGATACAAGATATATTAATGGAAAACGCGAACTGCTTTTTGGTCCTTTTGCAGGTTTTAGTCCTAAGTTTTTAAAAGAAGGTTCAAACCTTGACTTATTTAAATCGGTGCAATTGGATAATATTTCCCCTTTACTTGGTGCATTTTGGCACAATTTGCCTTTAACTAAATATTTAATTGAACAAGTCACTTCTAGTCATGAAGATAGAATGCAGGAATTACGAAAATTTGTTAAAGAAGCAAAAAGCGAAGATTGGGAAATTCTTGTTGCTGGTCAACGCGTACAAATCATTAAAAAAGACGAATTTGAAGGAGGTAAACTTCAATTTGGTACAGAGGTAGTAAGTAGTAAAGATGGGAGTATTACTTGTTTGTTAGGCGCTTCTCCTGGAGCTTCTACTGCGCCTTCTGTAATGCTGGAAGTTTTAGAAAAAGCTTTTCCTGAAATTTTAAATACTTCCGAAGGAAAAGAAATATTAAACCAATTAGTTCCCACTTGGAAAAAAGATTTGGATGCTGAAACTTTTCAGCAGCAGCTAGAAAAATCTAAAAAAGCATTAAAATTATAGTGTAAATATGCCAACTCTTCCTATGGTTTTGATGTCGAAAAATATTTTGTTTGCATTTTTTTTAAACCAAGTATAAACCCCTGATTTTTAAGTATTAAAAGGGTGTTTTTTTGCTGATGTATTAAATTTATTTACCTTTCGAAGGCTAATAATCAACTTAATATATATTATGAAAAAACAAAACTTTTTTTTTATGTTGCTATGTCTTATACTTAGCCCAACACTTTTCGCACAACAAGATCAAGATATTCCGGTACCGGAAGATCAAGTTTTTGTCGATGATTTAGTAGTACAAGGTAGTGCAGTTGTCGGTTTCGATGCTATAGATGGTGAATCTTTTGGCTTTGATACTTTTAGGCTTAAAGAAAATAATCTAAGAATTCATTTTGACGATACTTCTGCTAGTGCCTCTTTTCCGGGTAATGACTGGAGAATTTCCATTAACGATACTGCTAATGGCGGTCTTAACTATTTTTCAATAGATGATGCTACATCAAATACAAATCCTTTTAGAATTTTAGCAGGTGCTGGAAACAATGCACTATACATTAACGCCTCGGGTAATGTTGGATTTGGTAATGCTGCACCAGTAGTAGAGTTACACGTTACAGATGGAGATACGCCAACATTACGTTTAGAGCAAAATGGTGCTAATGGTTGGCCGGCGCAAACTTGGGATGTTGGAGGTAATGAAACTAACTTTTTTGTAAGAGATATAACTAATGGGACTTTGTTGCCTTTTAGAATGCAACCAGGAGCTGCAACAAACTCTTTATTTGTTGCTTCTAATGGTAATATAAGTTTGGGAGACGATTCTGCTTCTGAGAAATTAGAAGTAAATGGTAATGTTGCAATTACAGGAAATACATTTATTGCTGGTCAAGCAGGTATTGCTACGATGACTCCAGATGCTAATGCATCTCTAGATCTTGCTGCTACAGATAAGGCGTTGTTGTTAAATAGATTAACTACTGCGGATAGAACAACTTTAGGTGCAAGTGCAGTTGCAGGTATGTTGGTGTATGATACCGATGAAAATAAAACGTACTATTTTGATGGAACTGCTTGGGTAGATCCTTCAAGTGATAACCAAAATTTAGCTTCTGCGTCTTTAACAGCTACGACCTTAACTATTGCTATTGAAGGAGGTACTTCTGTTGCTGTGGATTTAGCACCAATTTTAACACCTTTACAAACAGCAATTACCGATTTAGAAAATGAAAATACTGCGCAACAAGCCCAAATTGACGCCTTAATGGCTAGAATGGATGTTGTGGAAGCTTGTGCTTGTGGTGGAACTTTAGGTATTGCAGATATTTCTGATGATTTAAATGATAATGCAAATATTAGATTAAATCAAAATATCCCAAACCCTTTTCAATCTACTACAACGATAAACTATTTTATACCAAATAAATATAATACTGCTAACATTCAAGTAGTATCTTCTTTAGGTCAAGTGGTTTATGATATTCCTGTTACAAAATTTGGTGATGGTTCGGTTACTTTAACAAAAAACAATTTACAATCTTCAGTTTATTTTTACACGCTTTATGTTGATGGTGAAAAAATAGATACCAAACGATTAGTTGTAGATTAAGAATGAAGTAGAATTTTAAAGTAGATAAAAAAAAACAGCGTGCATCTTAATTTAAGACTTACGCTGTTTTTCAACTAACTAACCAACTTACTATGAAAACGTATAAACTTTTAAGTTATTTTACGTTAACAATACTTTAATATATTTCACTTATTCTTTTGGTTTTCTTTAAGAATAATAGGGTTTTATACTTTTTCTGTAACCAAGCTATTTTGATTTCTAAAAACCAATTCTCCATCAAAAGCATCTAGTAAAATAATACTATCTGTAGTTACAGTTCCTGCAAGTATTTCTTTACTTAAAGCATTTAAAACTTCTTTTTGAATTACTCGTTTTACAGGTCTTGCTCCATATTCTGGATTATACCCTTTGTTTGCTAGATATTCTACAGCTTCTTGTGTAGCATCAAAAGTAATACCTTGTTGTGCTACCATTTTGGTAACCGATTTTAATTGTAAACCAACTATGTCAACAATATTGTCTTTACTTAAAGGAGTAAACATAATGGTGTCGTCTATTCGATTTAAAAACTCTGGTCTTACGCTTTGTTTTAGTATTGCTAAAACATCTACTTTTGCTGCTTCTATAGCAGAGTCTATATCTTTTGTTGCTTCAAAACGTTGTTGTATAATATCACTTCCCATGTTAGAAGTCATGATAATTATTGCATTTTTAAAATCGGCAACACGACCTTTGTTGTCGGTTAATCTACCTTCATCTAATACTTGTAATAAAATATTAAAAGTATCTGGATGTGCTTTTTCAATTTCATCTAATAGGACCACAGAGTATGGTTTTCTTCGAACCGCTTCTGTAAGTTGTCCTCCTTCATCATAGCCAACATATCCAGGAGGAGCACCAACTAATCTGCTTACCGCATGACGTTCTTGGTATTCGCTCATATCTATTCTAGTCATAGCATTCTCATCATCAAAAAGATATTCTGCTAAAGCTTTAGCTAGCTCTGTTTTACCAACGCCAGTTGTACCTAAGAAAAGGAATGTGCCTATTGGTTTTTCAGGGTTTTGTAAGCCAGCTCTACTACGACGTACTGCATCACTTACAGCAACAATAGCTTCTTCTTGACCAACAACACGTTTGTGTAGCTCATCTTCTAGTTTTAAAAGTTTTTCTCTGTCGCTTTGTAGCATTTTGGAAACAGGAATCCCTGTCCATTTGGCAACAACATCTGCAATATCTTCGTAAGTAACTTCTTCTTTAATTAAAGAGCTTTCACTTTGATTTTCTTGCAATTCTTTTTGTAGTTTTTCTAACTGTTCCTGTGCTTCTTTAATTTTTCCATAGCGAATTTCGGCAACTTTTCCATAATCTCCATCTCTTTCTGCGCGTTCTGCTTCTAGCTTAAACTCTTCAATGTTAGATTTTGCTGTTTGTATGTTATCTACAACATCTTTTTCGCTTTTCCATTTTGCAAATATTTCGTTGCGTTCTTCTTTTAAATTAGCTAAATCTGCACGAAGCGATTTTAATTTTGTTTCGTCCTTTTCACGTTTGATCGCTTCAATTTCAATTTCTAATTGCATAATTTTACGATCTAAAACATCTAATTCTTCAGGTTTAGAGTTTATTTCCATGCGAAGTTTGGAAGCGGCTTCATCCATTAAATCAATAGCTTTATCTGGTAAAAAACGATTGGTTATATACCTTTGTGAAAGCTCTACAGCTCCAATAATAGCTTCATCTTTAATACGTACTTTATGGTGTGTCTCGTACTTTTCTTTAATTCCTCTTAAAATAGAAATAGCACTTTCGGTATCTGGCTCATTCACCATTACTTTTTGAAAACGACGTTCTAAAGCTTTGTCTTTTTCAAAATATTTCTGGTATTCATCTAAGGTGGTTGCTCCAATAGCACGAAGTTCTCCACGTGCTAATGCTGGTTTTAAAATATTTGCAGCATCCATTGCGCCTTGACCTCCTCCAGCTCCAACTAATGTATGGATTTCATCTATAAAAAGGACAATGTCCCCATCGCTTTCGGTAACCTCTTTAATAACTGCTTTTAGTCGTTCTTCAAATTCCCCTTTAAACTTTGCGCCAGCTATTAGTGCTCCCATGTCTAATGCAAAAATTTGCTTGTCTATCAAGTTTTCGGGAATATCTCCATCTACTATCCTGTGTGCTAAACCTTCTGCAATAGCAGTTTTACCAGTTCCAGGCTCACCAACTAAAATAGGATTGTTCTTGGTTCTACGCGATAAAATTTGAAGTATTCTTCTAATTTCTTCATCTCTACCTATTACAGGGTCTAGTTTCCCATCTTTAGCTAATTGGTTGAGGTTTTTAGCGTATTTGTTTAAGGAGTTGTATGTTTCTTCTTGGCTTTGCGATGTAACTCTATCTCCTTTACGTAACTCTTCAATAGCAGCTTGTAAGCCTTTTTCGGTAATGCTTTGGTCTTTTAAAACCTGTGCAATTTTACTTTTTGATTTAAAAATAGCTAAAATTAAATGTTCGACAGAAACATAATCATCGTTCATTTTTTTTGCAACAATGGATGCTTCATTTAGTGTTTTTCCTGTTTCTCGAGATAATATTATATCTCCACCAGAAACTTTAGGAAAGCTTTCTAATTCTTTGTCTAAAATTTGTTGTAGTATGGTGATATTAACATTCAATTTTTTTAATAAGAATGGTAGTACATTTTCATCTACTTCAAAAATAGCTTTAAAGAGATGTTCGTTTTCAATTTGTTGATGACCATAACTTTGTGCAATTTGTTGCGCTTGCTGTATGGCTTCTTGCGATTTTATTGTATAATTGTTAAAGTTCATGTTGTTTTATTTTTCTTTATTCTGATAAGTATTAGTCAACAATCTTACCAGTTAAATAGATGAGACAAAATGTCTGATTTGCTGAGTAGCGAAATGACTTTTTGTCTGTTTCTCTGGTTGGGTAAACTAATAGTAAGTTTACAATAATGTTTCGACAAAAAGAATGATTAATATCATTAAAAGGGTATTAGATTGTTTCATTTAAAATTAATTTTGCTTTCTAGCAAATAAAGAATAGAGTGTATGTTTAAAAAAATATTCGGTTCTAAAGAGCCAAAAGAAGTAAAGGTTTTGCCTTGGATACCTTTAAATGATTTGCAACAACTAATGTTTATTGAGGAAAAATCGAAAACAAAAACACAAGTGATATTTAAGCATTCTACACGATGTGGTATTAGTAGAATGGTTATGAATCAATTTATTGCAATGTATGGTTTAACCGAAAAAGATTTGGATTTGTACTATTTAGATTTGCTAAATTATAGAGCTGTTTCTGATGCGGTTGGCGTTAAGTTTATGGTTATGCATGAGTCACCACAGTTATTAGTTATTAAAAATGGAACCCTTATTACTCATGCGTCTCATGGAGGTGTTAATGACATTAAATTAGAGGAATATATCTAATTGCTATTTGTTTTTGTATTAATAGTTGCAATTTTAAATAGCAAATCCCCTTTATCGCTTTGGCCATTAATAATTAGTTTTATGTGTTCTAAATTATCGTTGTAAACTGTTATAAAATTATCTGTGTTTGGTTTTAATTCTATATTTGGTATCCAATCTAGAGTGCTATAATATATTTTAGAATTTTTTGTTGGAAATTGTATATCTTCATTATAATAATTTTCTGTTGAAATTGAAAAACCAAAATCTACATTCCCAATTTTTAATGTAGATAGTGTATTGTTTGAATTTTTAATCGGATTTGTTTCTCCTTTCGTTTTTAGTATTACAACTCCAGCAAACCCATCTAATCCATAACCAGCTCCTGAAGCATTTACTTTAGCTTCTACGATTTCTGTAGCATTAATAGATCTTAGTAAATCGAAATCTGGTACTCTAACACCATTTAAAATTACAGCGACTTCATCATTTCTACTGCCTGGGATAATAGATTTTGCTCCTCTAGTAGATCTTATTTTTGTTGAGAAAACATCTACTTCAATTCCTGGTAAATCTTTAATAACATCCATTACTGTTTCGTTAGGTGAGTATCTGTTTTCTTTTATTTGATACGTTTTTGTAAAGCTACTTGCACGAACTTTAGGGTCTGGATAATCATCTGGGAGAACTGTTTTTTTTGTTTTCGATTGAATAACCACTTCGTCTAGAATTTCTTGTGTTTTTATTTGTTTAGAATCTTGGTCCTCAATTTTGGCATAGGTATAGTTCTTTGCGTACAACTCTTTTAAGTTTTTATTAGAAACAATCTCTGGCTTGTAGTCTATAAAATCTTCATTTACCTTAATAATAGCTTTTAAAAGTCTCCCTTTATTATCGATTAAAGAAAGTTTGTAATTAGAGTTTTGCTTTAGTAAAAGACTATCAAAAACAAAGGTGTTGTTTGGTTTTAATCTAGATACTAAAACAATATTATTTTCTTGTGAAGTAAGCATTATTCTAGAATTTTCACTATTCGCTTTGTTTAGTAATATAGAACCACTAATTCTTGTTCCAATTTCTGGTTTTTTTGTGGATTTTTTGTTTTTTGTAATTACTGAAAAATGATTTTTGTTTTGGGTTTGTATGTATGTATCTAGGTTTTTTAATGTCGATTTATTTAAAAAGTATTTAGCTGCGTTTCCTGTTTTATCGTTTAAATAAGGAGTCACTAAAAAGTCGGAAAGAATATTATTTTGGTTTTGATACATCAACGATTTTTCAGGTAAAACCGAAATGCTAGCATTCGTTTTAGTGTAAATATTTTGGAGGTTTATTTTTAAGGTTGTAGAATCTTTTGAATTGGAAATTTTAGTTACTTCTATTTCTATTTGATTTTTATTAGTATTAAAAATATTACGTTCTGCAATGGGTTGATTTTTATTATTAAAAAGCGTTATGGTATTAATACCATTAAAAAGATCATTTTTAAGTAGCTTTAGGTTATAGCTATAGTATTCTTGACTTATAGTAATGGGGATTACAGATAAAACATGTCCTTTTCTATGTATTACAGCAAAAATAGTGTTCCCTTTTTCTTGCTGAATGGTACTTTTGTTAGTTGTTATTTTTAAGCTAATTGCATCCTTATTTTCCTGATTTTCTTTTTTGTGAATAATAAATCCAGTTTCTTGAGTTTGCGGTATTTTATACTTAGAAGTATTAATCTTTATAGAATATGCATCTTGTTCATAAGGAGTTAGTTGAAAGTTTCCAATTCCATTTTTATCACTATAAAATTCAGTGATTACCTCTCCATTTTTATCTATTACATTCCCATGAACCTTTATTGGTTCGTTGTTTTTTGTACTTGAAAAATATATTGTATTCTCCGTGTTTTTTAAAATAACGTTACTTTCTGGGTAGAATTGAAAGGTAGTATCTGTATTTAAAGATTCTGTGTTTTCTTGTGAAGAAATAAAACCGTCTTCTAAATTATTAATTTTAATGGGTTTAATGTAAGTATTATTAAAATTAGTATTCCAATTGGTGTCTAATTGCAAGTAATATGTATTTGTTTTTATAGTATCCGGTATTTTTATTTTGCCTTCTACTTTTCCATTAGAAACATAAGCTAATTGCTTTGCTATTAGTTTCTTTTCAGCATCGTAAAGGTTTAGATGTAAGTTTGTGGTTTTGTAATTTGGTGTTTCAGTGATATCGTATGCCACATAAGCTTTAAACCAAATATGCTCTCCCGAAAAATAGATTGTTTTATTCGTGTGAACAGCAAATTTCTCTAAATATTCATGATGCAAAAAGTTGTTTTTTGAAACAAAAGATTGTGTTATATTTTGTTCTTCCTTTTGTGCATATGTACTAGTATGAAAACTGAATATAGTGATTAATATAACAATGAATCTTTGCATAATTTTTGTATAGATTTTTTAAAGATAATAATTTAAAATACTATAAAGAATAGGGGTAAGTGAAAGTATTTATTAATCACGAATACTATATGGCTATAGTTCTATTATTTTACTAATTAAATTTCCATTTTCATTAAAACCATTAATAATCAGCTTAACCTTTTCATGCTTTGGTTTTTTAATTTTTAAAATATTTGAGCTATTTGCTTTTATATTGTAGTTCGGAATCCAATCTATAGTTTTATAATAATACTGTGACTGTAGACTTGGAAAAGTAAGTTTACTGTCTTCTAATTGTGCTTGGTTTAAGTTAAATCCTTTTACTGTTTGGTATTCTTTAGTAAAAGAATTGCCTTTGTTTTTATAACTAAAATCGTTTCTAGTAATTAAATTTATTACACCATTTGAGCCATTAATTCCATAGCCAGCTCCAGATATATTTACACTAATTAATTCAAAATCGGTAACATTAAGATATGCAATATCTAAACCATCTTCTTGGCTAAATGGCATACCATCTAAAATGATATTCATCAATGAAGCACCAGCACTTTTCTGTAAATTAGACATTCTTCTTGTGTATACTTTTATAACACCAAATTGATCCGTAACGCGTAAGCCAGGAATATTTATTAAATAATCTTTGAGGGTTAAATGAGAGTCTTTTTCAGTATCAATAATATAATCTTTTGAAAATCCTGCGCCTATTCCTAAAAATTTATTTTCTTTTTTTAATTCTTTAACTCTTTGTTGTTTTTTGTTTTGAATGTCTTTTAAAAACACTTCTTCTAATTCTTCGATTTCATTGTTAAGCGGGAAGTAATTAACTATTTCATTTGTATTCGAATTTATAACCGTACTGTCCAAATTTATTTCCTTTTCAGCATCTAAGGTTTCTGAAATAATAGGGTCTATAACCGTATAATTGTTTAGAATATTATCTGCTTTGTAGGTAACAAAATCTTTATAAACATAAAATTCACCTTTTATAATTTCTCCTTTTTTATTTACCAAAGCAAGTTTATAATCGGAAGGATGTTTTAATAGTAAATTTTTAAATTCAAACTTTTTATCAGAAGTAATCGGGCTAGTTAAAAGTATGTTGTTAACATGTGAGGTTAGCATTACTTTGTGATTTTTTGTATTCTCTATGCTACTATTAACTGTTCCAGTAATTTTTAAACCATTTTCTCTGGTAAATAGAGGTTTTGTATTTGTTTTGTCTTTATATGGAAATGCATTTTTAGTATCTATTCCTAGTAGTGTTTTCGTTATTGTAGCATTGCTATCTATGGCTTTCGTTTGTTGGTGTAAAACAGCAACACTTATATTGGTATCTTTTAAACTGTTTAACAGTTTAATATTTAAACTTACAGAGTCTTTCGTTTCTTTTAAAACATTAGTAATAATGTCTACTTTTTTTTCTGGGTACTTATAGTAGTTTATTTGCGCAAGAATTTCGTTCTGTTTATTAAAAACCGATATGGTATTTGTGCCTTCGTATAGCGAGTTTTTATAAAAGTTTAATTTGTAAGTATTTATTCCTTTAATAAGTTTTATTGGAGCAACAGATTTAGCTACTCCTTTTTTATGTAATACTGCATAAATAAATTTGTCTTTTTCTGCTAATACCGTTTTGTTATCTGTGTTTAGTCGAAAGGAAACAATATCTTTTTTGTCTAATTTGTTTTCTTCGAGTATATATCCAGTTTTCTTTACATTAATGAAAGCAGTTCTATCCTCCTGATTTAATATTCTTTTTTGAGGTTTAGTAATAGAAGTAGTAGTATCCTTTATATTATAAATTTGAATAGGAAATAAGGAGCCTTCCTTAAAATTTCTATTCCATTGAGTATTTAATTGTATCGTATAATTTCCTGTTTTTATATCTTCAGGAATAGCAATAGTGCCATAAGTGATTCCTTTATCTACATAAAACAATTCGCTTATTACCAGTTTATTTTCAGAGTCGTATATGTTTATATGAAGGTTGGTCGTTTCAAGAAAAGGTTTGTTATTCTCTTCATGTACCACATAGGCTTTAAAAAATATTTCTTCTTGTGTGAAGTAAACGCTTTTATTGGTGTGTAAATAAAAATTTTCTAAACTATAATTGTTGAAATATCCATTATTTAATATTGCATCAATAGGGTCTTTATTACTATTGCTTTGAGAAAAGGAAAGATTTGTAGCTAAAGCAATAAAAATAAGTAGGATGTTTCTCATAAGTTAATTTTTGTAACAATAGTCTTGCAAATAAGTATCGATAACGAACATTTCGTATAGATTTATTAATTGATTAGATATCCAAAATAACCCAAAATAAGGATAATGGATAGTAGAGTAAATTTACTATTATTTTTTAAGTCTTTAAAAGAAATAAGCAACGAAATTGCCATTACTATCATACATCCAACAAAATTTAACCATAAAAAAGGAAGGTTTATTATTTCGTATTGATTTAAAAGAAACAAACTAATAACAACCACTTGCGTTATTAATGCTGCTACAAATACCGCATTTGCTTTTACTGTTTTAAAGAAAAAGGCAAGAAGAAAAATACCCAAAACATTACCATAAAAAATAGAGCCTATTATATTTACTAGTTGAATTAAATTTTCGGCAAGATTGGCTACGCAAGCAACACCAATAGCAATAATTCCCCAAGCAAGAGTAAACAATCTAGACGTTTTAACCATTTCTTTCTCAGTCTTTTCGCTAGTGTTACGTTTGTATAAATCTATAGTAGTTGTACTTGCTAATGCATTAAGTTCACTAGAAGTACTAGACATTGCAGCACTTAATATTACAGCTAGAAGTAAGCCAATTAAACCTCTTGGTAAGTTGTTTAATATAAAATGAATAAACACATAATCTTTATCGTTGCTTTCTACTTTTACTTGCTGCGCTTTACCAGCTTTTTCTATTAAAATTTTGGCTTCGTTTCTAATATCATCATTGGCTTGATTGGCTATATGAATGTAGTTTTTTAGCTGTTCTGTTTCCGAAGTAGTGTACTTATCGATTAGAATTTGTTTGTCTTTAAAAATCTTTTCTTGTTCTAGTTGAAGATTTTTATATTGTTCCGCATACTCCGAATTTAAAACCAATTCAGTAGCTGTAGGATTAAAATTTACAGGAGCAGGATTAAATTGATAAAAAACAAAAACCATAACTCCAACTAGTAAAATAAAGAATTGCATAGGTACTTTTAATAAGCCGTTAAAGACTAAACCTAATTGCATTTCTTTTAATGATTTACCAGATAAATATCGTTGTACCTGACTTTGGTCGGTACCAAAATAGGAAAGCATTAAAAAAGTACCACCAATAATTCCAGACCAAAATGTATATCGATTGTTTAAGTTGAAAGAGAAGTCTAAAACTTCCATTTTTCCGCTAGCTCCTGCAATATTTAATGCTTTCGAAAAAGTTATATCTGCAGGAAGTTTGCTGATAATAAGAATAAAAGCAATTACCATTCCTGTGAAAATAACCACCATCTGGTGTTTTTGTGTGACGTTTACAGCACGTGTACCACCAGAAACGGTATAAATAATTACAAGAACCCCAATGATGATGTTTAGTAATAATAAATTCCATCCAAGAACTGCCGATAATATAATTGCAGGTGCAAAAATAGTAATTCCTGCAGCTAAGCCACGTTGAATTAAAAATAGAATAGCAGTTAGTGTTCTGGTTTTAAGGTCGAATCTGGTTTCTAAAAACTCATAAGCGGTATATACTTTTAGCTTATGGTATAACGGAATAAATACCATGCAAATCACTACCATTGCTATTGGTAAGCCAAAATAGAATTGCACAAACCCCATGCCGTCATTAAATGCTTGTCCTGGAGTAGAAAGAAAGGTGATGGCACTCGCTTGTGTTGCCATTACAGACAAACCAATAGTCCACCATTTGGAAGAATTTCCACCTCTTAAATAATCTTGTACATTTTTACTGCCTCGAGTTTGCCAAGTTCCATAACCAACAATAAGTAATAAGGTACTTATAAGTACGATCCAATCTAATGTTTGCATAGTTTATAAGGCTTTGGTTATAAAGTAAAATGCAATAATATAGACTGCGTTTGCAACAAGTATTAAAGTATACATGTTATTCCATTTATATTTTGGTTGGTTCATTGCGGTTATTTTTAATTTTTTATTGTGTTTACTGCATGTATATTCTCTTTTCCTATACTTAACATATTTGCAAATAATCGGTAAGCGCCAGAAACTCCAGCAGGAAACTCTCTAAAGAAACTTAATCCGGTATATATATAATAACCTTTGCCATGTTTTGCAACCAGTAAACTTCCTTTTTTAGCAGATTCTCCTTTGTCATGCATTGATAAAATAGGAGTAAACTCTTTAGACCATTTATCCGGAAAATACAAACCACGTTCTTGTGTCCAGCCTTCAAAATCTTTTTCAGTTATTTTATTTGGAAAATTTAATAGCTCATGTTCTGGTTTTAATAAGGTAACTTTTGCGTTTTCGTCGGTAACACGATCTCTAGAAAGGGTTAAAGAATAAGGAGCAAGTTGCTCTGTTTTTAATCTTCGGTTAGTATTATATTGCACAATCATGTTTCCACCATTAGCGACAAAATCGAATAATATTTGTTGTTTAAATTTTAAAGCTTCAACGGTGTTGTATGCACGAATACCAACTACAACAGCATCAAATTTGCTTAAGGTTTCGGTATTAATATCTTCTGGTTTTATAGTTACTACGTTGTAACCAATTTGTTGTAAACTCTCAGGGATCACATCTCCAGCGCCTTCAATATACGCGATGTTTTCTCCTTTTTTTTGAATATCTAATCGAACAATTTTACTTTCACTAGGCAATAAAACCGTTTGAAACGGAATGTGATCGTATTCCATTTCAATAAGTTCCTTAGTGTAGGTTTTATCTGCAACATGAACCATTGGGGTTATTAGTCCTTCACTTTGATTTTTAGGAGGAATAATAGTAAATATTAGGGTTTGTTCTTGTCCTTTATTAGCGATGGCAAATTTTTGCTTTTCGGGAAAAACACTCCATCCATTAGGATATGCAATTTCTACAAAACCTTCAAGATTATCTCTTCCAGCTTTTACAAGTACAGGGATTTCTTTTGGCTTATCGTTTTCAAAAATTATTACTTTTTCTGCTATTTTGGCCGAAGCTTCTGTGATAATTTCAAAAGGTTTGTATACTTCTCCTTTTACAGGATCATTGGTTTTATAGATAATTGGTTTTGTGTACGAAATTGCGATACCTTGTATGTTTAAGCCAAAAGTTACATTAAAATATCGAGGTGTTTCTGGCTTGCCTATCCAACTTTTATCGTTTACTTGGTACATGCCAAGCGTTCCTTTTTTTGTTAGCCAATATGGTGTTGTTGGTTCTTGGTCTTTCTTTATAGAAAAAGATTTTTTAAGCCCTATTTTTTCGTTTTTGACTAATATTTTTTCTTCTAAAAGAGGAGTTTCATTATTAATTTGTAAGGTTTTTAATTGTACATTGTCAGAAGCCCTGTTAATAAGTTCAATGTTTAAATGAACAGTTTCATTTGCTGTAGCATGATTGTTTACGGCTGCAGCTTCTAAATATAAACCAGCACAATTATATATAAGGTTTTTAATTTCTTCGGATTTGATTTGCTTCCAATGATTGTCTTCTAATTTTTCAATGCGCTGGTAAGCTTTCAATAGTTCTGGAATAGAAGCGGAAGGATTTGTGAAGTCGAAATCTTTTTCTACTTGATATAAAATATTTCCTATTGCATTACCTCCAGAAACACGGTTCCATGTAGTATCTATTCCTTCAAAAATATTGTTTTTATCCTTAGGTATTTCTCCTTTAATTAATTCGATATACTCTTGTTGACTTCCACGTGTTCCTGTATTACCGAAGCCTTGCGATTTATGCTGACTTCTACTAAGTGATGCAATTTCGGTGTTACTTAAACCATTGGAAGCATAATAAGTACCAATATCAAAGTTTAAAAGTTTGCTCTTGTCGGCCTTGTCAAATTTTTCTTGGCTGCCATAAAACCACCAAGAAGTATTAAAAAACTCACGGTTTGGTTGCCAAGCTCCATGTTTTTTTACCTGCTCAGGATAAATAGAAGGATTGTTCGCTAAATCAAAAGCTTCTACACTTAACATAGCAGAACTTGTATGATGCCCATGAGTGGTTCCTGGGCTTCTGTGGTCAAAACGATTAATAATAATATCTGGTTTAAATTGTCTAATAGCTAAAACTACATCACTTAAAACTTCTTCTTTGTTCCAAATAGCCAATGTTTCGTCTGGATGTTTAGAATAGCCAAAATCGTTCGCTCTGGTAAAGCGTTGTTCTCCTCCATCTGTTCTTCTAGCTGCAAGTAATTCTTGAGTTCTTATTACTCCAAGAAGTTCTCTAATTTCTGGACCAATTAAGTTTTGTCCTCCATCACCACGAGTTAGGGAAAGGTAAGCAGTGCGAGCTTTTACATGGTTTGCCATATAAGATATTAATCGCGTATTTTCGTCATCGGGATGGGCTGCAACATATAATACAGAACCTAAAAAATTAAGCTTTTTTAAAGATTCGAAAATCTCTGAAGCATTAGGTTTTTTAGGTTGTTGTGCTTGTGTGCTTGTTATTGTAAAAAAAGAAATAAATAAATAGAGTAGTAGCTTTCGCATCATTTTGGTTCGTTTAATAACCAAATATAAAAAAGTTACTACCGAGTAGAATGCTTTTAATCTTTATTTAACTTTATATTTAAATAAGATCGGAACCATGTTCAAAATCTTCGATAGCATCTTTTTCTATAAGGGTAACTGCCTTTTGTAGAATAAGATTATTAGGGTAAGTAACTAAATCACCATTATCTTGTCTTAAGTGTAGTTGAAACGCTCTAATGTCTTCAATAATAGCCTCTATGGGAAAGTCTTTGTCGTGTATTTGAATTTTATCTCCAACTTTATATGGAAACGAGAAAAACATAATGACACCAGAAGTGATGTTGCTTAATATAGACCAAACAGCAAATAGTGCAACTCCAATAACTGCAAAAACAGAAGAAAAAACTAACGCAAGATTTTTAAATTCTGCACCAAAAATAAAAGCTAAAATGAGTGTTAGAATTAAGAAGAGTGTTACAGATGAATATCTAATAATTAAGTGAATTCTTGCATCATTAATTCCAGATTTTCTTCCTATTTTTCGAATAGAAAATTTTTGGATGGTCCAAATAATAAAAAAGATGCCTAATACAATTAAGGCGTTTATAAATTGGTCACTAAGTGAGCTAAAAATATCTTTCATAATTTAAAATAAAATGCAAAGATAAATTAGAATTAGTTCTTAAAAACAAAAAGAAGAAGTTAGTTTGTAATTTCTAACAAAGCTTGATACACTAAATGAAGCGGTAACCCCATTACATTATAATGAGACCCTTCAATTTTTGTAATAGCGATATAGCCAATCCAATCTTGAATACCATAAGCACCAGCTTTGTCGTATGGTTTATAGTTGTCTAAGTAGTAATTTATTTCTGTATCAGAAAGTGCTTTAAAAGTAACTTTTGTTACAGCACTTACTGTTTTTTCTGAAGTTTTTGTTGTAAAACAAACCGAAGTAATTACTTCGTGGGTAGCATTACTTAACGATTTTAATATTTGAAAAGCATCGTCTTTATCTCTCGGTTTCCCTAAGGCTTTTTCGTTATGCCATACAATGGTGTCACTAGTAACTAGAATGTCTTTTTCTTGTAATTCTGTTTTAAACGGAAGCGATTTTAATTGCGCTAAATAATCTGTTATTTCAAAATGACGGAGCCTATCTGGATACTCTTCAACAACCGGTTTTAATTGAATTTTAAAATCCAGATCTAAATCCGAGAAAAACTTTTGTCGTCTAGGTGAAGCAGAAGCAAGAATTAGATTGTGGTTTTTTAGTTTTTCTTTCAACATTATTTTAAAATTAAAGGGTAAAGTAGCATCGATAACATGCCAAAAAGCATGACCAGTTTCAATATAATACTAATATGTGCATATTCTTTTTTCGTTTTTGCTGAAAACAGTTTTATGCTAATGTAAATAAGTGGCGCTACTATGAATAGTAAAAAGTAAGCTACAGCAATTTCTTGTTTGTATAAAAAAGTAGTGATGTAAAATACAACGCCAACTATTGGTATTAAAGAAAAAACGAAAATAACTTTATTAGCACGATCTCTTCCAATGGCAATTGGTAACGTGTTTCTACCTGCTTTATAATCTCCATCGATATCTTCGATGTCTTTTACCATTTCTCGAATTAGATTAATTATAAATGCAAAAAATGCATAATCTAAAATAATCTTGAAGAAAGTAATTTGTGCTTCTTTGTTTGCAGCGGTTATTGCAGGTAGTAAATCGAAGATGCCAACAATAATTAAACTTAAAGCTACTAAAACAGAGATGACGACATTTCCTATTAAAGGAATTTGTTTTAAATAGGAAGCATACATATAAAGTAGCGCAGAAATAATAACAAATAAAGTAAAAAAAGGACTTTTCCCAACCACATGTGATAAATAAAAACCAAGAGCAACACCTATAAAATTAAAAGCAAAAAATAGGTTGTATGCTGTTTTTTCGGAAATAGATTTACCTACAGTTACCCGATTTGGTTTATTAATTAAATCGGTTTCTATGTCATAGATGTCATTAATTATATTTCCTGCTGCAGCCAAACAAAGTGTCGCTAAAATTAAAATAAATAAACCCATGCCATTTAAAGTAATAGTAACGCCAAAAGGTTCCAAAAGCGCATATTTTATGAGTAATTGCACCAATACAATTAATAAGAGGTTTTTCCAGCGAATTAGGTTTAATATGCTTTGCATTATTTTAAAGAATAATTAATATGAAATAATTAAAGTGTTTTAATCTGTTTGTTAATGCTTTTACTTAACAACGAACTAATCATATTTAGCATCAAAATTACCATCCCATTTGCCTTGTACTTTTAGTACTTGCTCAATAACATCGCGAACAGCACCTTTTCCTCCATTTTTATGTGATATGTATTTAGAAACCGCTTTCACTTCTGGTACTGCATCTTGAGGACTACATGGTAATCCTACTAGTTTCATAACAGGAATGTCTGGAATGTCATCTCCCATGTATAAAGCATTTTCTAGCTTTAAATGGTGTTTTTTTAAATACGCATGAAGTTGTTCTATTTTATTATGCGAACCAAGATATACATCTGTAAGACCTAGATTTTCTAAACGTTTTCTAACACCTTCGTTACTTCCGCCAGAAATAATACAAATAGGATATCCTTTGTCTACTGCAGTTTTTAAAGCATAACCATCTTTAATGTTCATGGTTCGTAACATTTCTCCCGAAGTAGTAACGGTTACTGTTCCATCTGTTAAAACACCATCTACATCAAAGATTAGTGTTGTAATATTATTTAGGTATTCTTTGTAGCTTTTATCTTCCATGTGTTTTTTGTATCGATTTGGTTAGCAATTCGTAAACTTCTTTATGGTGTTTATCTGTTAATGCTTTTAAGTGTTTTTTTATTGTTTTTTTGTCGTTGCGCTTGGCAGGACCAGTTTGTGCTAGATAAGGAGAAATATCATCCAGTTTTCTAGCCGTTTCTTTAATTAAAGGTTTTAGTATTTCAAATTCGGCACCTTGAGATTCTGTTATTTCGTGTGCAATTCTGTAAATCTGATTGGTAAAATTATTTACAAAAACAGCTGCCAAATGCAAAGCAGCGCGTTGGTCACTATTTACTTTATGTGGTTGGCTGCCAATAGCTATTGCAAGTTTTTTTAAAATAGGGAGATCTTCTTTGTTTTTTAGCGCTTCTAAGCATAATGGAACATCCGAAAAATCTACACTCGCATTTTTACTAAACGTTTGTAGCGGATAGAATACACCGCGTTTATGTTTTTTATCAACGGCATATAAACTAACACTACCAGAAGTATGAACAACCAATCTGTTTTCAAACGGAAGTTTAGAAGATAATTCTGCAACTACATCATCACTAACTGCAAGAATATATATATCTGCTTCTACCAAATCTTCTAAATTATCGGTAATGGCAACTTTATTTTTATACTTTTCAATGGTTTTTAAACTCCTGTTATACCATTGTTTTACAGTTACTTCTTCTGCATTTGTAAATGCTTTATATAAGTGGGTTGCTACATTTCCTGCACCAAGTAATACTACGTCAATCATTCTGCTAAAATAATAAGAATAATCAATTACTAATTAATATTATTTAATTCCTTTATTCAAAATAAAAACTTAATTTCGAATTCATGAATAAATCCGATATAAATACTAGAGAAGATATTTTTTTACTTGTTTCTACTTTTTATGATAAAGTTAGAGCAGATCTAACGCTTGGGCCTTTTTTTAATGAAACCATTAAAGATTGGAGTGCTCATCTAGAACACTTAACTACGTTTTGGGAAACAAGTCTTTTTATGACCCGAAAATTAGAAAATAAATACCAAGGAAACCCTCTAGAAGCACATGTTAAAGTAGATAAACAGTTTAATCATACCATCGATAATTTACATTTTGGATTATGGTTAAATTTATGGTATCAAACTTTAGATGAATTATTTGAAGGAGACATCACAGAGAATGCAAAACGAAGAGCAAGAAAAATGGGAACTTTTATGTATATGAATCTTTTTGCTGCACGTAAAAAAGATGAAATGTAAATCACGTATATTTTAACACAATATTTGTTTCAATTCGATACTTAAATAAACTAAAATCCGTAAATTTGCACGAGCTAAAAATAAGCTTGTTATTATGCTAAAGAAACTCTCCGATATTCTGTTTTCAACCAGACTAACCGCATTACTTTTTGTTTTATTTGCAACAGCAATGGCTGTTGGTACTTTTATGGATGCAGGAATGGACACATCTCCAACGCCATATAGTAGGAATTTAATCTATAACACATGGTGGTTTGAAGGAATCATGCTATTTTTTGTAATTAATTTTGCAGGAAATATTTTTAGATTCCGATTGTATAAAAAAGAAAAATGGGCAACTTTAATCTTGCATGTCGCTTTTTTGTTTATACTTATTGGAGCGTTTATTACACGCTATGCAAGTTATGAAGGTATGATGCCAATTCGAGAAGGTGCTACCGAAAGTAAGTTTTTGTCACAAAAAACATATATAACAACGTATATTGATGGAGATTATGAAATTGATGGTGTTCCACAACGATTACCAGTAGAAAGAGAAGTAGATTTTTCGCCACGTTTAGAGAATAATTTTGAAGTAAATACCAACTATAATAAGCAACCAGTTCGCATTTCTTTAGAGGAATTTATTGGAGGAGCAGAAGAAGATATTTTGCCAAATGAAACTGGTGAAGAATACCTTAAAATAGTTGAAGCAGGAGGGGAAGGACCTCACAATCACTTTTTAAAATCTGGTGAAGTACAAAGTATTCATAATGTATTAATTGCATTAGATAAGCCAACAAAAGGAGCAATAAATATTACACAAGATGCGAACGGATTAAATATTCATTCGCCTTTTGAAGGAGAGTATTTAACAATGGCTACTATGGCCACTGGCAAGCTTGTGAAGGATAGTTTACAACCATTAATTTTGCGTTCCCGATATATAATTGGAAATATGCAAATGGTTTTTCCTAAACCTGTAGTGAAAGGAGATTTCGGGATTGTAAAAAAAGCACAATTTCTTAAAGGAGACGAGGATGGCGTTGTTTTAAAGGTTACCGCTAATGGAGAAACTAAAAGCGTAGGGTTACTAGGAGGACCATATAAAAACAATGCGTTTAAGCAAATTAAAATAGGAGGCTTAGATTTTGCTTTCCGTTATGGTTCTAAAGTTTTAGAGCTACCATTTCAAATTAAGTTGAACGATTTTATTGCAGAACGTTATCCAGGAACCGAAAGAAGCTATTCTTCCTACGCAAGTGAAGTAACTGTTTTAGATAATAAGGAAGGCGATTTCGATTACCGAATTTATATGAATAATATATTAAATCATGGTGGTTATAAGTTTTTTCAATCTAATTTCGATCCAGATGAAAAAGGAACTATTCTTTCTGTAAATCATGACTTTTGGGGTACATGGATAACTTATTTTGGTTACTTTATGCTTTTCTTCGGTATGATTGCTATCATGTTAGCAAAAGGAACAAGGTTTTCCGATTTAAAAAGACACTTAAATAAGATTAAGGATAAAAAGGAAAAGTTACTTACTGTATTCTTTTTCTGTTTTGCACTACAAACTTTTGCCCAAGAAGAGCAACATCAAGCTCCAACTCCTGCGCAAATTGACTCTATTTTAATTGCTAATGCAACACCAAAAGAACATGCTGACAAATTTGGTAGATTGGTGATTCAAGATTTAAGCGGACGAATGATGCCAATGAATACATATGCATCCGAATTAGTTAGAAAAATTCATCATAAAGAAACGTATGCAGGTTTGTCTCCTAATCAAATTTTGCTTTCTATAAGTGAAAGTCCATTGCTTTGGTATAATGTGCCAATTATTTATCTAACACCAATGAAAACCGATTCGTTAAAAACGATTCTTGGTATTCCGAAGGAAAAAAAATATGCAACTATAGTAGATTTCTTTGACGAAAATTTAAGCTATAAATTAAATCCGTATTTAGAAGATGCATACAAAACAAAAACGCCTAATGGATACCAAAAAGAATTAAAGTTAGCAGACCAACGTGCTACTATTTTATCGAATGCGATTGAAGGATTGACCTTAAAAATTTTCCCAATCCCAGAAGACGATAATAACAAATGGATATCTCCTTTAGAATACAGAAAAGAAGGTTATAAAGAAAAAATTACAGATTCCCTTTACGGAAATTTTGTAAATTCTGGTTTTTCGGCATATTTATTTACTTTAGATAAAGCAAAGCAAAAAGGAGATTTTACTGAAGCTGAAAAGCTTTTAGAATCTTTTAATAAAACGCAGCATAAATATGGTAGCGATATTATGCTTAGTGAGAATAAGATTAGTGCAGAGATTAATTACAATAAATACAATGTATTTAAAAAACTTTATAGATATTATTTATTAGCAGGTTTTTTAATGTTTGTTTTCTTAATTACACAAATTTTAAGCAAAAATAGAAAAGGCATTAACCTAGCTGTAAATATTAGTAAATGGTTAATCATAGCTTTATTTATTGTGCATACTATTGGCTTAATTGTACGTTGGTATATTTCTGGTCACGCTCCTTGGAGTGATACCTATGAAACAATGTTATATGTCGCGTGGTCTGCAATGTTATTTGGGTTGTTTTTTGGAAGAAAAAGTGATTTAACCATTGCTTCTACGGCATTTGTGGCATCTATTATTTTATTTTTTGCACACCAAAACTGGCTAGATCCTGCAATTGCAAACTTGCAACCTGTTTTAAATAGTTATTGGTTAATGATACATGTATCTATTATTGTGGCTAGTTATGGTCCATTTGTTTTAGGTATGATTCTAGGTATAGTCTCTCTTGTTTTAATGATTGCAACTAATGCAAACAATAAAGAGAAAATGCTATTAAATATTAAAGAGCTTACTATTATTAACGAAATGGCTTTAACAGTTGGTTTGGTTATGCTTACTATTGGGAACTTTCTTGGTGGTATGTGGGCTAATGAAAGTTGGGGAAGATATTGGGGATGGGATCCTAAAGAAACTTGGGCTTTAATTAGTATTATGGTATATGCATTTGTAATTCACATGCGTTTGGTGCCTGGATTACGTGGCAGATTTGGTTTTAACTTGATGTCTATTATTGCTTTTGCAAGTATAATGATGACCTATTTTGGAGTAAATTTTTACCTAGCAGGACTACACTCTTATGCTAGTGGAGATCAAGTAATGAGTGTGCAAATTATAGGGATTTCTTGTGCAATAGTAACGATACTAGGTTTCTTTGCATATAGAAAGTATGCGAAGTTTTATAAAAAATAAACAATAAATATTCCAGATGAAATTTTTAAAAGAGTTTAAAGAGTTTGCTGTTAAAGGCAATATGATGGATATGGCTATTGGTATCATCATTGGTGCATCTTTTAATAAGGTAATAGATGTATTAGTGAAGAAAGTATTTATGCCACCTTTATCTTTAATGACAGATGGTTTAAATTTTCAAGATAAAAAATATGTGCTTCGAGATGCTGTTGTTAACAGTGAAGGTGTAACTACTACAAATGAAGTCGTAATAGAGTATGGAACCTTTTTTGAAGTTTCGTTAGATTTTTTAATTGTTGGTTTAACCGTATTTCTAGTAGTTAAAGCAATGAATCGTTTACGTACAAAGGCACACAACGAAAAAGACACAACAGTGGCTACTCCCAAAGATATTGAGCTTTTAGCAAAGCTCACCGTTTTAATGGAGGAACAAAATAAATTATTAAAAGCTACTAAAAATTAAGGTAATTTAATTGGCTCTTTGTCAAGGTTAAGGTCATCAAGCATGTCTTGTGTGAACTTATAATGACCACGACGTGTAATTACTTTAAATCGATCGTCTTTCATTCTAGATAAAACATCTAAAAAACGCCATTTCGACTTTAATAAAGTCGGTTCTTCACTTTTTAAGCCAATTTCAAAATAGTGTTTTCTTCCTGCTTTTTCTGCTACAATATCCGGAGTTATTGAAGAATCAACACCTTTACTCTTTTTAGTGTAAGATTTTGGAGATTCATAACCTTCAACATCTGCTTGAATATTATCAAAGCCTTTGTTTTCTAGGTATAAAATACTTTCTTTTAAAAATTCTAAATTTACTTCTTTGTCTGCTGTTGTCATAACCTGCAAGTTACAAAAAATAATCAACAATACGTAATTATCTGGTATACAGTTGTTTAAAATTATTGCGAATTTGCGAATTGCGTTAAAAAAGCGCCAAAAAAAATAAGTGTCAAGGCGTTTTATTTATAAGATTCTGATTAATAGTTTATTGTGTGCTAATAGAACTTATAGCATATGCAAATTAGAAAATATTTAAATTTATAAAACCTAAATAAGTTTAATTATTAAAATCTGCTACTTCTTCTACTTTACCAGATTCTATTTTTAGAAGTATACTACCAATTCGAACTCTAACCAAGCGTAATGTTGGAAAACCAACTGCAGCAGTCATTTTACGTACTTGTCTAAATTTACCTTCTGTTAATGTAATAGACACCCAAGACATTGGTCCATGACGTGCATCTCTCACTTTTCTATTGGCAAAAGGAAAGTCAGAAACATTAGAAATACTTTTTACGATGCATGGTTTCGTTTTATATTTTGTGCCATGTATTCCAATTTCTACACCTTCTTGTAATTGTTTTAAGGCTTGGGTAGTAATTAGACCATCTACTTGTGCATAATATTCTTTTTCAAATTTTACACTTCTTATTTCTTCACTTACTTTACCGTTAGTGGTTAAAAGTAGTAGACCTTCCGAGTTTTCGTCTAATCTGCCAATTGCCATAGTTCTTTCCGGAAAATCGAATAGTTCTCCTAATAAACGTTTGTTTTTCCGTTTGTTTTGGTTGTTTATTAATTGGCTTAAATAGCCATAAGGCTTGTGTAATATAAAATGTTGATGGTTTTCTTGTACTTGCAAAGCAATATTCTTTTATTAATAGCAATGTACTTACTTTATTTAAAATGTTTCCATAAAAAATTATTTACATTTGCTTATGCCAAAACCTAAAGGACAAAAAAACACAAAGAATAAAGCGAAACATTCTAAGTTAATCGCTAGAAAAGTGAATAAACAAAAAAAAGAAAAAGAACTGCGAAAAGAACGCTTAAAAGAAATTGTAAAGCGATCTAAAGGGCAAGCTTAATCTCTTATATTTTGTAACTAAAATAGGATAACAATGAAAGACAATAAATTAGGAATAAATACGATTTGTACACATGTTGGTGAGACACCAGATGAACAGTTTAAAGGAGCAGTTTCACCAATGTATTTATCGTCTTCTTATGCGTTTATGGATATAGACGTAAAGCGATACCCAAGATACTATAACACGCCAAATCAAGAATATTTGTCTAAAAAAATTGCGGCCTTAGAACATACAGAAGCAGCAATGATTTTTGGATCTGGAATGGCTGCTATTAGTACTGTTTTGTTAGCGTTTTTAAAATCAGGAGATCATGTAGTTGTTCAAAATGATATTTATGGAGGAACAAGAAATCTTATTGAAAAGCACTTTGAAGACTATAATATTGCATTCACGTTTACTAAAGATTTAAAGATTACCTCGTTTAAGGATTGCATTCAAACAAATACGAAACTCATTTATATTGAAACACCTTCTAATCCGCTTTTAAAATTAGTTGATATGGAAGCAGTCGCAGATTTAGCAAAATCGAAAAATATTTTATCAGTAATCGATAATACTTTTGCTAGTCCAATTATTCAAAACCCAATAGACTTTGGTATCGATATCGTTGTGCACAGTGCAACCAAGTATTTTGGCGGACATAGTGATATTTGCGCAGGAGCTGTTGCTACTTCGCAAGCTTACATAGATACCATTTGGCAAACCGGAATTGCGCTTGGAGGTAGTTTAAGTGATTATACCGTTTGGATGCTAGAACGTAGCATGAAAACCTTAGCGATTCGTGTAAAAGCACAACAACGAAACGCTAGAAAATTAGCGAAATTTTTAGATGCACATCCTGCAGTAGAAAAAGTATATTATCCTGGATTAAAAAACCATCAAAATCATCAAATAGCTAAAAAGCAAATGAAAGGTTATGGTGCGATGCTCTCTTTTGAATTAAAAGAAAATATAGATGCAGAAGCATTTTTAAAGGCATTACAACTTATAAAACCATCTATGAGTTTAGCAGGAATAGAAAGTACCATGTTATTACCTTCTAAAACATCTCATTCTTTATTAACTGCCGAAGCTAGAAAAGAACAAGGTATAAAAGATGGTTTAATTCGTTTCTCTGTCGGAATAGAATCTAAGAAGGATTTGATGTATGATATTGAACAAGCTATAAGTAATTCCTAATTAAAGTATTTTGCATAAAAATAACAAGCATATTAAGGGGTATGATTTTGAAGCTTTATTGAAGGGGTTTCCTAAACTAGAACCTTTTGTTTTTACAAATAAGTATGGTACACTAACCATAGATTTTGCTAATCCGGAAGCTGTAAAAAATCTAAATAAAGCATTATTAAAAACCTATTATTCTATTAATTATTGGGAGTTTGATGATACTCATTTATGCCCACCAATTCCTGGTCGTGTAGATTATATACACCATTTAGCTAATCTATTAAAAACCTATACTTTTAAAAAGAAAATTCAAGTTTTAGATATTGGAACAGGAGCAACTTGTATTTATCCTTTGCTCGGTTTTGCTGCATATAATTGGCGTTTTGTAGGGACAGATGTTGAAAACACTTCCTTGAAAAATGCACAAAGAATTATAGATGAGAATATGTTAAGGGATAGTATTACTTTACGTTTCCAAAAGGACAAGGCACAAATTTTAAACGGAATTTTAAAGCCGGATGACACTTTTATGGTTAGTATGTGTAATCCTCCTTTTTATAAAGATGAAAAAGAGGCATACGAAGCGACACAACGTAAACTAAAAGGTCTTGGTAATACAGACAAACAAGGGCAGCGAAATTTTAGCGGAACAGCAAGTGAACTTTGGTTTGCAGGAGGAGAAAAAGCCTTTTTGCATACCTATTTATATCAAAGTGCTTTGCATAAAAACAATTGTTTTTGGTTTACAAGTTTAGTTTCTAATAAAGACTTGGTGAAATCGATGCAGAAATCACTTAAAAAATTGGGAGCTACAGAAATAAAGATAATTAATATGCAACTTGGTAATAAGATAAGTCGAGTAGTGGCTTGGACTTTTTTAACCGAAGAAGATAAAAAAGATTGGTTATTATAATAGGGGAGGGATAAGTTAATTACAATTTTACAGCAGATTTAGATTTTCTGTAATCGGTTAGGATACTAATTCCTATTTGAATACGATTAAAATTCTTTTTTCTAATATGATGTTTTAAATAATCCATTTGTAGTTGCATGTTTTTAAATAGATGGAAACCTGCTCCAATAAAAAAACGATTTTCATGAAAAGCTTGATCCTGAAAATTAACAAAAGGTTCTTCTTTTATACCAAGGAATAACGTTTTATTGATGTTGTATTTTAAACTAAATCGATAACGAAATCTATTTTGCATTTCATTTTTAGCTGCTAATTGCAAAAAACGTTGCTCTAACCTAAAACGATGCTGTACATTAAAAATACCAAGCTTATGCTTGTAATTGTATTGTTCATAGATTCTGTTTTCCTTCGTGTTGTTGCGATTGTCTTCATCAAAAACACTATCGATATCTAAATACGCATAAGCAACACTAAGAGTTTGTTTCTTTTTTATGTGATAATTTCCAGAGAAACTGGAAAAGGTTAAATTATAATTAGAAATTGGTTCATAAAAACGTAGTTCCCCATAGGTGTTTACACTAAATTTTTCTGTAAATCTATGGTTAATACCTAGCGTGTACCAAGAACCTAAATAGTCTTCAGAAGTTTTTTGAGCAAACAATTGTGCTGGGATGCATAGTACAATAAGTAGTGCGATTTGGCTGGCTTTTACAATCATAGAAAAATAAAAGAGCCCAGAATTGGGCTCTTTTTAATTAGGATAATATTAAATATGTTCATTTAAGTGATGGTGCTCATCAATTAATGGGCCTCCTTCTAGTATTTGTTGGGAAGCTTCACTTGCGAATTTTTCAAAATTTAAATGGAAGGAATGTGCTAATTGAATCGATTTACTAATGTAAGCTCCCTTGTCAGTCCAAGTATTCATTGGGTCTAATAATGCTACAGGTACATTCGGACACGTTTTTGGCATGAATAAACCAAATATGGGATGTTGCGAATAATCTACAGTATCTAAATCGCCGTTTAAGATAGCTGTAATCATAGCTCTAGTGTATTTTAATTTAATTCGAGAACCAACGCCATAAGGACCTCCACTCCAGCCTGTATTTATTAGCCAAACGTTAACACCAGCATCTTGCATTTTTTTGCTTAGCATTTCAGCATATACGGTTGGGTGTAAAGGCATAAATGGTTCGCCAAAACAAGCAGAGAAAGAAGGTACTGGTTCTGTGATACCAGCTTCTGTTCCTGCAACTTTAGCAGTATATCCTGAAATAAAGTGATATGCTGCTTGACCTGGAGTTAATTTAGATACTGGTGGTAATACACCAAAAGCATCTGCAGTTAAGAAAAATATATTTGTAGGATTCTTAGCATAAGATGGTTTTTGAATATTGTCAATATGATAAATAGGGTAGCTTACACGTGTATTTTGTGTGATACTACTATCCATATAATCTATAGTACCATCGTCTTTAAAAACTACATTTTCAAGAATTGCTCCAGGTTTAATTGCTCTAAATATATCTGGTTCTTTTTCTTCAGAAAGATCAATAACTTTAGCATAACATCCGCCTTCAAAATTAAAGATGTTATTATCGGCTGTCCAACCATGTTCATCATCACCAATTAGTTTACGGTTAGGGTCAGCAGATAATGTTGTTTTTCCTGTGCCAGATAATCCAAAGAAAATAGCCGTATCGCCAGCTTCACCAACATTAGCAGAACAGTGCATAGGTAAAACGTTCTTTTCAACAGGCAGAATAAAGTTTAAAGAAGAGAAAATACCTTTCTTTATTTCTCCAGTATATCCAGATCCTCCAATTAAAGCTATTTTTTTTGAAAAATTAAGTATGGAAAAATTCCCTTGACGCAATCCAATAGATTTAGGGTCTTTTGCTTCGTATCCAGGAGCGCAAAGTACCAACCAGTCTTCTTTGAAATTTTCTAATTCTGATGCATCAGAACGTAAAAACATATTGTAGGTGAACATGTTAGACCAAGGATATTCGGTAACAGTTCTCACATTTGTTTTATATTCTGGGGCTGCACATACATATGCATCTCTTACATAGATTTCTTTACCGCTGAGGTATTTTGTGATTTCCGATTGTAAATATTCGAAATTTTCAGGAGAGATTGGTTTGTTTGTTTTTCCCCACCAAACACGATCTTTGGTATAATCATCCTTTACAATAAAACGATCTTGAGGAGAACGTCCAGTATATTTTCCTGTATTAATAGCTAATGTTCCATTAGCGGTTTCTTTACCCATTCCTTTTTCAATAGTAATGGCTTGTAGTTTTTCAGGGGAAAGATTCCAATGTGCATTGGTGTCTTTTATTCCGTACTTTGTTAGGTCTCTTGTTTTCATAATCTGTTGTTTTAATGTGTTGTTCAAGATGTTAAATATTAAAAAGGCCAAAATAATGGCACTAGTATTAATGATGTTATTAGAAAGAGTAGTAGCAATGGAACTCCTACTTTTAAGTAATCCATAAATTTATATCCGCCAGCCGTCATTACCATAGCATTCGTAGTTGTGCCAACTGGTGTTAAAAATGCGGTGGATGCACTAATTGCAACTATAATCATAAATGGAGCAGCAGAAAGGTTTAAAGAATTTGCGGTAAGAATTGCAATAGGCGCCATTAGTACTGCTGTCGCTGAATTATTAATAACCTGACTAAAGGAGGTGGTTAATAAAAAAATACCTCCTAGCAATACAATTGGATGTAAAGCTCCTAAAGTGTTAACAAGTCCATTGGCTATTAGTTCTGCTGTTCCAGTTTTTTGTAAAGCAACTCCCATAGGTATCATCGCAGCAATCATAATAACACTCACCCAACTAATACCTTTATATGCTTTTGCCATTGGAACACAGCCAGTGATTAATACAATCCCCGCAGAAATTAATGCAGCAATGGAACCAGGTACAAGTTTAAATACTAATAAAACAATCATTAACAGGAGTGCGAATAGTGCGATATACGATTTAAGGGTGATATTAGTTACGGTTTTAATCATGCCTTCTGGGCTCCCACAAATTACTATATGTTCATGATGTTTTTTTAAATCGTCAATAGCACTCCATTCTCCTCTAATTAAAAAGGAATCTCCCGATCTTACCGTAATTTCTGGCTCTGTTAGTGGTGTTGAGTGACGAGAAGCAGCCATTAATTGTACATTGTATCTATCAAAAAAGCGAATAGATTTAATTTGCTTTCCAACTAAAGAAGATTGCGGCGTTACCAATATTTCCGTCATGCCAACTTCTCTGTTAATTAAATTGGTTCTTAGTTCATTAGTAATGGATTTTAAAGGTAGTAGCCCTAGTCTTAAACTAATCATTAAAGCATTTATCGCTTGCGTTTCTCCCTTTACTGTTATAATATCATGATACAGAAATTCTGTATTCTCCGTTGGAAGTTCAATAAAAGGGTCATTTCCTTTAAGACGGTTAGGATGTCTTCTCTTAATACGAAGTATAGATACCCCGTATTTATTTTCAAAATCCCAATCGCCTAATTTTGTATTTAATAATGGCGATACAGATCTTACTCTTAACCGGTAATATTCACCATCTACTTTATAAGCTTCAATCCATTTATAAAGTGTATTGCTTATATCTACAGGTTTGTTATTTGTTTTGTTATCTGGTAAGAGTTTATGTCCTATAAATTTAAAGTACAGAAGAGTTATTAGTAACAAGGGGATACCTATTAAACTAAATTCAAAGAAAGAAAAACCTTCAAGTCCGCTTTCCATCATTGCATTATTTACTATAATATTAGGAGGTGTACCAGTTAGTGTTAATAAGCCTCCGGTATTAGAACCAAAGGCAACAGGCATTAATAATTTAGAGGGCAATGTGCCAATGCTCCAAGCAGAAGAAATAGTTACTGGCATTAGTGTTGCTACTGTTCCTGTATTACTTACGACTCCAGAAAGTAGCCCAGAACCTAATGTGGTTATTAGTAAAAGTTTCGTTTTGCTTTTACCAGCCATTTTTATAAACTTTTCACCAGCCAATGCTGTCCATCCCGTTTGCGATAATCCTTCTCCAATAATAAATAGAGCGGCAATCATAATAACAGTTGGATTACTAAATCCGCTTAGTGTTTCTGTTAAATTTAAAATACCAAAAAGAAATAAACTTAACATAGATAATAATGCGATAATATCTGGTGTAAATTTGCCCCAAATAAATAAGGCGATGGTGATAATAAGAATTATAATCATTAATGTCATAATTACTAAAAGTTCATTGTATTAAGTTGTGGATTAAAGGTATAGCCATTAGAAGATAATATTTATGATTATTATCATACTTCGAAGTATTACCAGTTTTACAATTTTGACTGCTCTTTATTAAGAATTCTTTAATTTATTTCAAGGAATAATGATTGCTAGTTAAAAAGAAAGCGATTATCTGTCTTCTTTTTAATATTTTTGATGTTTAGAAAACTAAAAACACATATGAAACTAGATATATTAGCTTTTGGTGCACATCCAGATGATGTAGAATTAGGTTGTGGAGGCACAATAGCAAAAGAAATAAAAAACGGAAAAACCGTTGGGATTATAGATTTAACTCGTGGAGAATTAGGTACTCGAGGTACCGCAGCAACTAGAAAGCAAGAAGCAACAAATGCAGCAAAAATTTTAGGGGTAACCGTGCGTGAAAATCTTGGTTTTGCAGATGGTTTTTTTATAAATAACAGGCAACATCAGCTGGAGATTATTAAAATGATACGTAAATATCAGCCAGACATTATTCTTTCTAATGCCATAGATGATAGACATATAGATCATGGCAAAGGAAGCCAGCTGGTTAGTGATGCTTGCTTTTTAAGCGGACTAATAAAGATTGAAACCGAAGTAGACGGAAGCAAACAAAAACAATGGAGACCAAAGCAAGTATACCACTATATACAATGGAAGAATATAGAGCCAGACTTTGTTGTTGATATTTCTGGTTTTATAGATACTAAAATGGCATCTGTTTTAGCATATCGTACTCAGTTTTTTGACGCCAATAGTAAAGAGCCAGAAACCCCCATTTCTAGTAGAAATTTTACCGATAGTGTAGATTATAGAGCAAGAGACTTAGGAAGATTAATAGGGGTAGGGCATGCAGAAGGCTTTACCACAGAGCGTTATGCTGCTGTGGAAAGTTTATTTGATTTAAAGTAATAATTTTTTAAAAAAATCTTTGCAGTAATTACTAAATAATTTACATTTGCACTCGCATTCTTAAAGAATGTTATAAGGTGGGTCTTTTCGTTAGGTTAGGCACTTCTTTTTTAGAAACTTTTATAAAGTTTTAAAATAAAACAGGTTGTTGTAGTCTTAGTTGGTTAGAGCATTCCTTTTTAGAAACTTTTATAAAGTTTTAAAATAAAACAGGTTGTTATAGTCTTAGTTGGTTAGAGCATTCCTTTTTAGAAACTTTTATAAAGTTTTAAAATAAAACAGGTTGTTGTAGTCTTAGTTGGTTAGAGTATTCCTTTTGAGAAACTTTTTTAAAGTTTTAAAATAAAACAGGTTGTTATAGTCTTATTTGGTTAGAGCATTCCTTTTGAGAAACTTTTATAAAGTTTTAAAATAAAACAGGTTGTTGTAGTCTTAGTTGGTTAGAGCACACCTTTTGAGAAACTTTTTTAAAGTTTTAAAATAAAAAACATGGTGATTGTAGCTCAGCTGGTTAGAGCATCGGTTTGTGGTACCGAGGGTCGCGGGTTCGAATCCCGTCTTTCACCCAAAAGCAAAAGCTTCTCTTTTACAAGAGGAGCTTTTTTTGTTTGTAATAATTGCATAGTTTTGATAAAAAAGAATCCTTATTTTAATACGATGAAGAAAATAACTATAATCTTACTACTTGCTTTCATTTCAATCTCCTATTGTAATGCACAAGAAATCTCTTTTAAAAAACATTCCTTTGTGGGCTATGTGTTTTATGAAGATGGTAATAAGTTAGGGCTTAATGAATTAGTAGATAAAATAGCATCTAATGCAGAAGTATTACACTTAATGAAGAATGCAAAATCTAAAAGTGTTTTTGCATCGGTTATTAGTTTTTCTGGAGGTGCTTTAATTGGTTGGCCTATTGGTGAAGCAATTAGTGGCGGGGATCCTAATTGGGTGCTTGCTGGTATTGGAGCAGGATTGGCTATTGTAGCTATTCCTATTGGGGCTAGTGCTAATAAAGATGCAAAAAAAGCAGTTACATTATATAATGAAAGTCTAAAGACTACTTCTTTAAATAGGTTTAAACCGGAATATAAAATTATAGCAAATACTACTGGAATTGGATTGGCAATGCAGTTTTAGTTTTTTGGAGAAATAAAAAAATAGAAAGAGAAATTAAAAAAGGAGCTATAAAATACATTTTATAGCTCCTTTTTTTGCGTTAGCGATAGTAGCGTTATCCTTTTTGGTACAAAAAGATTTAAGCGGATAGCGCGACCCTTTGGGTAACGCCCAACTTTTAATTTGCCTTATCTACAGTTATTCTATTTTCACGATTTGCTAACTCCCAAGCGGTGTAAAATATTAGTCGTGTTCTGTTTTCTAATAAGTCGTACTCAATTTTGTCTGGGGTATCGCTTGGTTTGTGATAATCGTCGTGCGTACCATTAAAATAAAAGATTACTGGAATGTTGTTTTTTGCAAAGTTATAGTGGTCACTTCTGTAATAAAAACGGTTTGGATCGTTGTCATCATTAAAGGTGTAGTCTAAATCGATGTTGCAATATTTGGTATTCATTTCTTCTGAAATGTTGTGTAATTCGGTACTTAATTTATCGCTACCAATAAGGTAAAGATAGTTTCTGTTGGTTTTTTCGCGTTTCGGATCTGTACGACCAATCATGTCTATATTTAAATCGGCAACCGTATTTGCTAAAGGGAAAATTGGGTCTACGTCTGTGTAATATTTAGATCCTAGTAGGCCTTTTTCTTCTCCAGTTACATGTAAAAATACGATAGAACGTTTTGGTCCTTGACCGTTTTTTACTGCGTTTTGAAATGCTTCTGCAATTTCTAACATGGCTACGGTACCAGAGCCATCGTCGTCTGCACCATTATAAATCTCACCATCTTTTATTCCTTCATGGTCTAAATGTGCTGAAACTACAATGTATTCTTCTGGCTTTTCACTTCCTTTAATTATTGCGACTACGTTTTCCGATTCGAAACCATTGGAATCATTTTTATACGTAAATTCTATTGCGCTGTTTAGTGTTTCTGTTTTATCTGAAGTATCAATTGTACTATGTATCGTTTTTGCTAAATTGGTATTTATAACAAAGTAATATAGATTGTTTGGTGCTTCTTGTAGAGACATTCTTCCATGACTTCCTCCAAATCTTCTCGCAACAAAATCGTAAGCATTTGCATTATAAAATATTACTGCTTTTGCTCCTTTTTTCTCTGCAGCTTCTCGTTTTGCAACAAACTCTTGTCTAAGATTAGACCATTTTGAAGTTTCACTAGTTCCAGAAATAGTATAGGTTCCATCTGTGTTTTTTGGTTCTCCTGCTTTAAAAAGAACGACTTTGTTTTGCACATCTAGATCTGTATAACTGGAAAATTTTTCATCATCAATACCATAGCCAACATAGATTATTTCTTTTGCATCTAATGTACCATCTGGGCTAGAGAGAACAGATACATAGTCATCAATATTTGTGAATGATTTTCCGTTTACTAATAAATCAATCTTAGGAGTTTTTAATGTTTGTAATGGTACTTCTTGAAAGTAGTCGTTATCTGGTAAAGCCGAAGGAACTCCTATGTTTATATAGTGGTTTTTTAAATATTCTACGGCTTTCTTTTGTCCTGGGTCTCCAGTATTTCTACCTTCAAAGTCATCAGAAGCATAGGTGTAAAGTGCCTCTTTTAGTTCTGCCGAAGTTATGCTGTTTGCATAGGTAGTAACATCTACCGTTTTTGTGCTTGTTGTAGCTGTTTTGTTTTGCGAAGTTCCACAAGAAAAGAAAATAGTAGAAATACCAAAAAGGAAAAACAATTTTTTCATAAGATTGTATTTTTAATGAAGGTGTTCGTTTGTTGGTTAGTAAAAAAATCTAATCTACTATATTACGAAAAAGTAAAATAATAGATTAAGTAAATATACGCTTTATATAAATTTTAACAGGGAGTATTAAAAATCGGTATTCATTAATAGCTTGTTTTCTTGATTGGCTAGTTGCCATGCGGTAGCAAAAATAAGCTGTGCTCTTTTTTCTAGTAGGGGATAGTTTATTTTATCTGCAGTATCTGTAGGCTTATGGTAGTCTTCATGTTCGCCATTAAAATAAAAAATTACAGGAATATTATGTTTCGCAAAGTTATAATGATCGCTTCGGTAATAGTATCTGTTACTGTCGGTTTCTTCGTTATACTTATACTCTAAATTTAAATTCGTGGTGATAGTATTTACAGATTCATTAATATAATGTAATTCTTTACTAAGCCTATCTGCACCAATAATATAAATATAGTTTGGATTTTCCTTATGAGTTCTATCTACTCTTCCAATCATATCAATATTTAAGTTCGCAATGGTGTTCTCTAGTTTAAATATTGGGTTTTTGGTATAGTATAGAGAGCCTTGTAGTCCAATTTCTTCGGCAGTAAGGTGTAAAAAAAGAATACTTCTTTTAGGTTTAAATCCGTCTTGTTCTGCTATTTTAAAGGCTTGTGCTATTTCTAGTATTGCGGTAGATCCAGAACCATTATCGTCTGCACCAAAATGTATTTCTTCATTTTCTATACCTAAATGGTCAAAATGCCCAGAAATAATAAGAACTTCATCAGGCTTTTCACTTCCTTTAATATATGCTAATGCGTTTTCCGAAGCATGTATTCCTTCTGGTAAAAAGGATTTAGGTATGTGTTGAAAGTAGGTAGAATCTGCAATAGGAGATGCTATGTTGTGCGATTTATAAAAATCGACTAAAAAATTAGCGGCTTTTTTCTGACCTTCTTCTCCTGTTGCACGACCTTCAAAATTGGTAGATGCAAATTGGTATAAATTTTCTTTTAACGCTGCAGCAGTAATGGTTGCTGCATATTTTTTCACTAAAGTACTATCAACAATAGTTATATTTCCTTTTAGGTTTTCAATTTTTGTAGCATATTTAGTTTCAGCACAAGAACCAACTAAAATAAAAGCAGATAGTAAAAAGTACATCTTCATAAACATCCATTTTTTTGAGCCTCAAATATATACAAAATTTGATAATGATTTATTCCGATAAATCGATACCTTCTAATGCTTCAATGGCATTATCTTCTGCTTCTTGTTCGCGTACTTCTAGTGCTTCTGTATTTCCAATTTCAGCTTCGCTAAAAACAGATTTGTAAGTGCTTAAACATAAAGAGATTATGGTTAGTAAAAATATTAATTGTACTGTTTTTTTAGATTCGTTTTCCTTTTTAGATAAGTAAAAGGCGATCAAGCCAAACAATAAAGCGGCTATTGCAGGAATAAACGCAATGTTGAATAATGGTAAAGCAGATAAAACCACTGCAATTATGGCTGCAATTAACCCTAGAATGATAAATAACTTTCTCATAGTTTTTAGTTTTTTAAACCTGTTGCAGATTTTATTTTTAATTCTCCACTACCAACTGCTACTCTAAATTTTGCGTAAACTGGTATTTTATTTTCGTCTGCAGTTAGCCAAAGTAGATTCGCATTATTTCCTTTTAAAACGTCGCTACCATGAATGCGAATTGCTAATTTGTAGCATTCTTTATTTCCAATGTTGGTACTAATGGTTTCTTTTCCTAAAAGCGTAAACGATATTTTTGTTTCCTCATTATCAAATAATACAGTAAAAGAATCTGTTGCTCCAATTGGAGCTTTATGGATATCTAAATTTCTAATATGGTAAATAGTGGTTACTAAATCTTTGGTTCCCGAATTAATTTTCACTTCCTCATTTCTGTCCCAAAAACCAGATGCAAAGTTCTTACTTTTTTGTCTTCTTAGGCTTTTTACTGTATTTGTTTTATGGTTAAAAGTATACTTCACAAATTTATAATGACCACCTTCATCAATATCTCTTTGGTATAAATAAGGGGTTAAGGTTTTAGGGTTAACATAACTTTCGTAGATGTCTCTAATTTTAAAAAAATTATCCCATTTGCTATACGTAGTTGCTGTACATTTTAGACGTAATAATGTGGCTTTCGAAGTCTTTACTTCGCTAGTTTCCATACGAACTTCGGCAAGGTCTGTTAGTAAACCAGACATATTATAAGCAGCTGTAAAACTAAGTTTTTCGCCAGCTTGAAATGCATTGTTTTGTGCAAATGTAGTTGCGCTTAAGGTTAGCAAAAGGAGCGTGATTATTTTTTTCATAAATTCTAAAAATTTTTCAAATATACAAGTTTGTAACATTAATTATGCCGAAGCTTATACCTTAACTTCTTTTTTCGAATTTTATTTTTTAATCCACATACTAATTATTTAATTCCAAGGCAGTTGTTTTCTTTCTTGCCAATAAGCAACAGGGGCTATTTTTAATTTTTTTAAGCTATTTAATTCTTCTTCCAATAAGGTGATTTTATTTGCTTGTAGGTTAGAAATTAACTGTTCTGTATTCGATGCGCCACTTAAAACAATACTTTTCTTAATATTTTGTTGGCAAAATTTTAAAGCTATTGCATCTATACCAACATGGTATTTTATTGCTAATTTTTCTAAAGTATTGTATAGTTTAGAGTAGTGCTTATAATTGCTGTTTTTAAAAACCCTACCATTCGCTAAGGCTTCTTTTATAATTATTTTTTTGCCTTGTTTTGCTAACGTATTACACATGGTTTCTAAACTTTGATCTAAAACATTATAAGTAACCTGAAACGCATCAAACAATGGTGTACCTTCTATAGTAACGTCCATTGCTTTTTGTAATACTTCTAACTGGTTACTTCCAGTGGTTGTAATCCCAATCTCTATTGGATGTTCCTTTTTTAAAAATGCCAATCGGTTTAAAACGGCAACATTATTTAAGACTCCAGTTTCTAAAGTAGCCGAATGGATTTGATACAGTTTTAGATGCGGAAGAAATGCATTAGAAACTTGCCATTGCGCATTTAACTTTTCTAGGCTATGTTCTTTTACCTCATGAACTTTTGCATTTGCATCAAAATTGGCAACGTATGTATAGCCCCATTTGGTAGCTACAGTAATGGTTTCGTCTTCTTTGGTTTGTAACCATTCCAATAATACATCTTCCGCTAAGCCGTATCCCGGAGCAGTATCAAAATAGCGAATACCTAATTGGTATGCTTTTTCAAGTGTATTAAAGCTGTCTTGTCTAAAGGATTCTAAACTTGGATTTAAGTTTTTATCCTTTCGTATATTAATATATTGCGGTCTTCCTAATGCAGCAGTACCAAGTCCTAACATTGTATTTATTTTTATGGTTATCATGCCTTCGGTGTAACCCACTGGCAATTTGTATGTTTTGTATGTTAAATGTATTACGAACTACAAGATAACATCGAACAGCCAACTTTATGCCTTGCCCAATCGGGACGTTTTGCAAACCATTTTTCGTTTTCTGGTTGTGCGTCATAAGGTTTTTTTAGTAGCTGAAATAAATCGTCTATTAATTGGTAATCTCCTTTGTTTGCAGCGTCAATTGCTAATTGTGCCATATAATTACGAAGCACATATTTAGGATTCACCTGATGCATTTTTTGTTTTCTTTCTTCTGAAGAAATGCGTTCTTTTTCAAGGCGTTTCGCATAGTCGGTAAACCAAAGATTCCATTTTTGTCGAATACTATCGGAAACTTCGTTGGGTACATAAAAAGCATCCTGTATAATTTGCAATCCTTCCGAAGGTTTCTTTGCCGAAAAATCACTTAAATTTCTAAAAAAGATTGTCATATCTGTTTCGGTAAGTTGAAGTATTTCTTCTAAAGTAAAAATTAATTCTACGTCTGTATCTTCTTCTAAAAACAAACCTAATTTACTACGCATCATAGCTATGTATTGGTCTGCAGCCTTTTGATTATAGGTATTTAAAATGTTTTCTAGTCCTTCTGCTTCTTCTATTAAAAGATATAAGGCATTTGCAAGCTGAAACAAATTCCACAAACCAATCTCTAACTGTGCACCAAAACGATACCTTTTATGTTGATTGTCTGTGGTGTTTGGTGTCCAATGGGCATCATAACCTTCTAGCCAACCATACGGACCATAATCTATGGTAAGTCCAAGAATAGACATATTATCGGTATTCATTACACCATGCACAAAACCAACACGTTGCCAATGTATTAGCATTTCAAGAGTATTATTAAATACGCTTTCAAAAAATTGCAAATAGGTTTCCTTACTAGGTGCTCCCAAGTGTGAAAAATGATTTTTTATGGTATAATCTACTAAGGTTTTTAAGGTCTCTTTATCTTGTCTAGCGGCTAGTATTTGAAAATTCCCAAAACGTAAAAAACTATGCGCAACACGACAAACAATAGCACCTTTTTCGTAGGCAGCATTACCATCATACAGCATATCTCTTAAAACGGCATCTCCAGATACTGCTAACGATAAAGCTCTGGTAGTTGGCACGCCTAAATGAAACATGGCTTCGCTACATAGATACTCGCGAACCGAAGAACGCAAAACCGCCAAACCATCTGCTGTACGGGAATATGGTGTTTCTCCTGCGCCTTTTAGTTGCAGTGCCCAATGTTTATTATTGTGTTCTATTTCTGTTAAATTAATAGCACGACCATCACCTAATTGTCCTGCCCAATGTCCAAATTGATGTCCGCCATAACACATCGCAAAGGGTTTTGTGTTTGGTAAAACACTATTACCAGTAAATACATTTAAAAAAGTTTCGCTTTTAGCATCTGCTGCTGTTAGCCCTAAAGCTTTAAGCATTTCGGGAGAAACATGAAGCATTTCTGGATTTGCAGTTTGCTTTGGGGTTACGTAAGAAAAGCAAGCCTTTTCCACCTGTCTTCTTGTGTTTTCCAGTATCGCATCTGCTGGCAATTGGCTAGTAAATGTATCTTTTATTTTTAGGTTCATTATTTTACGTGCTACTTAATGGGGTTCCTATTTTAATTTATCGGAATAGAGCCTTCTTAGTTTTGCTAATTTTGGAGCAATAACAAAACTGCAATACCCTTGTTCTTTATTATTTTTGTAATAATCCTGATGTTCTTTGTCGGCAGCATAAAAAGTAGGAGCAGGGCTTATTTCGGTTACAATAGGGTTTTCGTAATACCTAGCAATAGCTTTAGTAACCTCATGTGCAATAGCTGCTTGTACTTCGTTGTGATAAAAAATAACCGATCGGTATTGCGTACCACGATCGGCACCTTGTTGGTTTAAAGTTGTAGGATCGTGAGTGGTCATAAAAATAACCAAAATCTCTTCGTAAGAAATCACATGCGCATCAAAAGTAATTTGTATTACTTCGGCATGACCTGTAAGTCCGGAACATATTTCGCGATACGTTGGGTGTCCAGGAACCGTTCCGCCAGCATATCCAGAGATTACTTTTTCTATACCTTTTACTTCTTGAAATACCGCTTCGGTACACCAAAAACAACCACCACCAACAGTGGCTAATTGTAGGTTTTTAGCTTTCATTAGTAATTCCTTTCTCTAATTGCATAGATGCCGAGTTAATACAATAGCGCAAACCGCTAGGTGCTGGTCCATCGGGAAAAATATGCCCTAAATGCGCATCGCAAGTATTGCATAGTACCTCTACGCGAACCATACCAAAAGCAGTATCTTTTTCGTATTTAATGGCATTTTCTTGTATGGGCTGTGTAAAACTAGGCCAACCAGTTCCAGAGGTAAACTTAATTGTAGAGTCGAATAAAGGCGTGTTGCAACAAATGCAATTGTATTGTCCTTCGTCATAAATACTACAAAGTGCACCACTATGCGGCGCTTCCGTTCCTTTTAGTCTGGTAATTTTAAATTGTTCTGGCGTAAGTAACGTCTTCCATTCGTTTTCGGTTTTTTCTACGCGTTGGTCTGGAGTAGGGTTTCCGTTTACGGTATAATTAATTACATGTTTCCAAGTAAGCATAATGTAGTTCCTTTCTTTGTTAGATTATTAATATGCTTTTAAAGATACATTTTTTGACGTATTTTTATTAAAAACCTTACAGGAAAAATAGAAATACAATAGGCAATAAAAAAATTATAGTGAAAAAAAAACGTGGCTTACGGTTTTCTGTAAGGAATGCTTTAAAAAAGCATCTAGCTTAGAAAAATATAACTGTTTTTAGCTTTGTAAAATAATTATGTACTAAGATGAAAAAAGCTAGCAGTTTGGTTTACTTTTTTTTATTAAGGCAAGCGTTTAAGTAGTTGATAGTCAATTGTTGTTAATATTTGTATTGGTTAACCAAATTATTTTTCGAGGATATACATCTTCCTTTTTTAAAAAGGTTATATATTTAGATTCTCCCTTTAAGCTAATAGTGAAATGAATTACTTTTACTAAATCATTTCTATTAGTAATTAAATGTATAATACTATTTATAAGTTTTTAAACCATTAAATTTAATGACTCACGACAATATAAAACAATTAGAAACCGAACTTTGGGATGCTGCCGACGACCTAAGAGCAAATTCTAAACTTACCGCAGGCGAATACAAAGACCCATTATTAGGTTTAGTATTACTACGTTTTGCTCAAAACCGTTTTGAGGATGCTAAAATTGAAGTAGAAAAAAAGCTACCAATAAATCCGAGAACAGGTAAAAAACGAGAAGCCAATAAAGGCGATTATGCAGGCGCAGGAGCGATGTTTATTGCCGAAAAAGCTAAATACGATTACTTAGCAGATTTACCAGAAGGCGAAAACATAGCAGAAGCCATTAACAATGCCATGAAGCTTATTGAAGCGGAATATCCAGACCTTGAAGGTATTCTACCAAAAAGCTACCAAGAGTTTGATGAAAAACTATTGCGCGATTTGGTACGTGTCTTTAACAAAGACGCTGTAAAAAATGCAAAAGGGGATGTGTTTGGTCGTATTTACGAGTTTTTCTTAATGAAATTCTCTATGCAAGGCGCAGGTGCACAAGAAGGAGGCGAGTTTTTTACGCCACCATCTTTAGTAAACCTAATCGTTAACTTTATACAACCCAATCACGGAATAGTACACGATCCCGCTTGTGGTTCTGGTGGTATGTTTGTGCAAACTGCACATTTTGTAGAAGACCACGAACATAAAAATGTAAACGAAGCCATAACCGTTTATGGTACAGAGTTAAAAAGCAACAACACACGTTTAGCAAAAATGAACCTTGCCATACATGGTATAGAAGGTAAAATTATAGAAGCCAATAGCTTTTACAATAATCCACATCATTTAACAGGAAAGTGCGATTTTGTAATGGCAAACCCACCATTTAATGTCGATAAAATTGATGCCAAAAATAAGTTTCTAGCAGATGATGATCGTTTACCCTTTGGCGCACCATTAACAGGAAAAGGCACCATAAGCAATGGTAACTATTTATGGATGCAATATTTCCATTCGTATTTAAATGAAACAGGACGCGCAGGTTTTGTCATGGCAAGTTCTGCAACTGATGCAGGAAATGCCGAAAAGCTAATCCGTCAAAAACTTATAGAAACAGGCGACGTAGAATGTATTGTAGCCATAAGCAACAACTTTTTTTACACACGTAGTTTACCATGTCATGTTTGGTTTTTTAACAAAGGGAAAAAGAAAGAAAACAAAGACAAAGTCTTAATGATAGATGCACGTAATGTGTACAGAAAAGTAAGCACAACCATTAACGACTTTAGTGATGACCAACTAGAAGGTTTAACTGCAATTATGAATGCCTTTAGAACCAATAACCCTAAAGCTGTCAGTTCGAGCGCAGTCGAGAACGCTTGGTTAGCAGAACACTTCCCAAACAACAAATACCAAGACGTAGAAGGCTTATGTAAAATAGCCAGTCTAGAAGAAATTATAGAACAAGACTACAGCCTAACACCAGGACGCTACGTTGGTGTAAAGATAGCTATTGATATGGATTTTGACTACAAAACACGTATGACAGAAATCCATACCGAATTAGCACAACTAAACACCGAAGCCATTAGTTTAATGGAACAAATTCAATCTGTTAAGTTATGAGATTGAATTTAGAAGATAATTGCACATTTATAAATGGTGGAAGTTGGACAGCAAGTGAATATGCAGATTCTGGCTATCCTGTTTTGAAAGTTTCAAATTTTGATAAAGCTACTATCTCTTATAATGACTTGAGTTATTTGCAAGAAAGTAGTTTTGATAAGTATAAAAAGAATCAATTAAAATTACATGACATTGTAATAGCAACTGTTGGTTCGCATCCATCACTTGTAAATTCGGCTGCAGGAAGATGTATTACTGTACCAAAAGATGCTGTTGGTTTATTATTAAATCAAAATGCCTTATGTCTTAGATCTAAAAATGAAAACGTTATTGATCAACGTTATTTAGGTTATTTATGTAAATCTCAATTATTTCAACATTTTATACAGCAAAGAGGTAAAGGAGCTGCAAACCAAATGAGGATTCCCATAGGAGGAATTAAGAGTTTTGAAATGGATTTTCCTGAAATTGAAACCCAACGCAAAATAGCATCTATTTTATCTGCTTATGATGATTTAATAGAAAACAACCTCAAACGCATAAAATTATTAGAAGAACAAGCGCAACAAACCTATGAAGAGTGGTTTGTACGTTTTAAATTTCCTGGTTATGAGAATGTGGAGTTTGATGAGGTTAGTGGGTTGCCTGTTGGGTGGAATTTAGCTAAGCTCACAGATTTATACGATATTAAATATGGTAAGAATTTACCACAAACAAAGATTAAAAAAGAAGGAGAACATAAAGTTTATGGAGCTTCAGGAGTTATGGGTTTCTATGAAAAACCAAATTGTCATCAAAAAGTTATTCTAGTTACTAGTAGAGGAAACGGAAGTGGAGAAGTTCATAGAACTTATGAGAATTATAGTTTTATAACTAATAATTCATTCGTAGTAAAACCTAAGGAAAGTATAAAAAATCTTTCGATTAGCTATACTCAAGAGTTTTTGAAACATTTAGATTTAACTAGATATTGTTCTGGTTCTGCACAACCACAATTAACTAATTCAGCTATGATGAATATAAAGGTAAAAGTGCCTTCTGAAGATTTACTTTCTTATTATTCTAGTTTTTCAAATGATTTAATTATGGTTTCAGATAATTTAAGAGTCCAAAACCAACATTTAAAAGAAGCACGCGATATTTTGTTGCCACGTTTAATGAGTGGGATGATAAATGTTGATGGTTTGGAGGTAGATGAGCAGTTAGGTATGGTTGCGGAGGAGAATAGTAATTATGGAAAATAATTTAAAATAAATTGATTTTTGGTTTATTCTCACATATTTATAATAAACAATAAATATGAAAAATAAAATTAAACAAAGAATTACAGAATTAGAAATTGAAGTAGAGAATTTAAGAACAGTACTCGAAATTATTAATTACGAAATACTATATCGTAATCTATATATTAGTGGTTATAGAGAAATAGAAATCAATAACTATTGTCTAATGGGACAACGAAAATTAAAAGAAATAAATACTTTAATAAAACTCTTGGACTAGAGTTAAACATAATATGAACCAAAAACTTGATTTTGTAACAAAGGAGCTTATTGATAAAGCAGTTGTAGAAATAGATAGAGATGGAATACCATCTGGAAGAAAAGGGACAAAATATGCTGTTACTATTAATGGGAAAAATTATCCATTTAAGTTGTTAATTACGGAAGCGGCAAAATTGATTGGTGTAAAATTAACTGCAAATGATTTTAGTAGTAATGCACATTATAGATTAAATCTAGAACAAATTACGGGCTACCCTGTTATAGATTTAAATCATAAAATGGAGTATTTTGATTTCGTTAAATTAGATAATTATAAAAATGATATTGGTAAAAAATATGATTCAAATAATCAAGGAGCAAAATTGTATTTCGACACAAGGGGAAAACTACAATATTTAGCAGGACAATTATCACAAAAACTAGGAGTAGACTTAAAAAATAATTATAATGAAAAGCCGAATAAAATGGCTGGTCAAGGAAAAGGATTTGTTTTAAAAGAATACATATTAGTAGGTTTTTTACCAAGTAAATTTGAAGATTTAGGTAATTCTATTTTTGTAAAATTAACGTTTCATGGTTTTAGGTCTAAGTTTGAATTTGGTTTAGATATAGATGTTAATTTTTCAGATATAAATAATAAATTCAATAAGTTTCGAGATAAGTTTCAAAAAGAAAATAACTGGAAAATACCTGTAGATAGTACATTTCCTAAAAATTGGAATGACCTTATTGATGTTACATTACCAGAGTTTAAAAAACAGATAGAATATTTAAATGATTTCTTCTCAAATGATAAAGAAATGAATGAACTAAACGAGTATATAAAAATTTTAAAACATAAAAAACAAATTATTTTACAAGGTCCTCCAGGAACTGGTAAAACCTATACCGCAAAAAAGATTGCAGACCAATTAGTTGGTTCAAATTCATTAGGTTTTAAACCTAATTATACGTTAGTGCAATTTCATCCATCATACACTTATGAAGATTTTGTAAGAGGTATTTCGGCAAAAAGCGAGGGAGAACATATTAGTTATGAGACAGAGAATAAAACTTTAGCATTATTAGCAGAAGAAGCGAATGCTAATTTAATAGCTAGTAAAAAAGATGTTTTAGATTATTCTAAAGAAGAAAGTATTAAAGATTTATTAATAGAATTTTCTGAAACTATTCAAGATAAAATTGATGAAGTTGAAGAATATAAAATAACTGAAGCTGTTTCTGTTATAGCTGTAGAAGAGGATGCTTTTAGATACACTGGGAAATGGAAAACAAGTCAACGCATGAAGTATAAAGACTTGGTTACCGCAATTTTAGAAAATGTAAACTCTAAACAAGATTTTAAGAAACTGGAGAATGTTTCAGGATTAGCAAGACAGCACTCTTCATATTTTTTTAAAGTGCTGGAATTATTTAAAAAGGATTTTAGTCAGCAATTAAAAAATGTATCTAATAAAACATTAGAAAAGCCACAGCTTAAAAACTATGTATTAATTATAGACGAAATAAATAGAGCAAATCTACCTTCAGTTTTAGGAGAACTTATTTATGCTTTAGAGTATAGAGGAGAGTCTGTTAATAGTATCTATACCATAGATAATGATACAAGCATAACTATTCCAGAAAATCTATATATTATTGGGACTATGAATACTGCTGATAGAAGTGTTGGCCATATAGATTATGCCATAAAACGACGTTTTGCTTTTATAGATGTATTATCTAATGTAGAGGTAATTACTAATGTGAAAGCTAAAGAACTGTTTAATAAAGTAAGTGAGCTGTTTACAGATACATATTTAGCTTCAGATTTTGACAAGAAAGATGTGCACTTAGGGCATAGTTATTTTTTAATGGATAAAAAAAGTGATTTACCCGAATCTGAACAATTAAAATTAAAACTAGACTACGAAATACTTCCAATACTAAACGAGTACGTAAAAGATGGTTTGCTACTAGAAACAGCAAAAGAACTAATTAAAGAAATTTCAGAATTTGAGTGTTAATCTATTAACATATTTAGAGCATGAAAATGCTATTTTAAGTCTTGATGATTCTAGTGATTTTGTAAAAAAAAGTTATCAGAGAATCTTTGAAAAAAATCATCGTGGTAACGATGTTAGTTTACCTTGTTTTGAAATTAATAAAATAGACGAAGAGACTAATCAGTATAAAATAAAGACAGACTATTTTATTGGTTTAGATTGGATAGTGACAAATAAATCGGCTTTGTATGTTGCACCAAAACTAAATAAACACACGCAAGAGGTAGATTTTATTAGTATGCTACTTGCATCTTTAAAACACGATGCAGTTACAAAAGATATAGAAGAATTATTTGTTGTAAAATGGGATCAACCAACCATTGAGATTTCACAACAACAAGATTTACTCACACCATTTCTAGTAGTAGAATTTTTAAGTTTATTAAAACAAATTGTTAGAAAGGGTTTAAAAAAATCGTACTACAAAGTAGAACACAATTTACAAGGTAGAGTAAAAGGGAAAGTACAAGTCTCAAAAACCATAAAACAGAATCTAGTTAAAAATAAAAATTTATATACCTACTGTAGTTTTGATGAGTTTGGCATAAATAATAAGGAAAACAGGTTATTGAAAAAAGCGTTACAATTTATAAAACGCTATTTACCAACCTATCCACAAATAACAAACCATAAGGAGTTACAAAACACATTTAATTATATAAATCCTGCTTTTACGCAAGTATCAGATAAAATTGAAATTACCGAGATTAAGCATACTAAAACCAATGTGTTTTATAAAGAGTATGAGCAAGCTTTATACTTAGCAAAGCTTATTTTAAAACGTTTTGGTTATAATATTTCTAATACAATAAAGGAAACAGTACAATCTCCACCTTTTTGGATAGACATGACCAAATTGTTTGAGTTGTATGTGTTAGGATTATTAAAAGATAGATTTCATAATCAGGTTAAATTTCAATTTAAACATTATGGTAACGAGTTAGATTACCTTTTAAACAATGAAGACTATCAAATGGTTATAGACGCGAAGTACAAGCTTAAATATTTAAATGGCAAACATGACGAAGATATAAGACAGGTGAGTGGTTATGCACGTTTAAAAAAGGTTTATGATGCTTTAAATAAAAAACAAGGTGAAGTTATAGATTGTTTAATAATTCATCCAGACCAAAATGGGTTAGATAATTTATTAAGTGCAGATTTAAAAGAAAAAGATATTGAGCATTATTATGATGTTTATAAACTTGGTATTAAACTACCATTAGTAAAATAATAAACTATGAGCTACGAATATTCAGAAGACGGTTTAATAGAAAACGCAACCCAAGATGTTTTAGAACAATTGGGTTGGACAGTAGTTTCTGCTTGGCATAAAGAATCTTTTGGAGACAACGGTTTATTGGGTAGAGAAGATAAAAGTGAAGTAGTGTTAACGCGCTACTTATTCCAAGCACTTAAAAAATTAAATCCAGACCATCCCGAGTTAGCCTATCAGCAAGCTGTAGATAGAATCACTCAAAACGTAGCCGATCAAACCTTAGGGAGCATAAATAAAGAAAAAAGCAATTTACTTAAAAATGGTGTTCCCATAAGTTATACTAATGATAAAGGAGAATTGATTAAAACCAAGCTAAAGGTTTTTAATTTTAATAAGTATCAAGATAATCATTTTCTAGCGGTACGTCAATTAGAAGTTCTAGGAGAATTGTATTTAAGACGACCAGATGTTATTGGTTTTGTAAATGGGATTCCCTTAGTGTTTTTTGAGTTAAAAGCACATCATCAAGATTTACGTCATGCATATAACGATAACCTAAAAGATTATAAAGATGCCATTCCACAGGTGTTTCATAATAACGGATTTGTTATTTTAAGTAATGGTTTAGATGCAAAAGTTGGTACCATAACTAGTAAATATAAATACTTTTTAGACTGGAAACGTATAGAAGAAGATGAAGAAGGCGAAGTAAGTCTGGATACCATGTTACGTGGAACTTGCGACAAGCATCGTTTAATGGATATTTTTGAAAACTATTTGTTATTTGATGATTCTGAAGGTGATGTAGTGAAATTAATGGCAAAAAACCACCAATACATTGGTGTAAATAAAGTCATAGAAAATGTTAATAATATAGAAGATTTAGAAGGTAAATTGGGTGTGTTTTGGCATACGCAAGGTTCTGGAAAGTCGTATTCTATGGTGTTTTTATGTGAAAAGATTCATAGAAAATTAGGAGGCTCTTATACTTTTTTAATTGCTGTGGATAGAACGGAATTAGAAAATCAGTTATATGATACTTTTTCTGGTGTTGGAGCAGTAAATGATAAAAACTGTATTGCAGGTAAAAAGAAAGGGATGACTGGTCGTGAGCATTTACGTGAGTTGTTGTCTGAAAATCATAGGTATGTGTTTTCCTTGATTCATAAGTTTTCCATAGATCCAAAACTAGAAAGCGAATATCCATTAATTACAAACCGTAAAAATGTTATTGTAATTAGTGATGAAGCGCACAGAACACAATCGGGAACCTACGCAAGAAACATGCGTTTTCATGGTTTGCCTAATGCATCCTATTTAGGGTTTACAGGAACGCCAATCATCAAAGAAGAGGAAGAGCTAACCAAAAACATCTTTGGTGAGTATGTATCGGTTTACGATTTTAAGCGAGCCATTGAAGATGAGGCAACTTTACCACTACGTTATTTAAATAGAGGCGAAAAACTAGACATTACTAATCCAGAATTGGATGAGCAAATGGCTGTCGTTTTTGAAAATGAAGATCTAGATGACGACAAAAAGAAGAAATTAGAATATCTGTTTAGTCGAAATTATCCAATTCTTACAGCGCAACCAAGACTAGAAGCAATTGCAAAGGATTTAGTCTGGCATTTTAACGAAAGAGGGTATCAAGGAAAGGCAATGTATGTAGCTTTAGATAAGCCAACGGCAGTTAGAATGTATGAGATGATTCAAGGTTATTGGCCAGAATATCTAAAAGAATTAGAAGAACGTATTAAAAATGCAGAAGACCAACAGGAAGAGCAAGAACTAAAACGTAAATACGCCAAGGTTAAAGAAACCGAAGTTTGTGTAGTAGTAAGTAGCGAGCAAAACGAAGTAGATAAATTCAAGAAAATGGATTTAGATATTGAAGTGCATCGTAGAAAAATGGTGGAGCGTAATTTAGAAAAAGAATTTAAAGATGAAGAGAATCCATTTAGATTAGCCATAGTTTGTGCTATGTGGATTACTGGTTTTGATGCACCTTGTGTCTCAACGGTCTATCTAGATAAACCTATAAAAGGACACACACTCATGCAAACCATTGCAAGAGCCAATCGTGTGTATGATGATGAAAAAGAAAACGGTTTAATTGTAGATTATGGAAATGTGTACAAACAATTAGAGCATGCGTATTCAATATATGGAGAAGGAGGTAAGTCTGGTGGAAGTAAAGGAAAACCTGGTAAACCTGTTGAGCCTTTAGAAGATGTAGAAATAGAATTAAAACAAGCTATTAAAGATGTAAAAGCTTATCTAAAAGAACTTAATTTTTTACTTCAAGACTTAAAGGATGCAAAACCAATGTCTAAAATTGCAAAAATTAAAAACGCTACAGATTGTGTGTGTTTAAATGAAACTACACGAACAACTTTTGAAATGATGGCAAGAAATGTATTTAGAAAGTACAAAGCATTATTTCCTAGTGATAAATTAAAGAAGCATGTTAAAGATTTCAATGCAATTGAAGCTATTTATACCGCTTTAAATCAAAATGTAAAGTCAGCAGATGTCACGCAAATTATTATGGAATTGCAATCCATAGTAAGTGATAGTGTTGTAATTCAGGATAAAGGAGTCAATGAAGATGAAGAAGATGTGTATGTTGACTTGTCCTCTTTAGATTTTGATAAGTTAAAAGCAGCTTTTGCTAAAACACCTCGTAAAAACACATTAGTGTTTAATTTGCAAGAAGCTATAGAAAAGCAATTAGAGCAAATGTTAAAAGAAAACCCATTACGAATTGAGTTTTATGAACGTTATAAAGAAATTATTGAGGAATACAATAAAGGAAAAAGCCTAGAGGATACTGTTAAGACGTTTGATAATTTAAACAACTTTATTAAGGATCTATCTTTTGAAGAGCAACGTGTGGTTAGAGAGAACGTAAAAGATCAAGAAACACTTGCTATATTTGATTTATTGAAAGAAGGAAAAGAGCTTTCAAATAAAGAATTAAAAGAAGTGAAAAAAGTAGCTGCAAAAACGTTAGAAACTTTGAAAACTGAAAAATTAAAAATTGATAATTGGAGAGAGAGTAGACAAATAAAAGCACAAGTAAAAAGTACTATTTATGATAACCTTTTATACTTGCCTCAAGACTATTATTCAGATGAGGAAGTGGGAATTAAAACAGCAAATGTATATCAACATATTTACACAAACTATTATGGAAATAGTAAGAGTGTATATAATCAAAAGGCGAGTTAGATAAAGTTTAAAAGTATTTTTATATAAAAGCGAGTAATTGAAAAAAATAAAGACTACCCGTTTAAATAGAATGAATTAAAAAAATATAAAAGTAAAACCTACAATGAGTAAATTTTTAACTGGAGATGAATTAGAAAAAAAATTAACCGATATTATATGGAATGCTAAAAAAAATATAGTGTTAGTATCACCTTTTATTAAGCTAGATGATCACATGAAAAAGGTTTTAGAAAAGGTAAAAAGCACACACGAAATAAGTGTTTATATAATATTTGGTAAAAATGAAGAGTATAAACATAAAAGCTTCAATGAAGAAGACTTTAAGTTCTTTAAAGATTTTAAAAACATTACTATTTTATATAATAAAGATTTACATGCAAAGCACTATTGTAATGAAAGTGAAGGTTTAATTACATCTCTAAATCTTTATGGGTATTCTATGGTGAATAATATAGAATATGGTGTGTATTTTTCAAAATCTTTATTAAATCCAATGGATAAACTTTTTGAAGAAACTGAATTATTTACAGATGAATTATTATTTAATCAAAGTGAAGTGGTTTTTATAAAAAAGCCACAGTATTCTAAAAAACTATTAGGGTTAAAAAAAGTATTTCAACAATCTAAAGTATTATTTGATGTTTCTGATGCTGTATTTAATGGCAACAGATACGAGTCTAAATCATTAGGAGAATTTGATTTAGAAATTGAGATGTCTATAGAAAAGAAGTTTAGTGAAAAACCAGAAAGAGAAAAAGTTATAGATAAAAATAAAGATAAAGGTGGTGTTAAAAAAATGGTTTTCAATACTAAAAAAAGTGTAAAACAGGAAATGGGCTATTGTATAAGAACTGGTGAAGAAATCCCTTTCAATCCGCAAAAACCTTATAGTTATAATGCCTATAAATCATGGGCTTATTTTGAAAATTATGATTTTCCAGAAAAATATTGTCATAAAACAGGCGTTAAATCTAATGGAGATACATCTATGGCAAATCCTATACTAGAGAGAGCTAAAAGGTAATATTAAGTTAATAAGAATTATAAAGCGATAAAAGCGAAAGTAATATGGTTAGTAGTAATCTAGATGCCATTAATTATATTTAGAAAAAGTGTTTTCTCTTTTACGCTAATCTCCAAAGGTTCTTTACAATCATATAATTCTAAATTACGATTATCTATGTTTTTTATATAGTTAATGTTAACTAAAGTGCTTTGGTTTATTTTAGCAAAACCTAAGTCTTTTAGTAATGTTTCTAATTTACTAATTGTTATTCGTATATCAGGAAATAAAATCTCACTGTCTTTTCCATATAAATGCACATTATTATCCTCTGGCTTTTTAGCTTTTATTTCCGTTTTATTTAAAATTTGTTTTCCTGTACTTATTAAAGCAGAACTAATTATATATATATCTGCTGGATAGATGCCAATATTTTTAGTTTTCGAAACTGGTAACATAAATACATTACCTTTTGTATATGTTTTTTTAGTTTCTATTTTTCCAATAACTTTATGCTTAAGAATGTCTTCAAATTCTTCAATATCAAATGGTTTACTTAAATAACCAGATATATCTAATCTGTTAATCACACGCTTTTCATTGTCGGTTGTTGCGGTTAGAAAAACAATTTTTTTATTAGTAGCAATCTTTTGTGCCAACTCCATGCCATTGTATACAGGCATTTCAAAATCTACAATCAGTAAATCATAAGCGTCTTCGTTTATCTCTTGAAAGGCTTTTTTAGAACTATCATAACTCGCTATATGTTTTAGCTCATAGTCTTTGGCAATCCTGTCAATTTTTGTCTTAACACGTTTTAAAGTTTTAGGTTCATCATCAACAAGTATATAGCGTATCATTTAATTAAGGCTTAAAGTTAGTTCCGACAAATATTGTTGGTTAGGTAGTGTTTTGTGTTCTAGTTTGCTATTTGGGTAGTAAGCATCCAATAGCTGTTGTAAAGCATTTAATCCAAAACTAGAAGTTTGTACCATTTTATCTTCTTGTTCTATGCGTTGTTCTGCACTATTTACTAAACAATAGCTTAATTGTTTTTCCGAATTTTCTTTTAGTACAATGCTAATAAAAGAAGCTTCTTCGTTAAGACTACCGTGTTTTAAAGCATTTTCTACAAACGGAAAAAATAGTGTAGGCTTTATTTCTATTTGGTTTCGTTGTGCTTTGGTAAGCATGTTTTTTAAATCAATTTTAGTATTGGGTTTTAGGTACTTAATTAAATCTAAAAACATTTCTATGTGTAGTAGTTCATCATCAATACTAGTCTTTTCTTTATTTAGCGCAGAAACATTATAATCTAAAAGTTTAAAAATACTTTTTAATGCTTTTAAAGAAGGAAGTTTACTTTTAGCATTTTTATTTTTATAAGGTATACCCAAAAACGACTTTTGGCTCTCTTCGGCTTCTTCCAAATCATCATAGATTTGGTTAATTACATTTTTAATAAAATGTGCGCCAAGTCTGGTATTATTTGCTTCAACGTTTTTATAATTTACATAGCGTTCGTAAGCCTTTTGTTGGTGGCTAATTGCTTCCTTTTGTATAGCAATCTCTTTGTCTTTTTCACTTAAAGTAGCATAGAACTTTTGTTTATAATCTTCTATTTCTTGTTGTAATGCAAAAATCTCTGTGTGTTTATTTGTTAGTTTATTTTCTAGAGATGCTATTTTTTGTAACTCCTTATCAAAATTAGAAATACCTAACTGACTAGCTTCTAACTGTTCTTGTAACTGTTTGTTCTTTTTTCTAAAAGAGCGTTTTTTATAAAGATTATACCAGTTTCTAATAATGATTAAGACAAGCAAACCAAGTAGTAGGATTGCTAATCCTTTCAATATATCGTTCTCCTCACTAACTTCTAAATACTTTGAATAATATTCCATAAAAAGTGGTGAATGTTTTATTGCTGTTGGTTAATAATCAGGTTTTTGTAATAAACCTTTTTAAAGATATCCCAAAAAAATAGGTCTATATCCCAAATATAAGCCCTCTGTCACAAACTAGGAAATTTAATTGTAATCATCTTGATATTTACAGTATTAACAAAGGGTTTAGCATGGTGCTGAGCTTTTAAAACTTTAATTAAATAGAATATTATGAGTAATTCAAAACAAAACAACCACCAAGCAAATCAAGGAAATGCTAACAAAGGAACATCAGGAACTAACCCTGCAAATAGTAAAGTGCATGGGAATAGAGGGAAACAGTTAAACCCAAACCAGAACACTAAAAAGTAATTATTAATAATACCTCGCCTTTTTGTAAAGGCGAGGATTAAACTAACCATGAAACTAAAACCAATGAAAAATAAAATAACATTAAGCGGATTTGCGGGTACAGGTAAATCAACAGTAGGTAAACGTATTCAAGAACAATTAAATTTTGAATTCATTTCAGTAGGTAATTATTCTAGGACATTTGCTATGAAAACGTATGGGATGACCATTAACCAATTTCAAAAACATTGCAATAAGCATCCAGAATTGGACAATTTAATTGATGAGAAATTTAAAACAGAATGTAGCAGTAAAGATAATATAGTTATTGATTATAGACTTGGGTTTCATTTCATTAAAAATGCTTTTCATGTACTGTTAAAAGTATCAGATAAAAAGGCATCTGAAAGAATAAGTTTAGGTAATAGAGTAGATGAGGTAACAAGTCCAGAAGCAATTAAGTTAAGAAACGAAGCTATGAGAACGCGCTTTATAGAGCGTTATAATGTGGATTTTACAAACGATAATAATTATGATTTGGTAATCAATACAGATAATATAACTCCTAATGAAGTGGCACAAAAAATAATTAGCCATTATCAAGAGTGTAATTCTGTAATAGCAATTCCAAGCATCAATTTCCATCTTTGGGAGCCATGTAATATGCGTTGTAAATTTTGCTTCGCAACTTTTCAAGATGTTAAGCAAACCATTTTACCAAAAGGACACCTGCCAGAACAAGACGCTATAAAAGTAGTGGAGCAAATTGCAGCAGCAGGCTTCGAAAAAATAACCTTTGCAGGTGGTGAACCTTTATTATGCAAATGGTTACCAAGTTTAATTAAAAAGGCAAAACAATTAGGTATGACTACTATGATAGTAACCAATGGTAGTAAATTAACAGATGCATTTTTAAAAGCAAACAACACATACTTAGATTGGATTGCAGTAAGTGTAGATAGTTTAAAGGACGAAAATAATATTAAAATAGGTAGAGCAGTACCAGGGAAAAAACCATTAAACAAAACAGATTATTATGATCTAGTAAATAGAATAAAGAAACATGGATATGGTTTAAAAATTAACACAGTAGTGAACAAAGTAAACTATAAAGAAAATTTAACAGAATTTATAAAACACGCCAATCCAAAACGATGGAAAGTATTACAAGTATTACCAATAGCAGGACAAAACGATACTAAAATAGATGCTTTTAAAATTACAAAGACCGAGTATAGACACTTTTTAAATACGCATAAAAAAGTTAAAACAATTGTGCCAGAATCTAATGATGAAATTAAAGGAAGTTATGTAATGGTAGATCCTGCAGGACGTTTTTTTGATAATGCAAAAGGTACACATAACTATAGTAAACCCATTTTAGAAGTAGGAGTAGAAGAAGCTATTAAAACTATGGATTATGATTTGGGTAAGTTTTTAAATCGCGGAGGTATATATAATTGGGAGAATAACAATCAATATATAGGAAAGGAGGAAGGTGAACTATGAGTAATAATATAGTAGGGTTTTGTAAATCAGACCATTTTATTCTAAGGCAATGGGACAGATGTATAAACGATAAACTTTTGGTTAAAATATTAAAAAATGTAGAACCAAATAATTGTAATACACTGCTTATTGTTAGTAGAAAAGTATTAAAACAAATGAATAATAAAAGAAACAAAGAGTTATTCATTAAAATAGATAAAAAAACTTTAATTACATGCTTTTATTGTGATTTTCAAGAGTATTGTGCATCAAAAAGAGAGCAAAATTATTTAATAATAAGTAAAATTTAATAGTATGAAAAAGATTGTATTAATAGATATGGATGGCGTTTTAGTTGAACTAGGAGAAGGTTCATTTATTGAAAATAAAGACAAAAAAGGTTTTTTCTTGAATAATAAACCAATGAAAGGTGCAATTCATGCTTTTAAGCAATTAAGTAAAATGTACGATTGTTATATTGTAACAACACCAGTTTGGAGTAACCCAAATTGTTGGAAGGAAAAACGTTTATGGGTAGAAAAGAATATAGGTATTGAAGCAAAAAAACGACTTGTTTTTACCCATCATAAAAACCTGATAAAAGGAGATTACATAATCGATGACACAGTAAATCATGGTGTAGCTGATTTTGAAGGTGAACATATCCATTTTGGTGCAAATATTTATAAAAATTGGTTAGATGTTTTAGTTTATCTAAAATGTAGTTATTAAACTTAAACAGAGGTAATAAAAAAGGCACTAAACAAAACATCCCATACAGCAAAGCCATATGGGATGTTTCTACTACTTCGTTAAAAATTAACCAGCAGCAGCAATTTGCATACAATGCCCTTGTGCAAGTGCATACAATTCGCCATTTACCATTTGGTAAAACACAATAGCAGTTCCTGCAAATAAAGATGTAGTTGCGGGTATAGGCGCATAAGCCGTTAAGTCTACTGTTAAATCGGTTGCTGCACCAACCATACCACTTAAAGCAATAGCATCGCTATAGCTTACATCGCCATGTCCATTAGCATTTTCTTCTACAGGCTCATAAGATTTTAGAGCAGGTTCCCATTCATAATTACTGGTATAACCAGCGGCTAATGCTAGTTTACAATGGGTGGCACCTTCTGGTATATTAATATACGTTTCTGTATTAAAATCAGGAATAGACCAAGTTACGGTATCCCGACTGGCGTTAATAGTTGGCCCTACATTAGGAGCGTTAAACTGACTGTCAAAAGGCTTGGTCTTATCAAAGTTAAAACCAAAAAAAGTAGCGCTATTATCTACCACATTAATGCTGCGAGAACCACGAGTACCAATACCATTCGATACTACGTTACGCATAATACCCGTAATTCGTGCGCTTAAATAATTATCACCAACCAATCTGGCAATTCCAGAAAAGCTTTCTCTAAAGGCTTTACCGCATCGCGCTGCACCTCCAAATTCTTGCATATTTTCTCGCGTACGCTTGTACGCAGGGTCGTTTAATATGCGTTTTTTACTAACGTTACTTTTGGTTTTCACAAAATTGTCGCCGTTCTTTCTAAAAAAGGTTAAACCATCTAAGGTTCCTTCCAAACGAATAAATGAATTGTTCTTTGCCATATTATTAAAATTTATGATGCATGTAGCTTATGGCATACGAAAGCTACATAACGCATCTAGTTAAACAAAATACCCAAGTATGGCCAAATATGGGTGTATAAATAAAAAGGGTTTTTTGTAGTTCTCTATAAAACCGGTATTATATAGATAGTAAATAAACACCTAATACAATTAACTGTAAATCAAACATATAAAATATTTTCGTATTCAAAAGCGTATCCAAATCAGGCATTCGCAACAAAATATAGAAAATTTTCTCAATCGTTTAATAACTAACGAATTATAGCAGATAAATTTTAAAATTCTTACAAATACCCGAAAGGCAATTAAGAATCTCATAAAAATGAAAACTAGAAGTAAAAAATATAACAACAAAAAAGCACAACAAACAAAAATACAAGAACTGCGTACTAGTATCTCCTCGGGTGCTCCCTCGGTGCTCCTTCGGATATACGTCGGATATGCGTCGGGTGTAGATAAAAATAGATACAGCACAAGTTAAAGCGCAACTACAATGATTACAAACCGTTTTTAATGTAAAAAAAGAGCATCTATTTTCAGTACAAAGGTTTCTGCCTTTTGGTTAGCAATTAAAAAAGCAATTTCTTCAATAGCAGATCCGTCATAATTTGGCATATCCAGCTTGCGCCCCCTAAACGTAGGGTAGAGGTCTAATAACCTTATACTAATATCTTGCCACTCCTTTGTGGTGTCAAAATAAGTGACATAAGAGTAGTAGTCAGAAGACTTTCTTTTTATTCTAAATTGATACCTTTTTCCATCCCCTTGTACCCTTAAAATAAGTTTAGAAACAGTATGGGTGTTTATTTTGTCAAAACGATACCGCAACATAGAAAATCCACCATTGTTTTCTAAAGAAACATGTCCTTCAAACACACCATGACCTGTAGGGGCAACATAAAAATGCCCAGAAGATTTGCCTCCCATTACTACATCGTCCACAACCTGCCATTCTTTGGTGTTGCTATTCGTTTTAAAGTCAAAAAGAAGTATAGGTTGTTCCATGGTTACAATAAGTAAAATTAGTAGTTGTACAGTGGTATTTAGGTTAATAATCATAATAACGCAAGTCTAGAAAGGTGTTTTTTAAGGCAGTCATTTTAGCAATAAACCGAATATTGTTTTTATAGTTTTTGTTTTTCCGAAACCGTATAAAATGCCCATTGGCGTGAATACTAAAAGTTTGTGTACTGTATAGTACTAATCTATAGTAGGGGATAACCCAAGAATACCGATCTAAATTATTAGTAAAGTGTACTATAATACCTTTAGGTCTTAATTCTATATTAGAATATTTAATAGAAGCAGTTGTTTCTAACGAACAAAGTGTTGTGCTAATTTCAGAAAGGATAAACCTACTAGAGCCAACACCTCCCATTTTTATTTTTTCTAGAAAGCTAAACGAAGGACCTAGAGTTTCAGTACAAGTTTTGGTGTATTTTTCATTCTTATAACTGGTATTAAAAAAAAGTGTAGCCATAATAATAACTTATAAAGATTGTAAATAGTTATTTGCATTTTTTAAGTGCATTTGTTGTTTTTCAGCAGGCATTTTGTCAAACATTCTAACCAGCATACCTAGTCTCGGATTAGATAAAAAGAAATCCCGATGCACATGCATAAACCTCCAGAAAAGACCATCCCAAGTTGCTTGCCAAGGGCCTTTTTTGTAGTTGCTCATTTTCATAAGGTAATTACTGCCGCTTATATAAGGCTTACTAGCCATTAAACCTCCATCTGCAAACTGACTCATGCCATACACATTAGTTACCATTACCCAATCGTAAGCATCAATAAAAAACTCCATAAACCATTTGTAAACCTCGTCTGGGTCAAACTCACAAAGCAACATAAAATTACCAAGTACCATAAGGCGTTCTATGTGGTGGCAATACCCAGTTTTTAATATTTTTTTTATGGTTTGGTCTATGGGAGTAATACCTGTAGTGCCTTTGTAAAAAGAGTCAGGAATTTTCTTTTTGAACTTCCAAAAGTTAGTAGTACGCTCTTCGCTTCCTCTAGACTCATAAACCCCTCTTATAAATTCTCTCCAGCCTATTATTTGCCGTACAAAACCTTCTGTAGAATTAATAGGTATATTGTTTTCCTTAGCATATATTAAAGCAGCATCAATGATTTCTTTCGGAGTAATTAATCCTACATTAAGCATAGGTGTGAGCACGCTATGATTTAGAATTGTGTTTTCTGCAACAATAGCATCTTCATACGTACCAAACTCCATAAAACGCTGTTCAAAAAACTGCTGCAACCATACGCGAGAAGCTTCAAAACTAGTAGGGTACAAGGGCAAAGCACTTAGTGTGCCTAAATGCGAATGAAAATACTTTTCTACATAGGTTTTAGCCTCCTCATAATACTTGTCTGTATCGGGGTAAAAAATAACAGGAGCTATTTTTTTAGCAGGATATTTTTTTCTGTTTTCGCTGTCAAAAGTCCATTTTCCACCTGTAGGTTTTCCGTCAGGATCAATAAGAATATTGCGTTTTTTTCGCTGTGCTGTATAAAAAGAAGTTTGGTGGTATTTCTTTTTATCAGCCTTAAAAAATGCACTTAAATCTTCTGTAGTATTTAAAAACAATGGAGACGCATATTGGGTGCTAGAAATAGCGCTTTCGCGGAAACCCAAATCTAATCTTTTTTGCAACCAATTATCGGTAGGATCTATATAGTAAATATGCGAAACCCCTTGGCGTTTTAATTCAGGAAGCAGGAAGCGTATATCAGAAATAGGCGCTATAGCCTCTACATAATATACTTCTGCATTTTTCTCCTCCCGAAGAAAATCGGCATACCGCTGCATAGTCGCTCTATGGAAGGCAATTTTTTGTTTGTGAAAAGCATATTGTTTAAAAAATAAATACGCTTCCACAATATAAAAAGGAGCATCGTTTTTAAATAGCGGAGAGGCTTCAAATAACTGATGCGGAAATACAAGGTTTATGTTTTTCATTTGTTCTTTCTGCAGCGTACACTGCAATATTTTACAGCTTCCCAATCCTTTGCCCATTTTTTACGCCAGGTAAAAGAACGATTGCAAACGATGCAGATTTTTTCAGGAAGGTGTTGTTTTTTCATCTTTAAAATTCTGGGATTTCAGAAACTCTCACATACGGAAACGTTTCCGTTTTATGTAAAGTATAATAAGTGTTTAGACCAGAAATACCTACGCTATTACTAGCCTCTAAGTCTATAGTATCATCTATTAGTGCACCATCAGGAAAGTGAATGTGCTCTACCTCTCCAATAACTAAAGTAGTACCATTAAGTGTAATGTCTATAGCTTCTTTAAATCGCATTCCCATTTTAAAAACACTTTCTTTTACAAAGGGGGCTTTAAAATCTGTTATAAATTCTGCAGTAAGGTTGCAACGTTCAAATTCAGAGATACTAGCATCTAATTTAGCAGAGGTGTAATGTGCGTTTTTTATAAAGGAAGGATGTATATGATTAATAGTATAATATCCAGTTTCTTGAATGTTTTTATAGGTATGACTAAAATCTTTTGTAATAGGTCTACAAATAAAACCAATTAGCGCAGGATTACTTCCTAGATGTACTATAGAACTAAATATAGCTAGATTTGTTTTTCCTTCTGCATTTACAGTACCTAAAAGATTAGCAGGTTTGATACCCGTTATAGAATTTATAATTTTTAGTTTGCTAACGCGGTCTAGCGCTTCAATGTCTTTTTTTGTGTAAATCATATTATTTTTTTGTTTACCAGTGTGTTTAGTAATCGTTTCTTTTCTCGTTCTACTAAAGGGTGTTTTTTATGTCCCCAAATTTTATCTCGTGCTTGTTTGGCGCTTTCTTGTAAATCTATAATAGGAAAAGGATAATCTTTGCCTAGTGTAAAATTGTAAAAGGTTTGTTCCATTACGGTCATTTTCCAGGGTTCATGAATATGTGGAATAGGCACGTTAGCGAGTTCAGGAATCCATTTTTTTATGAATACACCCTCAGGATCATGTGTTTTAGAATTTTTTATAGGGTTATACAAACGAACCGTATTTATTCCTGTTGTACCAGCTTGCATTTGAAATTGCGGATAATGAATACCAGGTTCATAATCTAAAAATTGTTTGGCTAAATAGTAGGTGCCATCTCTCCAGTCTTGATCTAGATTTAATGTTAAAAACGAAACGACCATTGCACGCATTCTAAAGTTAATCCATCCTGTTTCTTTTACTGCTCGCATGCAGGCATCAATTAAAGGGTAACCTGTAGTTCCTGTTTTCCAGGCTTTTAAAAAAGCATTGTTTCTAGTGTGTACTAGTAATTCGTAACCACTATTAATACAAGCCGTTTCATAGCTACAAGCGGTTTCAAACTTTTGTATAAAATGACAATGCCAATGTAACCTAGTTAACATAGCAGAAAATGCATTGCTGTTTTTAGTACCGTTAGGATGTGTACCCACAAATTGAAAAACTTGTTTAATACTTATGTTGCCCCAGGCCAAGTAAGGCGATAGCCTACTACAAGACTTTCTACTTTGTGTAGGTTTTGAAATGTGTTTTTGGTAGTTAAAGCCCCTTTGTTCTGTAAAGCTCTTGAGGTAACGCCATGCATTACGTTCTCCAGCAGGCTGATACTGTTTAGGGTATTCTTGTAGTTTTTTTTCTAGTTTTTGAGGAAGTATAAAAGGATGTGTATATGCATCCATTTGATTAACCGAATAGTTGTTTACACAAATAGCTGTATGCATTGTTTTACCCCATAGCGTATTCCAAGTATCTCTATTTTTAATGCCACGTATAATGCCATCTCTTTGAAATTCTTTCCAAATAATATGTTTTGTTTTACAAAATGTTTTTAATAATTTATCTCTTTGCCATGTAATTTGTATTCCGCTTTCTTGATAACTAAATAGGTTTTTAATTTCAAATTTTTGATGCAGATAACTAAATACTTCAATAGCTTCCTGATAAAATACTTCAACCTTTCTATTAAAAGGAGCAAGCGTTTTATTTAATTCTAATATAGAATGATATACAAATTGTAAATGTCTTAAGCTTGTGTCTGGATGCCTAATTAAAGAAGGTTCAAATAAATAAACAATAAAATAAGGCGTACCATCTGCTTCAGCCTTAAATAAAGGCTCGTGATCTTGAGAGCGTATATCTCGCTTTAACCAAACTATATTTATAACCTGTTTTTTCAATAATCTAGCTGTTTTTTACATTTTTTCCAGAAACTAAAAAAAGAAGGGTAGTAGCCACCTACTGTAAACATCCAATCTCTAGGTGCTTCTGTGCCTTTGTAATGTGTTTGTAGCGGGTGTTCTTTAAAATAGATATTTGTAGAAGGGTGTTTGGTAGTAAAGGCATCAAATTCTCCTATGTAGATTTGTATATCTGTAATGTTTTCTTTAGAAATTGCAAGAATGAAATCTAAAGTTTTCTGTGCTATTGGGTATTTTTCAAAATGCGAAGGCTCTAATAATAAAACTCTATTTGCAGTAATTTCTTTTTTCCAATTAGGATCTAGATTATAAAAATTATAAATACAAGTAGGAAGGTTTTTATTTATGGTAATACCTTTCTGTTTTGGTAGTATCGTTTTTAAGCTTAAGCTTGAAATGTCTTGCAGTTTCGAGGGGATAGTAGACAAAGGAAGATGCGTATAACTGACATCTAAATACGTGTTTTTTTGGTCTGTAAAACAGAATTTATTAATGTTGTCTTGATTTGCAACATACTTTTTATTTGCATTAGTTCCAGCAACCCATTGCCAACTTAGTGCATTACTAGCCCAATCTGCATCTAATAGATGGTAATACATCCATTGTGCTGGTAGTTTCCAGTAACTTTGCGCTATGTTACAAGTTAAAGCAGCAATATACATGCGTACGTGGTTATGTATATATCCTGTAGCATAAAAATTTGTAATCGCTTTATCTATGGCTTCAATACCAGTATTCGCATTTAAAATAGCCGTTGGAATTCCTTTATTTAAAACGGGTGTTTGTTTTTGTTTCATGTTTTCATTAATACTATCTCCTTTTGCAATCCAAACCTGTTGCCAATAATCTCTCCATGCTAGTTCTTGAATGAATTTTTCTATTTGTATGGGTGGATAACCTCTTTGTAATATTTCTGAAAGTATCAATTTTGTAGAAATAACACCTCTTGAAATATAAGGAGATAAGTAACTAACAGCTCCATTTGTATAATTTCTTGTTGTGGTATATTTAATGGGGTCTATAGTACGAATACGTTCAAGTATTTCTGTGTAAGAAATAGGAAATAATATGTTTTGTTGTTTTACTGAGGCCATTTATACTTTTTCCCAAATTTGTTCTGCATTTAAATAAAAGCTTCCTAGTGCATTAAAATTACATTCTTCAGGTGCTATAATAGAAAGAAAAGTTTCGTTGTTGTCTCTTTTGTATAGGTGATATACTTGCCCAATAATAGGTTCAAAAGAAAATGTAGCTTCAAAAATAAGTTTGTTGTATTCAAATTCTTGCATTAACTTTTCATAGGCAGATTTAAGCTCTAAATATTTGGTTTCTACTTTGTGGTTAATTTTATGGATGCTTCTGTTTTTCCAAGCAATGGTATCTGTGGTAGTAATTTTAGGTGCGCCTACAGAAGTTGCATAAGGTTTAATAGCTGCATCATATCTTTGTGTATCTTCATTAAAAACAACATTGTCCGGTTTCTTTTTTTTTATCATCAAAGTGCGTTTATAGGTTTAATTTTGCTAGTTTCTTCATTACTTCTTCAGCTTCAAATGTTTTTTGATCACTTTTTTTTCTATTGGTTGAAGAAAGTGTATATGCCTCTTCTAGGAGTTTAGCATATTGTTCTTTTAGTTTTTCTTTCTCTGATTTCTTTTTGAATAATCCGAACATTTGTATTTGGTATCTATTTTATCACTAAATTTTTTATAAAGATACAAAATGTCTAACTATTTTTTAAAATAATTAGACAAAAAAAACAGCACTAACACTTTGTTAAGGCCAGCATTTTGTTGATTTTATGTTATAAAAAAGGATTTAAATAGTGAGATGTTTAATTAGATCTTAAGATTTTAAAAGCGTTTAGTACGTCGTAGATAGTTTGAGAAGAGATTGAAAAAATATCAAATGGCTGACACCTAAAAAAACAAAGCCCTATAAACATTGCGTTTACAGGGCTTTTTGCGGAGAAAGAGGGATTCGAACCCCCGGAGGTGTGACCCTCAACAGTTTTCAAGACTGCCGCATTCGACCACTCTGCCATTTCTCCTTGAGTGCCTCATTGGATATTCTCCAAATGCGAGTGCAAATATATAATCCTTTTTGCTTCTTACCAATAAAAAAATGAAGTTTTATTTCTTTTTTTTTAGCAATACGAAATAATATTTAGAGACAACTTGGTAATTAACGCGTTACAAATAGTACTTTTGCGAAAATAAATACTTAAAATGAATATAATAGACCATCTATCTTGGCGATATGCAACCAAAAACTTCAATGAATCGCAGTTAATAAACCCAGAATCTTTGCAAATTTTGTGTGATGCTTTTAACCTAACTGCAACATCGTATGGCTTGCAACCTATAAAGTTGGTGGTAATTCAAGATAAAAAATTACAGGCTAGTTTGGTTGCACATTCTATGAATCAACAGCAAGTAGCACAAGCTTCGCATGTATTCGTATTTTGTATTGAAACCAATATTGATAAAGCATTTATTCTAAATTATTTTAATAGAGTGAAACAATTAAGAAACACTCCAGATGCGATTTTACAACCTTTTAGAGATTTCTTAATCGAAGATTTTTCTAATAAACAACAAGAAGCTATCGAAGATTGGGCAACCAAGCAAGCGTATCTTGCTATGGGAAACATGCTAACCGTTTGTGCTACGCAAGGAGTAGATGCTTGTCCAATGGAAGGCTTTAATCCTAATAAATACGACGAAATTTTAGACTTAAAAACGAAAGGTTTAAAATCGGTATTAATAATGCCAATTGGTTACAGAGCAGAAGATGATATATTTGCAGGATTTAAAAAAGTAAGAAAAAAAGTTTCAGAATCCGTAATTATACACAAACAATAAACTGGCAAGATTGTTGTTATATTAAAAAAATAGATACATTTGTAAAACCCACAAAACCAAATCCTAAAATGAAAAATCTAATCTTAATAATAGCTTTTGCTTTTGTAAGCACTGTGTTTGCTCAAGAAGAAGCAATATCTAATCTTAATTGGTTAACAGATTTCAACCAAGCAAAATCTATTTCATCTAAAGAAAAGAAACCCATTTTAGTATATTTTACAGGAAGCGATTGGTGTCCTCCATGTAAGATGTTAAAGGAGGATTTTTTTAATACTCCAGAGTTTGAAGAAAAAGCAAATAATATGGTTTTATTAATGGTAGATATGCCAAGAAGAGTGGATATTATTACTCCAGAACAAAAGAAAAAAAACACAGCATTAGTTAATAAATATAATAAAAGTGGAGGCTATCCAAATATTGTAGCTTTAAACGATAAGGGGAATGTAATTGGTGAAATTTCAGGATATACTTTCTTGCGTGAAACCGATAGACACAATGCATTTGTAGATTCTGTTTTAGAGAATTACTAATAAAATGTAAACCTATTAAAAAGCGTTAAAACTTATAGTTTTAGCGCTTTTTTTATTCCTAAGATTAATCGTAAATTTGCTTTTTAATAACGATATAAGTATATGCCAGGATTTGAACTTTTTGGAGATAAAGAACGTAAAGAAGTAAACGACGTATTAGAAAACGGCGTGCTCATGCGTTATGGATTCGATGCCATGCGAAATGGACATTGGAAAGCAAAAGAACTAGAACAAGCCTTACAAGACAAACTACAAGTACAACACGCACAATTAGTATCAAGTGGTACAGCTGCAGTTTCTATTGCATTAGCTGCAGCAGGAATTGGAGCAGGAGATGAGGTGATTATGCCAACATTTACTTTTGTTGCAAGTTTTGAAGCGATTATGATGCTTGGCGCTGTTCCGGTTTTAGTAGATATTGACGATACACTTACTTTAAATCCTGAAGCAGTAAAAAAAGCAATTACAGCAAATACAAAAGCAATTATGCCTGTGCATATGTGCGGAAGTATGGCCGATTTAGATGCCTTAAAAGGAATTTGTGATGCTAATGATTTAATCTTAATTGAAGATTCTTCGCAAGCAACTGGTGCAACGTACAAAGGAAAACCACTTGGTAGTATTGGTGATTTAGGTTGCTTGTCTTTAGATTTTGTGAAAATTATTACTGCTGGCGAAGGTGGAGCTGTACTTACCAACAATCCTAAATACGCATTACATGCCGATCATTTTAGTGATCATGGTCACGATCATAAAGGAAACGATAGAGGTGCAGAAACACATCCTTTTTTAGGCTACAACTTTAGAATTTCCGAATTACATGCAGCAGTTGGTTTAGCACAAATAAATAGATTGGATGAGTTTGTTGCGATACAGAAAAAAAACTATAGCATACTTCAAGATGCTTTATCACAAATACCAGAAGTTACTTTTAGAACCGTTCCAGAAGGAGGAGTGGAAAGTTATTCGTTTTTAAGTTTCTTTTTGCCAGATTTAGAAACGTCTAGAAAAGCTTCGACTGCACTAAAAGAAAATGGTATCGATGCCTGTTTTCATTATTATGATAACCAATGGCATTATATTAGAAAATGGCAACACCTTAAAGATTTAAAGACATTGTATCCTATTCCTGCCGAAGTAAAAGAAGGATTAAAATATCTGGAAAACGCAGATTATTCTGTGTCTGATGCTTTTATTGCTAGAAATATATCTTGTTTAATAAAACTATCTTGGACAGAGGCTGAGGTTAAAGAACGAGCAAAGAAAATGCAACAAGTTATAAGAACAGCAATTCTGTAGAAAAAAAATAAAATGTAAAAAATCTCTTTTTAGCAAATGCTTAAAAGGGATTTTTTTTGCTTAAAAAATTATTTTCATAATGTTAACCTTTTTGATTTTTAGAGTATAAATGTTAAAATCTAATTATTTAAAAGTCTATTAATCATGAAATTATTACAAACAATTAACCAAAATTTTTTTCTTTTTACAATTCTTGCTATTGTATCTGTGTCTTGTAGCATAGATGGATTAGAAGAGAACGAACAACAGCAACAACAATCTACTTCTTTAAATGACTTACAGGGAAACTGGATACGAGTTGGTGGCAATAACCCAATTAATAATGGTGTAAAAATACATGTCGATAACAATATTGGAAAGATAACAGAACCGCAACAATCTGGTTATGCTATTGGGGATGAAAAGTGGATAGATATTTTTGGATTAGGAGCTGGAGAATATACGCATGAAGAGTTGGGTAGTGATTACAACTATTATCCAGCTACCATAAAATATGGAGTAGACGATACTTTGCGTGTAGATGTAAACCATTCTGGTGCTGGGAATATTCAAAAATGGGTTAGAGAATCCAATTATACTCCACAAAGTGTTTTTTTAGAAGTACTTGAAGGAAGTTGGATTCGAGTAGGAGGTAATAATGCAACAAATAATGACCTTGTAATAGCTGTAACTAATACAACTGGTACTATAACGGATGCGGCATTATCTGGATTTAATATTGGAGATGTTAAGTGGAAAGATATATATGCAATTGATGCTAATAGTTTTATTTACGAAGAGCTTGGTAGCGATTATAATTACTATAATTCATTTATGGAACTTGGAGTTGCAGATACTTTAAGCATTTCAGTTGGTTATAATGGTTCTGGTAATATTCAGAAGTGGGTAAGACAATAATCAAGAGCTACATAAAATACAATAAACCGAGAAATACATCGCATATTTATTTTTTGGTAAAATAGTAAAGATGCTATTAATCGATGTTAAGAGAAACCCTAAGCTAAGGCTAGATGGTTTCTCTTTTCGTATGCTATAGATTGTTATTAATAGCCTACGTATTCTACAATTTCTAATCCATAACCAATCATACCAACACGTTTTGTTTGTTGTGTGTTAGATATTAATTTAAGTTTATGAATGTTTAAATCATGTAGTATTTGAGCTCCAATACCAAAATCTTTATTATCCATTGCTATTGCCGGAGCTTTAGCTATGGATCCTTCGGTTTGATTTTCTTTTAGTAACGTTAGACGTTTTAATAAATTTAAAGATTGCGATTGTTGGTTAATAAATAAGATGGCACCTTTTCCTTCTTGATTTATAACACGAAACATATCGTCTAGCTTCTCATCTGCATTATTAGTTAACGTACCAAGAATATCATTGTTTATTAGTGTTGAATTTACTCTTGTTAAAACAGGTTCATTTGTTGTCCAATCTCCTTTAGTAAGTGCAATATGAACTTGATCGTTTGTTGTTTGTTGGTATGCTCGTAATCTAAAACTACCAAAACGAGTTTCAATGTTAAAGTCTTCTTTTTTCTCTATTAAAGAATCGTGATCCATTCTATAAGCGACTAGGTCTTCAATTGAAACAATTTTCAAATCAAATTTTTCAGCTACCTCAAAAAGTTGTGGTAAACGTGCCATGGTTCCATCTTCGTTCATTATTTCTACAATAACTCCAGCAGGTTGTAACCCTGCTAAACGAGCAAAATCGATAGCAGCTTCTGTATGGCCTGTTCTACGTAAAACACCACCTTCTTTTGCGACAAGAGGAAAAATATGTCCAGGTCTTGCTAGGTCGAAAGGTTTCGTGTCCTTTTGTACTAAAGATTTAATAGTTAAAGCACGATCGCTAGCAGAGATTCCAGTAGTTACTCCTTGACCTTTTAGGTCTACCGAAACTGTAAATGCAGTTTCCATAGGATCTGTATTATTGGTTACCATCATGTGTAACCCTAATTCTTTACAACGGTCTTCTGTTAAAGGTGCACAAATTAAACCACGACCATGTGTAGCCATAAAGTTTATCATTTCAGGGCTTACTAATTCTGCTGCAGCTAAAAAATCACCTTCATTTTCTCTGTCTTCATCGTCTACAACAATAATTACTTTTCCATTTTTAATGTCATTAATGGCATCTTCAATAGTGTTTAGTTTATAACTTTTTTTATTGCTGTTTTCTACTTTTGTTATCATGTTGCAAAGATATTCTTATTTTAATGTATTTGAAAAGTCTTCATTAATTTTATTTCGTTTTAAAAAGTGTGTTAAAGGATAAAAAACGAAACCAAGAAGTAATATTATTGGGTTTTTAGAATTTGTTTTCTTCTCTAATAAAGCATAAAGAGCATTGGTGTTTAAAAATGATTTTACATAGTAGATAAGTGTCATAGCAAAAGAGATGATACTTAATTGTACTGCTGCGGAAGCAAAATTAGGAAGTTTATTGTTTTTAAAAACGAGGTATAAAATAATTAAAAGGAGTCCAGAGATATAAAAAATTAATGCCGTTTTAGAATGAAAACTATAGTTTTTAAACATCGATTTTACTTTCTCTTTATTTTCTGGTTTTACTTCATATTCTTCAGTTACCGAATCTTTTTCAGTATTCGACTGTATTTTAAATACTTTTTTTATTGGTTCAATAATATGATCAAACTCAAATAAACCTCTATCAGCAGTTGCTCTTTTCGTTAGGAAAACGCCAAGTGGAAACATGATCATTGTGGAAATCCAAGGTGCAATCATTGGGTTTATACTTCCGTCGTTTGCACTATTTTTTGCGAAAATACCAATAAAGTGATAGGTTAAAAATAATAAAATAGCAATAACCATTGGTAAGCCTATTCCTCCTTTTCTAATTAATGCCCCTAGTGGCGCACCTACAAAAAATAGAATGATACAGGCAAAACCTAAAGCAAATTTTTCATGAAATGCTACAATATGCTTATTGTAATTGGTTTGTTTGTTTGCAATAAATTTCACTTTAGTATTCATCATTTGCTTCGTACTGTTCGTGCTGTTTAATGCTAAATCTATTAGTTGAATTTTCTTTTTAGTTTCATATAAACTTAATACATCTCCATTAAAAATGGTGTCCTTTTTTAAGCGTAAACCATTATCAAGTGAGGCTACTTGAGATCTGTTGTATAAATCTTCAGAAAAGATATCAAAGTCTTTTTTATTTTCTACGGTTAGTGAGTCTATGGTATAGTTTAAATCTGCAATATTAAGCATGCTGTATTTGTCGGATACATTTTTTTCGTCTAAATCTTGACTATTTTCTTCCGATAAATCTATGTTGACGGTGTATTTTTTAAAGGCACTCTTTACTAGAGGATTTTTTTCTCTTTCTTTAAAGTTGTTAGGAGGCGTATCATCATAAAAGTAGCCATCATGCAATATTAGTTTTAATACACTAGATTTTTCGTTACCAATAAGTTCTCCAGATTTTGAAACAATTGTTCTATAATTTTTATTTCCTCTTGTCGAGCTGCTTTTTACATGTATTACAACACCTTTAAGGTCTTTGCCATTTAAGCCACTTTTTTCTTCCACCTTAATATTAAAGTTGCCAACATCGTTAAATTGCCCTTCTGCAATAGCCATTGCAGGTTTTAATTTTTGAATATTTTTTCTAAGGTTATAAGAATTGTATTCTCCCCAAGGTATTACGCTGTTACTAAAAAAGAATGTGGTTACACCAAGTATACCAATAAATATACCTAAACCAGCCATGGCACGTTGTAATGAGATACCAGTAGATTTCATGGCTGCAAACTCATAGTTTTCGGCAAAATTACCAAATACCATTATAGACGCTAGTAGTATAGTTAGTGGTAATACTAAAGGAATTAGCTTTGGTGAATAATAAAGTAAGAACTTTAAAACGACAATTAGGTCTAAGTCTTTACCCGCTAATTCTTTAATAAATAGCCAAATTGTTTGTAAAACAAAAATCAGCATGAGTATTAAAAACACGCTGATAAAGGTCTTTAGGTAAGTGTTTAAAATGTATCTGTCTAATATTTTCACACTTTAATTGTATTACTATTTTTTAATGTACTAATCTAACTTTTCTATATAGTAGTCTTTAAACTTACTTTCGTCAAAGGTAAATAAGGTTTTTGAAATAGTCTCGTTTGTTTTAAAAGAATTAACGGTTAAAGTAGTTTTTGTTCCGTTTTTTCCTGTTTCAATTAAATTGTAAATATGTTTTGTTTGCGCATCTATTCCTAGAAGCACTGATTTTATTTCCGAATTTGAATCGATAGGAGTCAATTTTACATATTGTATTTTTCTTCCTTGTACATTTTGAACGATGTCCATAACATAGGTGAATCCGTCTTCATAAAAAGATAACATTTTACTTGGTGTTATACTTCCTTCGTCGTCCATACTTTCCGAAGAAATAGTTACTTGTTCGTCTTCAGGACTTATGCTGTATAGTGTTTTTCCGTTATATATTCTGGTTATACCAAGAATGTTTAGTTTGAATTTTTCACCTTGCATTACTACATCACCACGTGTTTCTTGTTTAATATTCTCGGCAGTATTATGCAGCATATATTTAAAGTCTATAGCTATATTATCATAGCTTTTTACTTTTTGGGAAACTTCGTCTAATAAGGTTTTAGCTTCATTTTGAGCAAAGCTTGTAATACTTAATAAAATGGTGAATATGAAAATTAACTTCTTCATAATAAATACTTGTTTTTCTTTTTTGTTATAAACTTTCGTTTTCTAATAATTGATCTAGAGCAACTAAATCTGGAACCAAAACTTGTCTTGCTTTACTACCTTCAAACCCACCTACAATTCCAGCAGCTTCTAATTGATCGATTAATCGTCCTGCACGATTGTATCCTAATTTTAGTTTACGCTGTAATAAGGAAGCAGATCCTTGTTGTGCAATTACAATAAGTTCGGCCGCTTCGCGAAATAGTTTGTCTCTATCGCTTATATCTATATCAAGACTTGTGCCACTTTCTTCACCAACATATTCTGGAAGTAAATGTGCATCTGGATAAGCCTTTTGCGCACCAATAAAATCTACAATTCTTTCTACTTCGGGAGTATCTACAAAAGCACATTGTATACGCACTAACTCGTTTCCTTGTGTATAAAGCATATCTCCACGACCAATAAGTTGGTCTGCTCCAGAGCCATCTAAAATAGTTCTCGAATCAATTTTACTCGTTACTCTAAATGCGATTCTTGCTGGGAAATTGGCTTTAATAATACCTGTAATTACATTTACAGATGGTCTTTGTGTTGCTATAATTAAATGAATACCAATTGCACGAGCTAATTGTGCTAAACGGGCAACCGGAGTTTCGACTTCTTTACCAGCAGTCATAATTAAATCAGCAAACTCATCTACCACTAAAACAATATATGGTAAAAAGGCATGGCCATCATTAGGATTTAATTTACGTGCTTTAAATTTAGTATTATACTCTACAATGTTACGACAAAGTGCATTTTTAAGCATTTCGTAACGATTGTCCATTTCTATACAAAGCGAGTTAAGGGTGTTAATTACTTTGGTGTTATCAGTAATAATTGCTTCTGCTTCGTCTGGTAATTTTGCTAAATAATGACGTTCTATTTTATTGAATAATGTAAGTTCTACTTTCTTAGGATCTACCAAAACAAACTTTACTTCTGCAGGGTGTTTTTTATATAGTAAGGAAGTAAGGACTGCATTTAAACCTACCGATTTACCTTGTCCTGTCGCTCCAGCCATAAGCATGTGTGGCATTTTTGCTAGATCGACAACAAAGGTTTCGTTGCTAATGGTTTTACCAAATGCAATAGGTAGTTGCATTTCCGATTTTTGAAATTTTTGCGAAGCAATTACCGATCGCATAGAAACAATAGTAGAACTTTTGTTTGGCACCTCTATACCAATAGTTCCTTTTCCAGGAATTGGCGCAATAATACGAATACCTAAAGCAGAAAGAGATAGGGCAATATCGTCTTCTAGGTTTTTAATTTTCGAGATACGTACTCCTGCTTCTGGAACAATTTCGTAAAGTGTGACTGTAGGACCAATGGTAGCCTTGATACTAGAAATTCCAATTTTATAATTGTTTAAGGTTTCAACAATTCTGTTTTTATTTTCTTCTAGCTCCTCTTGGTTTATAGAAATGCCTTCGTTGTCGTATTTTTTTAATAAGTCTAAAGGAGGAAACTGGTAATTACCAAGTTCTAAGGTTGGATCGAATTGACCAAAATCTTCTACGAGTTTGTTCGCTAGATTGTCGGTTTCCGAAATTTCTTCAGCTACTTTTTCTACTTCCATAGCAACTTCTTCTTCCTCTTCTTCTTTTGCTATCTCTACTTTAAAGTCGTCTGTTTTAATCTTGGTTTTAGGTTCTTTTTTTATTTCTGGTTTAATCTCTTGTTGAACTAAAATAGGTGCTTCTTTTTGGACATTAACTTGATGCGCTGCTTTAATTTCTTCCGCTTCTGCTGTTAAATCATTATCTAAAGGAATAAACTCTTCTTTAAAATCGTCTATTTCTTCATTAATTTCTTTTTTTGCTTTTTTGAAGACTTTGGCAAAAGTTTCTACAGTCATTTTAAAACGTGTCGCTAAATAGGTGATTAGCCCAAAAACAAGTAAAAGTATGGTTCCAATTTTACCAATATAATCTTGTAGAAAGGAATTAATTTCAAAACCAATAACACCTCCTAATATATCATTTTTATGCGCAAAAAATCCGAAGAGAATAGATAACCAAATCACTATTAAAGTTCCCCAAAACCAATGTTTTCCTAGTTTTTCTTTTTTTAGGTTTAGTAAAACGTAAACGCCAGAAAGAAAGATGAGGCCAGAAAATATAAAGGAAGCAATACCAAAACCACGCTGGATAAAAAAGTCGCTTAACCAAACTCCAGATTTACTAAGCCAGTTTTGAGTTTCTACGTTTCTTGATCCAAACTCGGTTAATGTACTTTGGTCTGCTTTTCCTGTAAAAAAGAAAGATAAAAAAGCGATAAAAAGTAATAAGCCAAGTATAATTAATAAGCTTCCTAAAACCAATTTTTGTTGGTTAGAAAGTTCAAAACTTGGTGCTTTTAAAGTTTTAGTCTTTTTGGTTGTAGCTTTTGTCGTCTTCGTTTTCTTTTTTGCCATATTTATTTTCCGCGAAAGTGAAAATCTTTAATTTCTAATTGTGATCTATATATTTTGTATAGATGGAAAACAAAAATACAAATTACAAATGGTAACGAAACTTTATTCTAAAAAATTGTAAACAATGTTTTCAAGAAAATGAATTCGGAAGGAGGTATTAAAAAATTTTTGGTAAATAAATAATACAACCAATAATAGATGCTGCAATAGCAAAAATAAAAACAGCCCCTGCTGCTAGATCTTTAATGAGTCCTATTTTGCTGTGGTATTCTGGATGAATAAAATTTGCAATTTCTTCAATAGCAGTATTTAACCCTTCAAAAGCCATAATAAGGGCAATGCAAAATATTTGAATAATCCATTCGGTTGCAGAAAGTTGGTAATAAAATCCAAGAATGGTCATAATAGTACCAATACAAAATTGTACTTTAATACTGTTTTCTGTAGTTATTAATAAAAAGGCACCTTTAAAAGCATATTTTACACTTTTAAGTCTGTTTACAAGAAAAGATTCTTTTTTGGTCATTTTAAAACTTTTAAAACTGCCTCCTTATTATAGATCAAATTATTTTAATGCTTCTAGTGCAGCTTTATAATTTGGCTCATCAGCAACTTCTTGTACTTGCTCAGTGTATTTTACTACTCCGTTTTCATCTAAAACTACGACACATCTAGAATGTAATCCTTCAAATTTTCCAGTAGCAAATTCTAAACCATAGTCTTTACCAAACTGTCCTGTATTGAAATCGGATAACATGATAACGTTTTCTATACCTTCAGCTCCACAAAAACGTGCTTGAGCAAAAGGTAAATCTCTAGATATACAAAGAACTTTAGTGTTTTCGACTTCGGAAGCTTCTTTATTAAAAGTACGTACAGATGTAGCACAAGTACCTGTATCTACACTAGGAAAAATATTTAATACGACTTTATTTCCTTTTAAATCTGAAAGTTTTTGCGAAGATAAATCACTTACTGTTAATGTAAATTCTGGAGCTTTGTCTCCAACTGTTGGTAAACTACCACTCGTTTCTACAGGTGCACCACCTAATGTTATTTTAGCCATTTTCAAGTTTTTTTATTAAAGTATAAAATTAAGAATAATTACCTGCTAATGCTATCTAGTTCCTTTTTTTTTTATTTTTTTTGAAATTATCAACTGCTTGAATTTAATATGTTTAGCAATAAGAGGCTCGTTAATTTCTTGTTAAAGCCGTGCTATTTGAAAAACCGACTTTTATTAATCTTCGTTTATATAACAGTAAACAATAAAATAACAAGTATTAAAAACCAAAAATTATGAAAATTTCAAAAGTATTAAAGTCCACATTATTTACAATAGTATTATTTACTTCTATTAGTGGTTTTTCGCAAGAAAAAATGAAGAAAGAGAAAAGTGTTATGGTTGGTGGTGCGGCAATGTATCCAAGTAAAAACATAGTAGAAAACGCAGTAAATTCTAAAGATCATACCACTTTAGTTGCAGCAGTAAAAGCTGCAGAGTTAGTAGATGTATTATCTAGTGAAGGGCCTTTTACAGTATTTGCTCCTACAAATGAAGCTTTTGCAAAATTACCAAAAGGTACAGTAGAAACATTATTAATGAAAGAAAACAAAAAAACACTACAAACCGTATTAACCTATCACGTAGTTGCTGGAAAATGGAATGCAGAAGATGTATTAGAGCTGATTAAAAAAGGAAAAGGAAAAGCTGTAATTGAAACCGTTAGTGGTGGTATGATTACCGCTTGGTTAAAAGGAAAAGACGTGTATGTTACTGATGCAAATGGAAATTCAGCAAAAATTACAATTGCCGATGTAAATCAATCTAATGGCGTTATTCATGTCGTTGATACCGTATTATTACCAAAATCTTAGTTTTTGGGGATTAATTAAGTTTGGTTAATGAAAAGCTACTTCTTTTGAAGTGGCTTTTTTATATTTAAACATAGTGTGTGTTTATGGGTAAATGAAAAACAATAGTTTTAAGCTATCGGTAAATAGGGACAATCAATTTTTTATATCTTAATTTTAGAGGATAAATAACTAATTTTATTTTCGATTTAAAATGTTAATTTAAAAAAATATATAATATGGATCATACTAATAATGGCGATGCTAGTAAATGCCCTTTTATGCAAGGTGCTATTACTACAACCGAAAAAACAGTAACAGATTGGTGGCCAAACACCTTAAATTTAGAGATTCTACACCAGCAGGATACCAAAACAAATCCACTTGGTGCGGACTTTGATTACCACGAAGAATTAAAAAAATTAGATGTTGATGCGCTTAAAAAAGATCTTCATGTATTTATGACAGACAGTCAAGATTGGTGGCCTGCCGATTGGGGACATTATGGAGGATTAATGATTAGAATGGCTTGGCATGCTGCCGGTTCCTACAGATTACCCGATGGACGTGGAGGTGGAGGTACAGGAAACCAGCGTTTTGCTCCACTAAATTCTTGGCCAGATAATGTTAGTTTAGACAAAGCCAGACGTTTGCTTTGGCCAATTAAGAAAAAATATGGAAATAAAGTAAGTTGGGCAGATCTTATAATTCTTGCAGGTACTATTGCTTATGAAAGTATGGGGCTAAAAACCTATGGATTTGCATTTGGACGTCAAGATATATGGCATCCAGAAAAAGATGTGTATTGGGGAGCAGAAAAAGAATGGTTAGCACCTAGTGATGAACGTTATGGAAATGTGGAGAATCCTGCAACAATGGAAAACCCATTAGCTGCAGTACAAATGGGGTTAATTTATGTGAATCCAGAAGGTGTAAATGGGAAACCAGATCCTTTAAAAACAGCGCTACAAGTTAGAGAAACATTTAAGCGTATGGCAATGAATGATGAAGAAACGGTTGCTTTAACTGCTGGAGGACATACTGTTGGAAAAACACATGGTAATGGGGATGCAAGTATTTTGGGACCAGACCCTGAGAGTGCAGATGTAGATGCACAAGGTTTAGGTTGGTCTAACCCAACAAAATCTGGTAAAGGTAGATATACGGTTACTAGTGGTTTAGAAGGAGCATGGACAACACACCCAACAAAATGGGATAATGGTTTTTTTGAAATGTTATTTAACCATGAGTGGGAACTACGTAAAAGTCCAGCAGGAGCCTTACAATGGGAACCAGTAAGTATTGCAGAAGAAGACATGCCTGTAGATGTTGAGGATATGACTACTAAGCATAACCCGATGATGACGGATGCAGATATGGCCATGAAAATGGATCCTATATATAAAGAGATTTCTTTAAAATTCAAGAATGATTTTGACGCATTTTCGGATGCTTTTGCTCGTGCTTGGTTTAAATTAACGCATCGTGATATGGGGCCAAAAGATCGTTGGTTTGGACCAGATGTACCTCAAGAAGATTTAATTTGGCAAGATCCAGTGCCAAAAGGAAATTACGATTATGATGCAGAAGCTGTTAAAAATACAATAGCAAGTACAGATTTAAGTATTTCAGAATTGGTTACCACTGCTTGGGATAGTGCTAGAACTTACAGAGGATCTGATTTTAGAGGTGGTACAAATGGCGCGCGTATTCAATTAGAACCACAAAATAAATGGCAAGGTAACGAACCAGAAAAATTACAAAAAGTACTCGCTGTTTTGCAACCTATCGCTATAGACTTTGGTATTAGCCTTGCGGATACTATTGTGTTAGCTGGTAATGTTGGAGTAGAAAAAGCAATTAAAAATGCAGGAATGCATGTTAGTGTACCTTTTGCTCCAGGTAGAGGAGATGCTACACAAGAAATGACAGATGTAGAATCTTTTGAGCCTTTAGAGCCTTTAGCAGATGGTTATAGAAACTGGCAGAAGAAAGAATATGTGGTTAGTCCAGAAGAAATGCTTTTAGATCGTACACAATTAATGGGTTTAACAGCAGCCGAAATGACAGTTTTAGTGGGAGGAATGCGTGTATTGGGAACCAATTATGGAGGAACAAAACATGGTGTGTTTACCGAAAATGAAGGCGCTTTAACTAATGATTTCTTTGTAAATCTTACCGATATGATTTACGAATGGAAGCATCTTGATAACGGTATTTATGAAATTATAAATCGCAAAACAGGAGCTGTTAAATTCACAGCAACTCGGGTAGATTTAGTGTTTGGATCGAACTCTATTTTACGTGCTTATGCAGAAGTATACGCACAAGACGATAGTAAAGAGAAGTTTGTAACTGACTTTGTTGCAGCTTGGACTAAAGTAATGAATGCAAACCGTTTTGATTTAAAATAATAATAAAACATATAGATTTTAAAGGGATGGATTTAAAAATTCATTCCTTTTTTATTGAAAAAGTATAGCATGAAAAATATAGATCAGATTTTTGAAAGCATAAAAAATAACGATAATAGCACTTTAAATGCATTGTTGTCTGAAAATTCTAGGTTGGCTGAAGCTAAAGATCAACGTGGATTTACACCATTAATTTTGGCCACCTATTTTGATAACGAAGCTGCTACTAAAATCTTAGTAGAGAATAATGCACCTATAAATGATAAAGATGCTTCCGGAAATACCGCATTAATTGGTGTAAGTTTTAAAGGGAATGTTCCTTTTGCGAAGTATTTAATAGAAAACGGAGCAGATATAAATGCTGTAAATAACCATGGAACGACTGCTTTGACCTTTGCTACTCAATATAATAAAGTAGCTATTGTGAAGTTGCTTTTAGAACAGAAAGCAGATGTAACCATTAAAGATAACGAAGGTAAAACAGCTTTAGAATATGCTAAAGTGAAAGGATTTAGTGAGATTATTTCTTTGTTAATGTAGTTGTTTTATTAAACACAAGCTGCTATTATACTTAAAAACCACTTTGAAAGAACAAAGTGGTTTTTAATATTAGGTATAATTTTAGTTAATCATTTTTTGTGAAATAACCTTCGTTAGAAACAGCAGCTTCACTTACAGAAATACTTCCCTTTTTAAACCAAACTTCTGCATAGTTTCCATCTGCATATTGTTTTTGAATATCACCACCATGTGTTTCTGCGCCTGAGCACCAGTTTTTGTTCACGTCTGGAGATTTCCCATTGGTTTGGTTATAGCAACCAAGTTTAAAAAAACAACCTTCTCCTGTATAGGCTTCCGGACGCTCTACACCATCTTGACCAATAGGGAAAAATAATTTTTGTGTTTGTTCTGGTATGTTTGCTTTTTTAGCGTATTCCGACACTACTAAGTTTTTAGTAAACGTTTTTGTCTCATGTCCTGGACTAGTAAAAATTAAGTTCATAATTCCGTCTTTTACTTCCACAGAATAGCTAAACTCTTCGCCTAACTTTATACCATCTTTAGCTTCTTCAGGATAGGTGTTTGCATCACTACCAACCACAGAAAAGTCGTTACCCCAAACGGCGGAAGAATAGTCCCAACGTTTTGCGTTATCGTCTCCAGCTGTATTAATTTCATAATGCCAGAAAACAGAACCTTTACTGTGCCCAGGGAATTTTTTGTAAAATATTTTAAGCGGCTCATTTTCAAATGCATCAGCACTATGAATCTGACCTACAACAACAGCATGAGATGCTGCTACTCGCGCATCACCAGTTGCAGATACATTCATAACTTTAAGTGTAGCTGTTAATTTATCGTTCGCCGTTTTTGGATACCATTTTTTGGTTTGCGCTAACTCGGTTCTTGTATTGTTTGAAGTTCCGTGTGTGTCTCCTCCATTTGGGGCTTTAAAAACAACCCAATCATTGGTGCCATCATTGGTAGTGTAAAAGAAATCTTTATTCTCAAAATTATTTACAATACCAGCATTTGAACCATCTCCTAAGATTAATTTCCATTGGTCAAAAAATGGAATAACGTCATTAGCGTAAACGGTTTTAGAGGTTACAATTTCTTCTTTTTGTTTCGAGTTTTTAGTTTCGCTTTTACAGCTATTTAATACAATAAATAAACTAAGTACAAAGCAAGTTGAAAGAAATGACAAGCGTTTTTTGATCATGATTTATGGTTTTTTATTTTTTAATAGAATGTAAGGTATATAAAAATTGGTTAACCAATTAATTTTTAGACATAAAAAAACCACCTAATTTTCATAAAGTGGTTTTTTTGAACTAATTTTCTTTTTCTTATGCTTATTTATCAATGGATCCTAAAACACGTTTCATAAAAGAATTAACGGCCTCTTTTTTAGGAGTTCCTTCTTTAATCATTTTGTTTACTTCTATTGCGCCATACATATTAGAGATTAATTCTCCAATAACATCTAGTTCTTCATCCTTTAAAGAGGAAACTTCGGTTAATGCTTCTAGCGTTTCAATGGTTTCTACAATATAGTCTTCGTCATTGTCTTCTATAAATTGCGCTAAGTGTTTTATTACTGGTAATTTCATTGATAATTTATTTTTGTTTCCGTGAAAACGGAACCTAATTAAGTTGTTATACTACTTCGTTTACTAATTCTTTTAAAACGTCGAATTTGTTAGTCTGAACTTGATTCACAAAATCACCTTTTTTAAAAGTTGCAAATGTTGGTAAATTATCTACTGTAGCTAATTTTCTAGATTCCGGAAATTTTTCCGCGTCAGCGATAACAAACGTAATATTTTCTAACTCGCCAGCTAATTTCTTAACTTTTGGTTTCATAATACGACAGTTACCACACCAAGTTGCTGAATATTGCACAACAACGGTTTCGTTAGCAGCAATAATTTCGTTTAGATTATCTTGACTTAATTCTTGCACCATGATGTATTAGTTTACGTGATTTGCTAAATATGCTGCAGTACCAATACGGTTAGCGCTCATAGCATCTTTACCTTCTTCCCAGTTTGCAGGACAAACTTCTCCTTTTTCTTGTACGTGCGTTAATGCATCGATAATACGTAAAAACTCGTTTACGTTTCTACCAATTGGCATATTGTTTACACCTTCGTGTTGTACTACACCATCTTCGTCAATAACGTAAGTAGCTCTATAGGTTACGTTGTCTCCTTCAACAGTTACAACACCTGTTTCTTCGTTATATTTTTCGTTTGTGATATCTAAAATTCCTAGAGTAGAAGCAAGATTACGATTAGAATCTGCAAGAATAGGGTAAGTAACACCTTCGATTCCGCCATTATCTTTAGGTGTGTTTAACCATGCAAAGTGTACTTCAGGAGTATCACATGATGCACCAATTACGATAGTGTTTCTTTTTTCAAATTCTGCTTTAGCAGCTTCAAAAGCATGAAGTTCTGTTGGACAAACAAAAGTAAAATCTTTTGGATACCAGAATAATAATACTTTTTTCTTGTTGTTTTTTGCTTCTTCAAGAACGTTTAATTTAAAGGTGTCCCCCATTTCGTTCATTGCATCTACATTTAAATCTGGAAATTGTTTTCCTACTATAGCCATTACTTTAAAAATTTTATAATTATTATATTGTTTTTTCAGTGTGCAAAGATACATTGGAACAACAAAAAAACAAGCCTAATAAAATTTTAAAATCTTATTAGGCTATAAATTTTTGTTATAGTAAATAGAAAAAGGAATTATTTATTGTTATTTCGATTTGAGTTGTCTTATTTTAATATTAAGTGCAGCAAAAAATAAGGTTGTAAAAGGACTGAGCCAATTAAATATAGCGTAAACAAAATATTCACCAACGCCAACACCTAAAACACCAGATTGGTATGCACCACAAGTATTCCAAGGGATAAGAACAGAGGTTACTGTACCAGAATCTTCTAATGTTCGACTTAAATTTTCTGGAGCAAGACCTTTATCTTCATATGCTTTTTTAAACATTTTCCCAGGAATTACTAATGCTAAATATTGGTCGGATGCAATTGCATTTAAACCTAAACAACTAATTACGGTACTTGCAAATAAACCAAATACAGTTGTCGCTAATTTTAAAAGTTCTTTCGTAATTCTAGATAAGGCACCAATGGCATCCATAATACCACCAAATACCATGGCACAACAAATTAAATAGATGGTCCATAGCATACCTTTCATGCCACCAGCAGAAAACAAATCGTTTAGTTTTTCATTGTCTGTAGAAATTTGTGTGTCTGTAAAAACAGAATTAATTATTGCTGTAAAACTGGAATCTGATAAAGCTTTTAGGACATTCGATTGAAAAATAAAAGCAAAAACAGCGGCAAGTAAAACACCGGAAGTTAAAGCTATTAAAGGTTTTGTTTTTAATAATATAAGTCCAATTACTCCAACAGGAACAATAAATAATAATGGAGTAATATTAAAAGTACTTTTTATGCTAGTTAATAAGCCACTTATATCTGCACTACCACTAGTATCAATTGTAGCACTCATAATAGCAAACGCTATTAGTGTAATGATTACGGTTGGTACAGTTGTAAAGGTCATGTATCTAATATGAGTAAACAAATCGGTTCCAGCCATTGCAGGAGCAAGGTTTGTTGTATCACTAAGCGGTGACATTTTATCTCCAAAATACGCCCCAGAAATTACGGCTCCAGCAATCATTCCTGGGTTTATACCAAGAGCAGAACCAATACCAATTAGTGCAATACCAACGGTTGCAGAGGTGGTCCATGAACTACCAGTAGCAATAGAAATGATTGCACAAATAATTACAGAGGCTGGTAAAAATATAGCAGGACTTAATACTTGTAAACCATAATAAACCATTGCAGGAATCACTCCACTAACTAGCCAAGTTCCTGCTAATGCACCAACAAGAAAAAGTATCATGATGGGAACAAAAACACTTTTAAGGTTTTCTAAAACTTCTTTAAACATTGTTAATGGAGTAACTTTATTAAATAAACCATCCATAAAAGCAACAAAACCACCAATTAATAAAATGATTTGATTAGAATAATCTCCAAACATTGCACCATCAGCAAAAAATATGTTGTAAGCCAATAGTCCCATTAAAATAACTACAGGAATAAGAGCCTCCCAAATATTAAGTTCTTTATTATCTATTATTTTTTGATCTTGAATGTTAATTTCGGAAAGATTATCGTTTTCTTGCATGAATGTAGTTGGTTTTAGAAATGTAATGTTACGATTTTCATTAAAAGTATGCAAATGCCAAAAAGGTCTGAATTTTTTTTCAGACCTTTTCCTTTATTAAAACAAATGTAATTATGCGATTTCCTGTTTTAGAATACCTAGTGCTTCCATACAAGATTTCATCGTATTGAAAGTACGTTCAATATCTGCATCTAATCCTATTGAAAATCGAATAAGTCCATCACTCAATCCCATTGCTGCTTGTTCTTCTTCTGGGATTTCAGAAGATGTAGAGCTTCCTGGAGCAGAGAATAATGTTTTATAAAAGCCTAAACTTACTGCTAAATAACCCAAGTTTTTTTCTTGCATCATTTCCATTAAGGCATTGGCTTTATCTAAAGCACCAACATCAATAGTTAACATGCCACCAAAACCATATTTATTGTTCATCATACTTTTAAAGATGTGATGCGAAGGATGCGAAGTTAAACCTGGATATACTGTTTTAAGCCCTAAGTTTTCAAATTTTTCGGCTAAGTAAGTTGCATTCAAACTATGTTGTTGCATTCTAATATGAAGTGTTCTTAAATTTTTTAATACCGAAGCAGCTCGTAAACTATCCATTGTGCTTCCTAAAAGCATACAAGCACCATCGTTTACATTTCGTAAATCATTAATAAACTCTTGAGTACCACAAATTACACCACCAACCGTGTCACTAGAACCATTAATAAATTTGGTTAAACTATGTATCACTACATCTGCACCTAATTGCGCAGGAGAAATAGATAATGGGGAAAACGTATTATCAACAATCAATTTAAGATTGTATTTTTTTGCTAGTTTTGCTAAGCCTTTAATATCTGCAACTTCTAATAAGGGGTTGCTAACAGACTCGCAGTATATAACTTTTGTGTTTGGAGTAATAGCAGCTTCAACTACATCCAGTTTTGTAATATCTACAAAAGAAGTTGTAATATTAAAGCGAGGTGTGAAATTTTTTAAGAACGCGTAGGTTCCTCCATAAATGGTTCTACTAGAAACAATATGATCTCCAGCACCACAAAGTTGCATAATTACTGGAGTAATAGCTCCCATTCCAGAAGCAGTTACATTCGCAGTTTCTGTGCCTTCCATTGCCGCAAGCGCTTCACCTAAATATAAATTAGAAGGTGTAGAATGGCGTGAATATAAGTAGCATCCATCTGCATTACCTTCAAAAGTATCAAACATGGTTTTAGCAGAAAGAAAGGTGTATGTAGACGAATCGGAAATGGAAGGATTCACACCTCCAAATTCTCCAAAATATTGTAAATCTTGAATGTTGTTTGCTGGTTTAAAAGACATAGTTGTATATGGAATTAGTTTATTTTGATGTAAATTTCAGAAGTATTAGATTAATAATCAATATATGTTATAATATTTGGAAATTTTTTCTGTATTTATTTAAATTAGCAGTTTAATAATGGTGTAATTTTAGATTATTTCTATTTTTACTGAAAATTTTTCGATATGACTTTTGATGTAATAGACCAAAAACTACTTCAACTTTTACAAGCGGATAGTAAGCAAACCAATAAAGCATTATCTAATAAATTAAACCTTTCTGTTACTGCGGTTTATGAAAGAATTAAAAAACTAGAAAATCAGGGCGTTATAAATAAGTATGTAGCTTTGGTTAATAAAGAAAAAGTAGCTAAATCTTTTGTAGCTTTTTGTCATGTAAAGCTTATTCAGCATTCCCAAGATTATGTGATTAAGTTTGAAAACGAGGTGGCTAATTTACAAGAGGTTTTAGAGTGTTATCATATAAGTGGAGACTATGATTACCTTTTAAAAGTGCTAGTAAAAGATATGGCGGCTTTTAGAGAGTTTATGGTAAATAGACTAACAAAAATACAACATATTGGTAGTACGCATAGTATGTTTATGATTAATGAAGTAAAACATACTACGGCAATTACTATTTAATTTTCATAAATCTTTCTGAAATTCTAGATCGCAGAAATAGATTAATATTATATTTAAAGTAAAATAGAATACTTTAATATTTATCTTGCTGTTATTTAGTTAATTATGATTTTTATGAAAAAACAACTACTACTTTTATTCTTAATTTTATTTTGTGCTTCCTGTTCTAGTGTTAAAAAACATAATGAACATATAACATCTTTACATACAGTTGCAGCTTTGCAAAAAGATGTAGATAAAGCATATACGCAATTAAAAAAACATCATCCAAATATTAATTTATATATAGCTAAAGAACGTTTAGATTTTAAATTTGATAGTTTAAAAAAGAGTATAGATAAACCACTTACAAGTTATGCTTTTTACGCTAAAATATCTCCAGTTATTGCTAGTATAAGACAAGGGCATATTAATGTATATACACCAAAGAAACAGTTCAAGAGAAAGGCATATAAAGCATTGATTAAAAAGGATTTTACGATAAACGATTTAGATTTTGATTATATTGAAAAGGAGCTAATAGTAACTAATATTCGTTCTCAAGATTCTTTTTTAATAGGAAGTGAAGTTATTAAAGTAGACGGTCAAGATATTAACGAATTAATAAATACGTATAAATCTAGAATGGCTTCTGATGGCTTAAATACAACCTTGTATGATAGAGTTTTAGGGAAAAGATTTGCAAACTATTACTATAGTGATAAATTTTTTATCGATAGTTTACAAATTACTTTCCAAAAGAAGGATTCTGTTTTTAACCGCAATTTTAAACGCATTGAAAAAGATGAAAAACAAGCAGATACTATAATAAAAGATAGTTTACAAAAAGATATCATTGTTAAACTTTCAAAAGAAGAACGTAAAGCAAAAAAGAAAAAGGAAAAATTAATTAGAAAGCATAATTTAGTGTATGGTTATGTGAAATCTAGAAAAGAATATACTCGAAATTTAGAGTTTATAGGAAAAGATAGTACTGTTGCTTATATGAAAATAAGAGGTTTTATGGGCGGAAGATATAAAACATTTTACGAAGAAATTTTTAAAAAGATAGATTCCTCTAAAACAGAAAATCTTATAATAGATCTAAGAGACAATGGAGGAGGAAGTTTAGCCGAAATTGCTCAACTCTATTCGTATTTAGCAGAAGAACCATATCGTTTTTTAGAGCCAGCAGAAGTGAATAGTAGAATTCCTTTTTTAAAGGCATTTATGTCGAATACAGAATCTACAGGAATTAAAATTTTGCTTGGTACTTTTTCTCCTTTTATAATCACTCATAATTGGATTAAAACAAAAAAAGAAGCGGGGAAATTATATTATAAGTTTAAACAAACTAAAGAAGTAACACCTAAAGAAAAAAGTTTTAAAGGAGCTGTTTATGTGTTAATTAACGGGCATTCTTTTTCTGCATCTTCTGTTTTGTCTAACCAATTACAAGCCAATAAAAGAGCTGTTTTTGTAGGTGAAGAAACAGGAGGAGCATACAATTCTACTGTTGCTGGAATTTTTAAAATCTATGAATTACCAGAATCTAAGTTAAAAATAAGAATAGGTGTAATGCAATTAGAAACACCTCACAAACAAAAACCGGAAGGTTATGGTGTAAAACCAGATTATATAATATTGCCAACAATTAAAGATCGAAAAGAAAACAACGATCCAGAACTAAATTTTGTTTTAAATACTATTGAAAATAAAAATAATTAGTTGCTATAAATATGGAATCAAACATACATAGATATACCGAGTTTTTTATTCTTTTTATATTACTTCCTGTAAGTTTTGTTTTTAATTACTCTTTTGTTATAAAGTTGATTTTAGGAGTGATAGGCTTTGTTTATGTAATTTATATTTTACTAAAAGTAGAAGGGAATACATTTAAAATAAATCCAAATTTAAATTGGAAACACTTTTGGAAAGTAACTTTTTTTAAAACAATTATCATTGGGGTGTTAACCACAATATTTGTTTGGTACACCAGTAAGGATAGTCTTTTTAATGTGGTATTAAACAAGCCTTTTTTATGGTTGGCTATTTTATTTGTTTACAGTGTTTTCTCGGTTTATCCGCAAGAATTGATTTATCGGACTTTTTATTTTCAGCGCTACAAAAATTTGTTTGTTAATCATCAAATTTTAATGCTTGTAAATGCTATTGTGTTTTCGTTAGCACATTTGTTTTTTAAAAACAGTTTAGTAATTCTACTCACTTTTGTAGGTGGTTTATTATTTGCTTTTACATTTCATAAAACCAAATCTACATTTTTAGTATCTATAGAACATGCTATCTATGGTTGTTGGTTGTTTACAGTAGGAATGGGAGAAATGTTAGGTTTTCCTACATAAAATATTTTAATTAAATTGCACGTTATAATTAAATCCCTAGTTAATTATCTTTATGAAATATTCCCAAATTAAACAACTGTATAAATCTATTTTCGAGTCTTATGATACGCCAACATTAGAAACGCACATCAAAAAAATTATAGAGTTAGACTTTTATTTGCCGTACAGTTCTACCTTTTTTTGCATAACAAATACACAAGATCTTACTTTTGAATATATAAGTAAAAATTTTAATTCCTGTTTGGGTTTAGATGCAAACGAATTAAAAGTCAAAGGGATGCGATATTTTTGGAGTAGAATTCATCCGGATGATATTGATATATGGTTAAGTGCTTTAAATAGTTTAATGGAATTTACGATAACCGAAATACCAGCAGAAAAAAGACAAAGTGCAAACTATACATGGAATTATAGATTAAAAAATGCAAACGATGTGTATGTAAATATTATTCAAAATACAACCCCTTTAGCATTCGATTCAGATATGAAACCTATTATAGGATTAGCACATTACACGGTTTTAGATGCTAATATTAAAATGCAAATTACAGCTTCTGCTAAGTTGTTAAATGCAAAAAATGAATACGAAACCATTTACTTTAATAACCACTCTCAAAAACTATTAGAAGGCGGAATTAGTAAAAGAGAACGAGATGTTGTTCGATTATTGGTTTTAAATAATACCAGTAAAGAAATTTCTGAAAAATTAAGTATAAGCTCACATACTGTTGATACACACCGAAGAAATATTCTTAAAAAATTAAATATATCCTCTACAGGAGAATTAATAGGAATGTTAAAAACAAATAAAAATTTAATCTAAAATATTTTAAATTTACTCAATTTGAGTATTGTAGGTTATGGTTAAAACCTTCAAATTTGTATTGCTATTAATCAGTTTTAGGTAATAGGCCTATTCTAAAGTTTTTTTTAAAACTAAGGGATAGGCTTTTTTAGTTTCTATTCCTCTTATATAAAATCAAATTCTATTAAATTTCGTTAATCGTAATTCGTAAAACATAAATCAAAGTTGTACTTTTGTTTTCGTTTCCACGAAAGTGGAGATCTGTTAAATAAAAACAAGAAATTATTATGAGTAAATATGATGTAGCAGTAATAGGTTCAGGACCTGGAGGATATGTAGCAGCAATACGTTGCGCACAATTAGGAATGAAAACTGCAATTATTGAAAAATATGCTACACTTGGCGGAACTTGTTTAAATGTAGGTTGTATACCAAGTAAAGCACTTTTAGATTCTTCACACCATTACGAAGATGCAATCAAACATTTTGAAGCGCATGGTATTGATATTCCTGGAGAAATTAAAGTCAACTTAAAACAAATGATTGCAAGAAAACAATCTGTTGTAGACCAAACGACTGGAGGAATTGATTTTTTAATGAAGAAAAATAAAATCGATGTTTATGTTGGTGTAGGAAGTTTTAAAGATGCAACCCATATTACTATTACTGGTGATGAAACTACAGAGATTGAAGCAAAAAACACCATTATTGCTACAGGATCTAAACCATCTACATTACCATTTATTGCATTAGATAAAGAACGAGTTATTACTTCTACCGAAGCTTTAAAACTTAAAGAAATACCGAAACATTTAATTGTAATTGGAGGTGGAGTTATTGGCTTAGAGCTAGGTCAAGTTTATAAAAGATTAGGAGCAGAAGTAACTGTTGTTGAGTATATGGACAGAATTGTACCAACAATGGATTCTGGAGTTTCAAAAGAATTAAACAAAGTTTTAAAGAAGCAAAAATTCAAAATTAACGCTTCGCATAAAGTAAAATCTGTAGAAAGAAATGGAGATGAAGTTATTGTAAAAGCAGATAACAAAAAAGGAGAAGAAGTAACTTTTACTGGAGATTATTGTTTAGTATCGGTTGGTCGTCATGCATATACAGACGGTTTAAATGCGGAAGCTGCTGGAGTGAAATTAACAGATAGAGGCTTGGTAGATGTAAACGAACATTTACAAACAAGTGCATCTAATATTTATGCAATAGGGGATGTTATAAAAGGAGCAATGCTTGCTCATAAAGCAGAAGAAGAAGGTGTATTTGTTGCCGAAACTTTAGCAGGACAAAAACCACATATTGATTATAATTTAATTCCTGGAGTAGTTTATACTTGGCCAGAAGTTGCAGCTGTTGGTAAAACCGAAGAGCAATTAAAAGAAGCTGGAGTAGCATACAAAGTAGGTCAGTTTCCAATGCGCGCTTTGGGTAGAAGTAGAGCTAGTATGGATTTAGACGGATTTGTAAAAATTCTTGCAGATAAAACTACAGACGAAATTTTAGGAGTGCACATGGTTGGTGCTCGTGCTGCAGATATGATTGCTGAAGCAGTTGTAGCAATGGAATACAGAGCATCTGCAGAAGATGTTTCACGTATGTCGCATGCACACCCAACATTTACTGAAGCTATTAAAGAAGCAGCACTTGCTGCAAATGATAGAGCACTTCATATCTAATCCTAAAAGGAGAATCAAAATATTACACTACGATTATTGTCGAAGTGCCTCAATAAAAAAGCGAAACATTTGGTTATATTTCTAACTAGATGTTTCGCTTTTGTTTTATGTGTTTTCTTACAAGAATAGTGATTATAACTTATATAATTACTTTTAATCGATTACTTCTTATTTCTACTTTTAAAATATCAAGATTATTTGTCTATATGCGAAATTTAAGAAGTTTTAAATATTGGAGTAAGCGCAGTAAAAATGATATTTAAATGAGTTAAAGATATAGTAGCGTGTGAAATTGAAATTCAAGATTAAACAAATAGTGTTTATGGTTAATTAAGTTTTGTTAGAAAGGGCTTGGATTTTTTAAAGCACGCTACTAGAAAACCCTTTTCATTATTAATGAAAGGGGTTTTTAATATTTATCTAATACGCTTAAAACCTCTTTTTTATAGCTCCTACTTATAGGTAATGCTTTTTTGTTTATGGTAATATACTCGTTGGTAAAAGAACTTATATAACGTATAGAAATAATAAAGGATCTATGTATTCTAATAAATTTATTAGAAGGTAGCTTTGCTTCAATAGCACTTATTGTTTCTCTAGTAACAATCGTTTCCTTTTGCAAATGAATCTTTATATAATCGCTATAACTTTCTACATATAATATAGCTTCAAAATCTATTTTAAGCATGCGTCTTTCCGAACGAATAAACATGAAATCTGCAGTTTTAGTTTTTTCAGTTGTAATCGTTTTCATATTACTATATACTTCAAAATAGGTGTTTACCGATTTTAATAAACGAGCAAAAGAAATCGGTTTTAAAAGGTAATCTACAGCTTGCAGTTCAAAACCTTCCACAGCATAATCTCTATATGCAGTGGTAAAGATAATTTTAATGTCTTTATTTATCGATTTAGCAAAGGAGATGCCTGAAATTTCGGGCATATTAATATCTAGAAAAACCAAATCAATAGTATGGTTGCTAATTATATTAAAAGCTTCCATGGCATTACTGCAACTAGCTACAACATTAATATTGTCTATTTTTGAAAGATGTGTAGCAATAATTTCTCTAGCAATTGCTTCGTCATCTATTATTAAACAGTGTATGTTTTTTGTGTTTTGCAATTAATTATTATTTAATTTTAAATCTACTTTAAAAAGATTTTCTGAAGCGTCTATCTTTAAGTCGTATTTATTTTTATAGAGTAAATCTAACCTTTTTTTTATGTTTTGCAAACCTATGCCTTCATTGGATGTTTCAGAGAAAGAGCTTGTGTTTACAATAGAAAAGAGAATGTTTTCTTTGGTAGAAGATACGTCAATTTTAATTTTTAAAACGCCGTTTTTTATGCTTCCGTGTTTAAAACTATTTTCTATAAAAGGAAGTAAAAGCATTGGTGCTACTTGTGTTGTTTCATTTATGTCTTCACTAGTAAACGAAATATCCAAGGTGTTATTAAATCGCATTTTTTCTAAATCTATATAGTCTTTTATGTGATTTATTTCGTCTACTAATAATACAAATGGCTTATCTACTTGATACAATAAATAGTCAAGTAAATTGGATAACTTTAATATCATTTCTGGTGTTTCATCTGCTTTTTTTAAAGCAAAACCATACATTGTATTTAAAGTATTAAACAAGAAATGTGGATGAATTTGCATCTTTAAATAATGTAATTCTTGTTCTTTTAACTGTAACTGACCATCTAGAATTCTTGTTTCTAATATCTTGGTTTTTTCGGCATGTTTTAAATGAAGTTTTAAAAGCTTAAAAGCACTAACCAAAACCACTACAATATATACAGCTGTTGTAATTAAGATAATATTCCGTGTTAAAGGATTCATATCGGCATAGCTAAAATTTGATAAATAAATTAGGCTAAAAAAAACGGAAACCATGATTAAATATCCCGAAATTATTATGGTATATAAACTGTATAAGCAAAATCTAAAATATTGTTTACTTATTAAATATTCTGGAATTAATTTATAAATAGAAATATAGGTAGTAGCAATGGTAATAGGCATTAAAAACAAGGCAAAGGTTAAAGTGTCTTTGTAATTTTTGCTGCCAACACCAAAAAAATAGGTAAAAAATAAAAGTACAGCACACCAGAAAATAATGTGAAGTGTAATTTGTCCTATTTTATTTAAAATGTCTTTTCTAGAGAACATAACTGGTAATTAATTTACAATAATACTATAATTTTTGCGCGTTTATATTTTTTGTAGACGAATAACAGTTTTAACGCTTGTTTTAACATTGTGGTTGTTTTAATAGCAAAACAAGTCGTTCATCGCAAAAAAAAATAATCTAGTTCTTTCTTTTTTACGTTTGTAGCATGTTTAAATTAACACCAATATAAATGATAAGAACACTATTAGTATTACTGGTTTTTATAGTTTCTAATGTTTCTAAAGCTCAAAACCTGGAACCGTTAGATTCCTTTTTAGATACTTTAAATAAGAATAATAAATTTATGGGAAGTTTATCTATTTTAAAAGAAGGAGAAATTATCTATAATAAACAGGTTGGTAATTCGTATATAAATGAAAATGAAAAACCCGCTATAACAAGCCAATCTAAATTTAGAATTGGTTCTGTAACGAAGACCTTTACTGCAGTTATGATTTTTCAGTTAGTAGATGAAGGTAAGATAGAATTAGATGAAAAATTATCTAATTATTTTCCAAAAATACCTAATGCTAATAAAATTACTATTGCAAATTTATTAGATCATAGTAGTGGCTTATTTAATATTCCTAGAGACGATAATTTTGATGAACACAAACCTATAACACAAAAAGGAATGTTAGATCTAATTCAATCGCATGCTGTAGATTTTCAACCAAATGAAAAAAACGAATATAGTAATACCAACTATATTTTGTTAGGTTATCTTTTAGAAAAGATAGATAAAACAACTTATAAAAGTATTTTAGAAAATCGTATTGTTAGCAAGCTGCAATTAAAAAACACCTATTATGGCGATGTGATAGATATTACAAATAATGAGTGTCTATCTTATTCTTACGAAGAAGATGGTTCTTTATACCAGGCCAAACAAGCGCATTTAAGCAATCCTGGCGGAGCAGGGGCAATTGTTTCTAACACTACAGATTTAGTGGTTTTTATGGACGCTTTGTTTAATAATAAACTAATGTCTTCTAAGAGTTTTAAAGCCATGACAACTATTAAAGGAGAATATGGAAGCGGAATTATGAGTGCAGAAAAAGGAGGGCAAACCATTTATGCACATAATGGAAGTATCGATTTTTTTAAGTCTATGGTTATGTATATTCCAGCTTCAAAAACAGCAATAGCATTTACTGCGAATGCTTTAGATTTTGGTTTAATGCCAATAATGTTTAACGCTATGGCAGCATTGCAAGGAGAAGAATTATTTATCCCAAGTTTTAATTCTATTAGTTTAACAGAAAAGGAATTACAACTATATGAAGGGGTTTATACTTGCGAAGGTCTACCATTTAATTTAGTTTTTAAGTCTAATGGTACCGCTTTACAAGGAGGCCCAGAAGGAAGAGATTTAAAAACATTAGATGCTACTAGTAAAGACCAATTTAAACTAGATTTAGGTGCTGTTTTAAAATTTAATGTAAAAGAAAAATTATTGTTGTTTGAGCAATCTGGTGAAACACCAAAAAAATGCTTAAAAAAAGAGTAAAGACTAAATAGCCATTTTTTAGTTTTGGTTATTTAAGGAGCTAAATTGGTTATTTGTCGCATTTTAATTTTTAAATTAACAAACTAATTTAAGTTTGTTATATATCTAACTTATAAAACAAATTACGTATGAAATTTTTATCTCTTCAATTTGTCGATCGCTTTCAAGAAGGAGGATCCTTTATGATGTCACTTATTTTAATATGCTTACTAGTATCATTATTCTTTATTATTAAAGGGTTTATTAATCTTAATAAGGATATTACAACATCTAAAAAAATGTTAAAACTTGCTGCAGATAGTAGCTTGTTAGGTTTGGTAATTGGTTTTTTTGCCTCTGTTTTAGGATTAATAACTGCTTTTGATTCTGTTGAAGCTATGGGAAATCCAGACCCTTCCGTTTTTGCAGGAGGACTTAAAATCTCTTTGTTAACTGCCACTTTTGGCTTATTTACTTTTATTATTACAAGAATTGGTATTCTTGTTTTAAGAGCATTACATAAAGACTAATTTTTTTAACGAACTAATTTTAAACATCAATCAAAATGCGAACAATTTTATTAATAATTTTCTTTATTATGAGTCATCTTGCAGCAAATGCTCAAGAAAGCAGATTTATATTTCAAGGCAGTACACTAGATAGTATACATTCTAAAATATTAAATGAAACTAGGTCTATTTATGTGCAAATACCAGAAAGTTATATTTCTGATACAACTAGAAAATATCCTGTAGCATATATTATTGATGGTGACGTATTTTTACCAACAGTTCGTAATGTGCTAGAATATTACAGTGGTGGTTTTATGCCAGAAATGGTATTGATTGGTATTTCTAATGCAGAGAATAGAACAAGAGATTTAACCATTTCAAAAATTAGTTTTAGACGTGGTATGCCTTATAATGAAGAAAATGGTGAGGCAGATAATTTCTTGAAATTTATAAGTGAAGAGCTTATTCCTTTTATAGAAAATAAGTACCCAGTTAGCAATTATAGAACTTTAATTGGCCATTCCTATGGCGGCTTATTTACAGTATATTCTTTAATTAATAAACCAGAATTATTTGCAAATTATTTAGCAATCGATCCAAGTTTAGATTGGGATAATCAAAAAATAGTAAAACAAACTGAAGAAGCTCTTGCAACAAATAGTTTTGAAGGCAAAGCCTTATATATGTCATTAGGTGGTCAACTACACATGCAAAATTCTGAAATTACAATTGATAATGTCATGCAAGATACTACCGATTATACTGCTTTTGCACGTTCTAATATATTACTATCTAATAGCATTAAAGAAGCAAAGCAAAGTAAACTGTTTCATAAATGGCAGTTTTATCCTAATGATTTGCATGGTACTATTCCGCTTCCATCAATAAAAGATGGTTTGATTTCTGTTTTTGAATGGTTTCAGATGGAAGACACAGATAGAATAAATTCATTTGATACACCAAAGGAAGAACTGTATAGTATTATAAAACATAGAGAAAATAAGCTTAAAAATAATTTCGGGTATTTTGAAGCTCCTTATCCAGAAGATCTTTTAAACATGTCTGGTTATATGAATATGGAAATGAATCAAATTGAAAAAGCAAAAATGTACTTTGAGTTTGCTGTTAAATATTTTCCTAATAGTGCTAATGCTTATGATTCTTTTTCTGAATATTACGAAACACAAAAAGATTATAATAAAGCAATAGAACTAGCCACAAAAGCTTTTGAAATTAGTGGAAGCGATTATCATAAAAAAAGAATAGAATCCCTAAATGCTAAAAAATTATAACTCTTTAATTAAATCTCTAATGCGTAAGCGTTTATTGTAATTATATTCATTTACATCTCTAACAAAACAATAGATGCTTATGCTTTTATTATTTACTTTTTCGGCAAGTTGTTCTACGGTAAAAGGTCCAAATTCTTCCGATCTTTCTATATAATAAAACTCATGTTCTGCTATTAAACTAGTCGCTTTTTCTTTGTATTTATTATGAAGAAATTGTTGTACATCTTCAAAAGTGTTTAGTTTTTCAGAATAACTTCCTTCATTAATAAAAACAGCACAATCGTCGGTTTGTATTCTGTTTAACACTAAAATATCATCATCTTTAAAATATGCTTTTACTGTAGTTTTTCCATCTTCGGTTACAATAGAAAAAGTGTTTTTCACCTCAATACACCAAGAAGTTTCTGTAGTGGTTTCGTTTTGTGAAATATGCAACGTATTTTCATCTTTAAAAATATAAACCGCTTTCTTTTTGTCGATGCCATTTACAAGAACCCATGACTGATTTAAAAATAAATCGTCATAATGCGTGTCATGATGAAATGGTTTAAGATTGGGTAGTAAGTTGAAAATAGCAGTAGACATCGTCCGTTTTTTAGAGTACTTCAATAAAACTAACGAAAAAATATTTTTTTTATTCTGAAATAGAGTAATTTTCGATAAGATGCATGTGTCCTAATACATGTACATCTTTATTTTGGCTAAAAATTATTTCCTCTTATTGCGCTTATTATAATTTTTATCGCCTCGCGTTTTTGGCTTTTTATATTTAGCAGCAATTTTAAATTTATAAGAACCTCCTAAGTTTTCTTTAGAATTTTTTTCTGATTTTTCATGAAAAGCAGGACCAGGAGCATCTTCGTCTTTAGGTCTTTTATGTGGATTATTGCGCTCTTTTATTTGAGGTCTTTCTTCTTCAATTAATTCATCAGAAATAACGACTTCTTCAGGAATTGCAACTAAAGGAATTTCCATTTGCATCAAGTTTTCTATATTTTCTATAGATTCTTGCTCTTTTTCAGTAGAAAAAATAATAGATTGTCCCTCGCGTTCTGCACGACCAGTTCTACCAATTCTGTGCATGTAATTTTCGGCAAAATCTGGTGTGTCAAAATTAATTACGTGACTTACATTATCTATATCCAAACCACGAGCCATAACATCTGTAGCAACCAAAATTCTGTTAAAACCTTCTCTAAATTGCTCAATACTTCGCAGTCTGTAGTTTTGTGTTTTATTAGAGTGAATCACACAAAGTTCTTCATGAAACTCTTCGTCTAAAGCTTCAAATAAACGATCTGCCATCTTTTTATATGCCACAAATATTAAAACTTTATTAAATGCTACTGTATCTTGAAGCAAATGTTTTAATAAATTAAGTTTGGTGTGAAAGTTAGGAACTGTATATTTTGTTTGTGCAATATTATCTAAAGGAGTACCAGAAATTGCAATAGAAACACGTTCTGGTTGAATAAAGAAATCATTAATAAGTTCACTTACATCTTGTGTCATTGTTGCAGAAAACATGATGTTTTGTCTTTTCTCTGGTAGAATATCAAAAATATTAATTAGCTGATGTCTAAAACCAAGATCTAGCATCACATCGACTTCATCAATCACTAATTTCTGTATCGATTTTAGTTGTAAAACTCTGGATAATGCTAAATCGTACATTCTTCCAGGTGTTGCTACTAGTATGTCTATTCCTTCAGCAATAGCTCTTTTTTGTGTGTTTATATTGGTGCCACCATATACACCAAGCACACGATTATTTATGTATTTACTAAGTTTTTCAATTTCATCAACCACTTGCACCACCAATTCTCTAGTCGGGACTAAAACTAAAATTCTTGGATTTTCTTGTTTAGAAAAAGGCAGGTTTTTTAAAATTGGTAGCATATAGGCAAAGGTTTTACCTGTTCCTGTTTGGGCAATACCAACCATGTCTTTTCCACTAGCAACTACATTAAATGCTTCTGCTTGAATAGGAGTAGGTGTTGTAAATCCTAAATCGTCTAAAGCGTTATATAATGGTGTGTTTAAGTTAAGATCTTGAAAAGTAATAGTACTCATGTTTTTGTTATAAGCTGCAAAGCTACTACTTATATATTTATTACACTAAATGCGGTTTATGTATTTCTATAGAATAGGAGGCTTTAAAATTACTATTTGTATTTAGCTGAATAATACTAGGTTTGCTAATTATGTTTTGATTTGTGGTTTCTTCATCTGCATAACCAATCCATGGTTCTATACAAACATAGTCTGCATTTGGTTTAGCCCAAATGCCTAAATGTGGAAAATCTGCATAGCTTACGGTTAAAATATCGCCTCTTTTTTTACTGTGTAAGCTTACTTTTTTAGATGTTAAATCTTTAAAGATTAGCGCATCCTCATTAAATAAATGGTAATCTAATGCTATCGTGTTTGAGGGCTTAAAAACAGATTTTGTTTTGTTTGTTAGTAGTCCGTTTTCTGTATTTAATACATAAGTTTTTGAAGTTTCATTGTGTGCAAATATTAATGAGTAATCGGTGTATTTTTCATCCTGATATACAGGACATTTAAAAGCTGGATGTCCTCCAAGACAGAAATAAATAGCTTTTTCATCTATATTTTTAACTTCATGATGAACATGTATTATATTATTTTCTAATGCGAATGTTATTTCATAAATAAATTTAAAAGGATAAATTTTTAATAAATCGACATTATATTTTAACTGAAATGTTAGGCTGTTTTTCGTTTCTTTAATTAATTCTAACGCTTCATTGTTTCTAATAAAGCCATGTTTAGGCATGTGGTAGGTTATGTTTTCAAAAAGGTATTCATTGTTTTTTAAACCGCCAATTATTGGAAATAGATTAGGAGCAAAGCTTCCCCAAATATTTGGATCTGCATGCCACATAAATTGTGTGTCATTTTTTATGGAAGAAATTTCGCAAAGTTCTACACCACTTTTTTGAATTGCAATCTTCACTAACTCGTTGGATATCTGATACATTTAAAAAAGGATTTAATCTAATTCCGAAAAGATATTATTTTTTAACTATTCTCATTAACTTTACACGTAATTTTTTTTTATTGAGAACAACAACTACACATACACCAAGATCTATAGATGCCTTTAAACAACAGTTGTTGCTTTGGAGTCAGCAGTTTGATGATGTCGTTTGGTTAGATTCTAATAAACATTCCTCCAAATACACAAGTTACGATGCTGTTTTAGCAGTAGATGCTTTTACAAGTATACAAACCGATTATACCAATGGTTTTGCGAAACTAAAAGAATATCAAACAAGTACAAACGATTGGGTTTTTGGATACCTAACCTACGATCTTAAAAACGATGTAGAGAAATTAAAGTCTGCTAATTTTGATGGATTACAGTTTCCAGATTTATATTTTTTTCAACCTAAAAAAATCTTCTTAATACGAGGGAATACTGTAAAAATTAAATATTTAAAGGCGGTAGATGATGAGTTGGATGATGATTTAAAAGCAATTTGTGATTGCAAGGAGAAAAGACGAAGCAATCTACCAAATAATATCAAAATCAAACTAAGAATCCATAAAGATGAGTACTTTAAAAAACTAGATAAAATGCTAGGTCATATACATAGAGGAGATATTTATGAAGCAAATTTTTGTCAAGAATTTTATGCAGAAGAAACCGCAATATATCCACTAGAAACCTACAACAAACTCAATACTATTTCTAAAGCTCCATTTGCTACATTTTTAAAACTAAATGATAAATACTTGCTTTCGGCTTCACCAGAACGCTACATTAAAAAGAAAGGAAATACAGTGATTTCACAGCCAATAAAAGGCACAGCAAAACGTAGTGTAAATCGCAATGAAGATCAGGCTTTAAAATACGAATTAAAACACGACGATAAAGAACGTAGCGAAAATATAATGATTGTAGATTTAGTGCGTAACGACTTATCTAAAACGGCTAAAAAAGGAAGTGTAAAAGTAAAGGAGTTGTGTAAAATATATTCGTTTGCCCAAGTACATCAAATGATTTCTACTGTCGTTTCTAAAGTAAAAAAAACAACACATCCTGTAGATATTATAGAAACCACTTTTCCAATGGGAAGCATGACAGGAGCTCCAAAAGTTTCAGCAATGCAAATAATAGAAGATTTAGAAGAAACAAAACGTGGATTGTATTCTGGAGCAGTTGGTTACTTTTCACCAAAGGGAAATTTCGATTTTAACGTGGTAATTCGTAGTATTTTATACAATGCAACCAATAAATATGTTTCGTATTCCGTTGGTGGAGCAATTACCGCAAAGAGTAAACCTCTAAATGAGTATGAAGAATGTTTGGTAAAAGCAAAGGCAATGCGTGAGGTGTTGGAAAATTAGTTTTTAAGCAAAAGACAAAAGTAAAAAAGGCAAAATGGATAAGTAAAAAGTTAATTGAGTATTTTTGTTAAATGAAAAGTTATAGAGATTTAATTGTTTGGCAAAAAGCGGTAGATATCGGAACGCTAATTTATAAATTGCTTAATAATTTTCCTGAGGATGAAAAGTTTGGATTAACCTCTCAAATAAAAAGAAGTTCTATCTCTATTTCTTCAAATATTGCAAGAGGTTCGCTATTCGAAATGCAAACCCAATTACAAATTGCAAACCATTTAAGTTTTTTTAAGTTAGATGATTTAAATGTAATTAATGACTTATCACTGCAAATTGGAAAAATGCTTAATTCCTTAATCAAAAAATAGCAAACTAAACTTATGCCTATTAAGCTTTTAAATACATTCCAAAAACATATACATCAAAACCTGCCTTTCCTTAACGAGAGCAAACTCCTAATTACCATTTCTGGCGGAATAGACTCTGTAATTTTAACCCATTTATGCCATCAAGCAAAGCTTCATTTTTCACTCGCACATTGCAATTTTAATTTACGCGGAAAAGAAAGCGATGCAGATCAAGATTTTGTAATGCAACTAGCAGAAGATTTAGATGTAGAAGTTTTTATTGAAAGTTTTGAAACGGAAAGTTATGCCAAAACAAACAAACTTTCAACACAAATGGCAGCAAGAGAATTACGCTACAATTGGTTTCAAGAATTAAGTGAGCAATTGCATTTTGATTATATTTTAACAGCACATCATGCAGATGATAATCTGGAAACGTTTTTAATAAACCTTACCAGAGGAACAGGTTTAGACGGACTTACAGGAATTCCAGAAGTAAATGAAAATATCGTTAGACCTTTATTAAAATTTACAAGAGAAGAGATCGAAAATTTTGCAAAAGAAAATAATTTTAAATGGCGAGAAGATAGCAGTAATGCATCTACCAAATACCTAAGAAATAAGTTGCGTCAGGATGTAATTCCGATTTTAAAAGCAATGAATTCGCAATTGCTTTCAAATTTTCAAACCACACAAGATAATTTACAAGACGCTAAAAGTATTATTCAAGATGCTGTACATAAAGTAGAAGATAAAGTGCTAACTGTAGAAAATGCAGTGATAAAATTGAATATTGATATACTTCAAAAACAATCGAATACCAAAGCATATTTATTTCAATTATTGAAGGATTTTAATTTCACAGAATGGAATGATATTTACAATTTGTTAGAAGCGCAATCTGGAAAACAAGTGTTTTCTAGCACACACAGATTATTAAAAGACAGAAAGCATTTATTACTAACAGAAATTTTAAATGTAACTTCGAGCGCAGTCGATAGTTTATTAATAAAAGAAGACGAAAAACAAATAGAAACATCTTTAGGTGTATTAAGTTTTGAAACAACAAGTCAAATCCACGAATCCAACAAATCGATATTACAGATAGATAAAGATTTGTTAAAATTTCCGTTAACCATTAGAAAATGGCAAAAAGGCGACTATTTTTACCCTTTAGGAATGCAAGGCAAAAAGAAGCTTAGTAAATATTTTAAAGACGAAAAATATTCGTTAATTGAAAAAGAAAAAGCCTTGGTCTTATGTTCTGGTGACGATGTCGTTTGGGTTATAAATAAACGAGCAGATAATCGTTACAAAGTCACAGAAAAAACAAAAAATACACTAAAAATTACAGTACAATAATGAAGCAATTTTTATTAATACTACTAACTTTCTTTTCCTTAAACACTGCTTTTTCTCAGCTAAATCCAGTAAAATGGTCTACTGCTGTAGAGAAACTTTCTGATACAGAATATAACCTTATTTTTAATGCAGAAATTGATGACCATTGGCATTTATACTCGCAACACCTTCCAGAAGGAGGTGCTTTACCAACAGAGTTTGAATTCGATTCTATAGCACAAACACAGGATTATAAACGCATAGGTAAAGTATTAGAAAGTCCAAGTATCACCAAGTTTGATAAGGTGTTTCAAATGGATTTGACCTATTTTGATGGCGAAGCAACCTTCACACAAAAAATAGAACTTTCTAGTCAAAATATTACTAAAATAGAAACAGAAGTATATTATCAAGCCTGTGATGATGAAAAATGTATTTTTGAAAGTGAAGTACTTACTTTTAATTTAACTAAAGAGAAAGCAAATATTCTAGATCCTATTCAATGGACTACCCATGTAACTAAAGTTAAGGAAGATGTTTATGAGATTAGTTATGAAGCGAACATAGAAAAAGATTGGCATTTTTATTCACAAGAAAGTGTAGACGATTCTGGATTAGGACCAATACCTACAGCGTTTACTTTTGTTAATGAGAATAAGGATTACCAATTAATAGGAAGCGTTAAAGAATCGGAAACAAAAGAAGTTTTTGAGGAAGCTTTTCAAATGAATGTTCGCTATTTTGAAAATAAAGCAGTTTTTAAACAGCAAATAAAAGTGCTAAATAAAGAACTAAAAACTCTAGAATCGGAAGCATTCTATCAAGCTTGTAATGACACCATGTGTCTTGCTCCTGAAACATTTTCATTTAGTATAAATTTAGATGGAAGTACTAATGGCGTAGATATTGTTGAAATTGATACTAGAAGTCAAGAACTCTCTAATAAACTACAACTAAACGTAACAGGTTGGGAAAAATACGAAAAAGAAGAAGTTAAAGAAAAATCGAACTTTGGTATTTTTATTCTTGGTTTTCTGGGTGGTTTAATCGCTTTATTAACACCTTGTGTGTTTCCTATGATTCCATTAACGGTTTCCTTTTTCACAAAAAGCGCAAGTAACTCACAAAAAGGATTAGCAAATGCGATGCTTTATGGATTATTTATTTTAGTAATTTATGTGCTTTTAAGTCTTCCTTTTCACTTTTTAGATTCGCTGAATCCAGAAATATTAAATACCATTTCAACCAATGTTTGGCTAAATATTATTTTCTTTATAATACTAGCCTTTTTTGCTTTTTCTTTCTTTGGCTATTACGAAATTACCTTACCAGCTTCTTGGGGAAATAAAATGGATTCGGCATCTAACGTTGGTGGTATTATTGGTATTTTCTTTATGGCATTAACCCTTGCTATTGTATCCTTTTCTTGTACAGGTCCAATTCTTGGTTCTTTACTAGCTGGATCATTAACTAGTGATGGTGGTGCTATGCAATTAACTATGGGAATGTCTGGTTTCGGACTAGCTTTGGCTTTGCCTTTTACCTTATTTGCTATGTTTCCAAAATGGTTAAACGCATTGCCAAAATCTGGAGGTTGGTTAAATACAACCAAAGTAGTACTTGGGTTTTTAGAATTAGGAATGGCTTTTAAATTTCTATCGAATGCCGATTTAGTGAAACATTGGGGGCTTTTAAAACGGGAAGTGTTTATAGGTATTTGGATTGTTTTAGGAATTGGATTATTGCTATATTTATTAGGAAAAATAAAGTTTCCACACGATAGTCCGCTTAAAAAATTAAGCTTCGGTAGAATCTCTTTTGCTGTTTTAGTTGGTGCTTTTGTAATTTATTTAATTCCTGGTTTAACGAATACAAAACATGCAAACTTAAAAATGTTAAGTGGTTTTCCGCCACCTTTACCATATAGTTTGTATGAAAAAGAATCCGATTGCCCGTTAGGATTAAATTGCTACAAAGATTTAGAAAATGGTATTTTTGCAGCTAAAACAGAAAACAAACCAATCATGTTAGATTTTACAGGCTGGGCTTGCGTAAACTGCCGAAAAATGGAAGAGCAAGTTTGGAGTAAAGACAAGATTTATAATGTGCTAAATGAAGAATATATTATTATTTCTTTATATGTAGATGATAGAAAAGAACTCGAGAAAGACGAACAATTTCAATTCTTAAAACACAACGGAAGCATTAAAAATATTAAAACCATTGGCGATAAATGGGCAACTTTACAAACGCTAAACTTTCAGAATAACTCGCAACCTTTTTATGTGTTATTAAACCATGATATGGAACTTTTAAATCATACCACTGCATATACACCAAATGCTGAGGAATATTACGATTGGTTGGTAAAAGGTGTAGCGAATTTTAAGAAATAACCAAGCATATACTTGAAAAAGTAATTCAGAATAAAGAGCTTCCGTTTTAATGGAAGCTTTTTTTTGTTTAATATTACATACAATAAATAAGAGGAAAGGAATAAAGATGAAATTGCAAGGAAACATAGTAGATATACTAAACAAGAGAATTTTCAAAGGAGAAGTAACTATTACTGACGGAAAAATAACGTCTATAGCAGAAAAAGAAACTACAAATAAGCAGTACATACTTCCAGGTTTTGTAGATGCACACATTCATATTGAAAGTTCTATGCTGGTACCAAGTGAGTTTGCTAAACTAGCTGTACAACATGGAACCGTTGCTACCGTTTCTGATCCGCATGAAATAGCAAATGTGTTAGGAGTTGCAGGAGTAGAGTTCATGATTGAAAACGGAAAAAAAGTGCCCTTTAAATTTAATTTTGGGGCACCAAGTTGTGTGCCTGCAACTAGTTTTGAATCTGCAGGAGCGATTATAGATTCTCAAGACATTAAGAAATTAATGGAGAATCCAGATATTAAATATCTGGCAGAAATGATGAATTATCCTGGCGTTTTGTTTGATGATGAAGAAGTCTTGAAAAAAATAGCACACGCAAAAGCAAATAACAAACCTGTAGATGGTCATGCTCCTGGTGTTATAGGAGAAGATATTACCAAGTATATAGCCGCTGGAATTTATACAGATCACGAATGTTTTACCTACGATGAAGCTTTAGAAAAACTGCAAAAAGGAATGAAAATTCTAATTCGTGAAGGAAGTGCTGCCAAAAACTTTGAAGCATTAATCGATTTACTTCCTGAGCATTTTGAAAATATGATGTTTTGTAGTGATGATAAGCATCCAGACGATTTAATGGTTTCGCATATCAATGCAGTATGTGCAAGAGCAGTTGCCAAAAACATGGATGTATTTCAAGTATTACAAGCCGCATGTATCAATCCGGTAAAGCATTATAATCTGGATGTTGGTTTACTGCAAGTTGGGGATGCTGCAGATTGTATTGTTGTAGAAGATTTAAAGAAGTTTAAAACACTTCAAACTTATGTGGATGGAGAATTAGTGTATGACTACGGAAAGGTTAATGTGAAAGACTTAACTTTTAAAAATTTAAATAATTTCAATACGGAAAAGAAAAAAATAGAAGATTTTAGTTTTAATTCTTCCGCAGAAAAAATTAGAGTTATTGAAGCTTTAGAAGGGCAATTAGTAACGAATGAGCTTATTGAACAAGCAACTATTGAAAATGGAAATCTTGTTTCTAATACCGAAAACGATATCCTAAAAATGACGGTTGTAAATCGTTATAAAAATGATGCACCAGCAATTGCATTTATTAAAAATTTCGGATTAAAAGAAGGCGCAATTGCAAGTTCTGTTGGTCACGATTCCCACAATATAATTGCCGTTGGTGTTTCTGATGATGCGATCTGCAAAGCAGTCAATCTAATCATTGAAAATAAAGGTGGAATTTGTGCTATAAGCGATTCCGAAGAAAAAATAGTAGCACTTCCTGTAGCAGGAATTATGAGCGATCAAGATGGTGAAACTATAGGTAAGGATTATGCAGCGCTGGATAAAATGGCAAAACAACTAGGAAGCACATTGCATGCGCCTTATATGACGTTGTCTTTTATGGCACTATTAGTAATTCCAGATTTAAAACTAAGCGATAAAGGATTGTTTAGTGGTAAAGAATTTAAATTTACTAGTTTAGAAGTGGTTGTGTAAATCTATTTATCGTAAGTTAGAGGTCTAAATCTACTGCCTCTTAATTATGAAAAAACAATTATTTCTTTTATTTACTATTTTTTTATCTTGTTATACAATTTTTGGCCAATGTCCAACAGGTAACATTTATCTAACCAGTCAGCAAGATGTAGATGATTTTGTAACAAACTACCCCTCTTGTACAGAGGTGTTTACTTTAGCTATTTCTGGAGCAGATACTATAGATTTATCTGGTTTGAATTCCATTACTACTATAACTTCTAATTTATCTATTAGCGGAGCAAGTAATTTATTAACCTTAACTGGATTAGATAATATTACCTCTGTTGGTGGTTCATTAAGCCTTGTTAATAATAGTTTACTTAGTGATCTTAGTGCACTCAATAATATAACACAAATTGGCGATTTTCTTAAAATTCAGCAAATTAATACCATTACTAGCATTAATTTTTTAACTAATTTAACAACAATTGGTGGTGCTTTGCAAATTAACAGTAATGCTAATTTAGAATATGTTGACGGTTTAAATGCTCTAACAGAAGTTGGCGCGTTTATTCAAATATCAGGTAATGCAAACATTAGTGATATTTCTAATCTTAATACCATTACTTCAGCAATTCAATATGTGCAAATAAGTGGTAATGCTGTATTGCATGATATAAGTGGATTAAATGGCGTTGAAACGATTACAAGTGATGTTACTATTTCAGGTAATGGAAGCCTAAACGATATTTCAGGTTTTTCAGGACTTACGTCTGTAGATCGTGATTTTTCAATTATCTCTAATAATGCATTAGGAAATATAACCGGATTTCAAAGTTTAAATACCATATCTGGAGATTTTTTAATTACCGAAAATGAGTTGCTTAGTGCGTTTTCTGGTTTTAGTGCGCTACATACTATTACAGGAAATTTTGAAATTATAGAGAACCCAGCATTAAATAGTTTAGCCAACTTTACTGCATTAACTTCTATTGGAGAATATTTTACTTTTGAAGGAAATACTAGTTTTGTCGATTTCACAGGTTTTCAGAGTCTTACGACTGCTGGTGGATTAACTATTCGATTCAATGATGCATTAGAAACCTTTTTAGGATTTGAAGTTTTAACAAGTTTAACAAACGGTTTGCATATTTCTTATAATGATGCGCTTTTAAATGTAAATGGATTTGATGCTTTAACTTCTTTAGGAGGAGGTCTTTTTGTTTATGCAAATAATGCGCTATTACATTTAAATGCTTTTAATAATATCCAATCCATTGGAGGAGATGTTACTATTGGAACTACATTTCAAGATGCAACTAATAATTCTCTGAGTAGTTTGCCCTTTCAACAACTACAAACAATAGGAGGAGATTTAAACATTGCTGTAAATGGAGCTTTAGTTGATTTATCTGGTTTCAACGCGCTACAAACCATAAACGGGCATTTAGATATTGAAGTGAATCATGCCATGACAGATATTTCTGGGTTTAATATGTTGACTTCTGTCGGAAATGGAACAGGAGAAGATTATATAGGTTTAGCCTTAAGATATAATGAGTCTTTACAGTATATTTCAGGATTCAATGCATTAGAAACCATTGATGACGGATTATTAATTTTAACAAATGGCGCGTTGGAAGGAATTACAGGTTTTCAAAATGTAGCTATCATAAATGATTATCTTTTTATTAATGAAAATGATGCGCTTACAGATATTACCGGTTTCGGTTCTTTAACAACTATAAATGGAGATTTAAGATTGGGGATTTGGGAAAACTCCTCCTATAATTCTAATGGAAACTTAGCATTAACAAGTTTAGCAGGTCTAGAATCTTTAAATACTATTACTGGTGATTTATATATAGTTTCTAACCCTAGCTTATTAGATGTAGATGCTTTAAGTGGTTTAAATACGATTGGAGGTATTTTAAATATAGAAGGTTTTGAAGGTGAAGGAAATGGAGCGCTTCAAAATTTAAACGGACTAAGTGCTTTATCTAATATTGGAGGAGATATTTTAATAAATAACAATAACAGCCTAGTTGCTATTGGAGGTTTATCTTTAATAACAGAAGCAAACGGAAGGTTAGCCATTACAGGGAATGCGTCGTTATTAGATTTAACAGGATTAGATAATCTAACGTATGTAGAAGAAGATTTAAGTGTTTTAAATAATCCTAGTTTATTGAACCTTCAAGGTCTTAATAGTGTTTATGATGTGGAAGATTTACAGATTAATGGAAATGATTCCATGGTGGATTTATCTGGGTTAGAATCCTTAGAAATAATGCATTTTACAACAGGAGGAGGAGAGCTTACAATTTATGGAAATGAAAATCTGGTTTCTCTAGATGGTATTGAAAATTTAAGAGCATTACGTCGATTTAGTATTTCTAATAATCCATTGTTAACAGATATTTCTGGATTATCTAATGTCGATCATAATTTGTTGATTTCTATAAATTTAGGTGGTAATACATTGTTGTCTGTATGTAACATTGTAAGTGTTTGTAATTATTTAAGCATACCAGAAAATTCCGCTTTTATTAATTATTATAATGGCGTTGGATGTCAAAATAGAGATGCAATTTTAGAAGCTTGTACTAATGGAACGAACTCTTTAAGTGGTACGCTTGTGTTTGATCAAAACAATAACGGCTGTAATCTTTATGATACCATTACCGTTAATGATAGAGCAATTAGTATCCAACAAGGAGCTTATGAAGTAAGAACCTTTACAGATTCTGAAGGAGCTTATAAAGCCTACGTAGAAACGGGAGATCATGAAGTAATAGTAGACATAGATACAAATGTTTTTCATGTTTCCCCAAGTCCTGCAGTAATTACTTTTGATGGCTATGGAGAGCCTATTAATCAGGATTTTTGTGTTACAGTAAATCAAATTACAGAGGATGTTAGAATAAACATATTGCCTACAAGTGAAGCACGACCAGGTTTTGAATCCGCCTACCAATTGGTGTATCAAAACATGGGGACAACATCCATTTATGGAGAAATAAATTTTGAATATGATGAAACCATGCAAAATTTCATTTCCCCTTTGGATGCGCAAGACACGAATGGAGATATCTCTTTTAACTATTATTTGGAACCGTTTGAAACAAAAAAAATAGATTTAGTTATGCTTACGTTGCAACCGCCTGCGGTGAATGGTGATGATGTTTTAGTCTTTAATACATCGATTACTATAAATGAAACGGATGCAAATCCCGAAGATAATGTATATACTTTAGAGCAGATAGTTGTAAATTCATACGATCCTAATGATAAGACCGTTTTACAAGGTGCTGAGATTGATATTTCAGAAGCAGGAAATTATTTAGATTATATTATTCGATTTCAAAATACAGGAACCGCAAGTGCAATTAATGTTAGAATTGTAGATGAATTAAATGATAAGTTAGATTGGAGTACTATTGAACCAATAGCCTCAAGTCATACGAATAGAGTACAAGTTAACGGTACTACGCATGTAGCATTTATTTTTGACGACATTGATTTACCTGCACAGCAAGATGATGACGCTGGAAGTAATGGTTTTATTGCATTTAGAATAAAACCTAAAAATAATGTTGTAATTGGAGATGTTATTACTGGAAATGCGAATATCTATTTTGACTACAATCCAGCAATTGTAACCAATACAGTTAGCACAGAAATTGTGGATGCTTTATCTATTGCAGAATTTCAAGCAGTATCCTTTATAATGTATCCAAATCCGGCAAATAACCATTTAACCATCTCTGGTAATTCTGTTATTGATACCATTACTATTTATGATGTAAATGGTAGAGCATTAAAGGCAATTAACTATGATGCTAATGTTGTTGAAATAAATATTACAGATTTATCTTCAGGTATTTATTTTATAAAAATTCAAGCCGGAGAACAAAATGAAGTTAAAAAAATCATTAAAAAATAAACTGCTATTTTAAATAATTACATAAAATTGCATCTTTAAACGGATGCATTTTTTTTTTTAATATATATTATGCCAATACTTAACGCCACATACAAGCCTTCTATTTTTTTTAGAAATGGAAATATAGCAACCATATATTCAGGACTTATTCGAAAAGTTAAGTTAGAACAAAAACGCGAGCGTATTACACTTAGCGATGGAGATTTTCTGGACTTAGATTGGAGTTATGCCAAAGAGAAATCAGAAAAGTTAATTATTGTTTTACACGGTTTAGAAGGTAATGCGCAACGCCCTTATGTTACTGGTCCTGCAAAACTATTTAATGAAAATGGCGTCGATGCTGTATGTGTTAATTTTAGAGGTTGTAGTGGCGAACCTAACTTAAAATACAGGAGTTACCATTCAGGCGCAACCGAAGATTTACACGAAGTTGTAACACATATTCTTGAAACTAAAAACTATTCCGAAATTTATATCAATGGATTTAGCCTTGGCGGAAATATTTCCTTAAAATACTTAGGAGAAGAACGAATTATTCCGAAACAAATTAAAGGAGCTATTGCTATTTCAGTTCCTTGTTTTTTAGAAGGTTCTGCTAACGAATTACATAAGATTAAAAACAAACCGTATGCTATCCGATTTAAAAAACATTTGGTAGATAAGTTAAAACCAAAATTAATACAGTTTCCAGAAAGAATCACAGCACAAGAAGTGGATTCTATAAAACTATTAAGAGATTTTGATGCAGTATATACTTCTAAAGCACATGGTTTTATAGACGCAAAAGATTATTATACAAAATCTAGTTGCCTTCAGTTTTTACCAAACATACAAGTGCCAACATTAATAATAAATGCTTTAAACGATTCGTTTTTATCTCCAGAATGCTATCCTATAAAAGAAGCAAAAAACAACGAAAATTTGCACTTAGAAATGCCTGATTTTGGTGGTCACGTTGGTTTTATTCATAAAGGAAAATATTACTATAATGAACTTCGTGCTTTAGAATTTGTTGCAAAATTATAAAGGACGTATTTTCTGTGTTTTGTTTAAAATTAATACTTCCGTAAAACGAAAAAAATCCAATTAACACCTTTTTTATCTATTATATAATTCAAAATTCATCGTTTAAAAACCATTGAAAACGTTGAAAAACAAATAGTTGTATTTCTCTTTTTTTATTTCTAAATTAGATTAGCCTTATTTCCTAAATAACAAGCCTGCATATGTTAACCTTTGCTCTTTTTTTTTATTAAAGAGTGACTAACAAACTTATATACTATGTCAGATTACGTTTTCTCAAATATGCTAAAAGAAGCAATTCATATTGCACAAGCCGTTGCAAAAGAATATTCGCATAAACAATATTCATCTGCTCATTTGCTAAAAGCATTAATGCATAAAAATATTGGTTTGATTACATATTTAGAAAGTATTGGTCAAGATGGTTACTATGTAGAAGAATGGGCAGAAGTACGTCTAGAGTCTTTACCCAAAACTACCAAAATCCCAGAAAATCCTTCTGGTGACAACTCTGTAGAGTCGGTTTTGTATGAAGCAGATAATATTAAATTAAAATTAGGTTTAGAAGAAGTTACAGTGCATTGTGTACTTATCGCATTGTGTACTCCAGGAGTTGGATTTACTTTCGAGCAATTAAAATCCTTCTCATTAACACCAAATGAAATCATAGATAACTTGGGCGTTAAAGAAAGTACATCTAATACTGCAACAGGAAAAGGAACAACTTCCAATACAAATAATTCTATTGGTACAGGAACACTTTCACAGTATTGTATTGATAAAACTCAAAAAGCTAGTAATGATGAATTAGATGCTATTTCTGGACGGGAATCTGAAATTAAAATGATTGCAGAAATCTTAGGAAGACGCTCGAAACCAAACGTACTTATTTTAGGAGACCCAGGAGTTGGTAAAACAGTTTTATTTAATGGTTTGGCGTATGCAGCAGTAAATAATAATGTACCAGAGCATTTAAAAAGTGCAAGAATTTTTGAACTAGATTTTATTAATTTAGTTTCTGGAGCAGGTTATAAAGGTGAAATTGAAGACCGATTAAAAAAAGTTATAGAAGAAATAAAGCAATTCCCAAAAGCCATTTTATTAGTAGATGAAATAAATAATCTAACCGATAAAAACCAAGGTAATCAAGGTTTGGCGAATTTATTAAAATCGGAATTAGCCAAAGGAGAACTCACTGTAATTGGTACTGCAACTAATGATGCATTTAGAAAGTATATTGAAGTAGATGAAGGATTAGCCCGTCAATTTGAAACGGTAAGATTGGTAGAGCCAAATGAAGATGAAGCCTATAGAATGATTAAAAATACGGTGTCTTATTATACAGAACATCACGATTTAGAGATAGATTCAGAAACTATACAAGAGGCTATTCGATTAGCAAAACGTTATAATAAAGAACGAAGTTTACCAGATTCTGCAATCGATTTAATAGATAGAACGATGTCTGCAGCAAAATATATGATTGAAACATCTGTAGACGAAATTAATAGTATTCAAGAACATTTAGATCTACTAAAAGAGAATAAAGAATTAAAAGATGAAGCCATTTTAAAAGAACAAATCTGGGAATATGCTTTAATGAAAAACAGATTAAGTTATTTACTTTTTGATGAGTTAGGAGATGAAAATCATTTTGAAAAAGTGAAAACGCCAAAACAAGGCTTTAAAGCTTTAGGCGATATTTTAAAGCAATTATTAGAAATCGCTTCTATAGAAAAAGTTGCAATTAATAAAAACGATGTTGCTTCTACTATAGCAAATAAAACAGGAATTCCAACTGGGAAACTACAAGCAGATGAAAAAGAAAGACTGCTTAATATGGAAGAAGTCTTACAACGAAGAGTAATAGGTCAAGATCACGCCATTAGTGTAATAACATCTGCGGTTTTAGAATCACGTTCAGGTTTAAGTAAACCAGGATTACCAGTAGGATCTTTCTTCTTTTCTGGTCCTACAGGAACTGGAAAAACAGAACTAGCAAAATCGTTAGCAGAATTTTTATTTCAAGATGAAAATGCAATACTTCGTTTTGATATGTCTGAGTTTAAAGAAGAACATTCTGCAGCATTATTATATGGAGCACCTCCAGGATATGTAGGCTATGAAGAGGGTGGATTATTGGTAAATAAAATTAGACAAAAACCATATTCTATTGTCCTTTTTGATGAAATAGAAAAAGCACACCCTTCGGTTTTCGATATATTTTTACAAATATTAGATGAAGGAAAATTAAGCGATAGACTAGGTAAAGTTGGTGATTTTTCGAATGCAGTAATTTTATTTACTTCCAATATTGGTAGTCAACATATTGTAGACTCTTTTGATCAAGGAATCATTCCAAAATCGAACGATTTACTTGAAATAATGGGAAGTTATTTTAGACCAGAGTTTTTAGGAAGATTAACTGAAATCATTCCATTTTCACCAATAACGAAGGAAAATGTAGTGAAAATCTTTAAAATTCAATTAAAAGGATTACTTAAAGCTTTAGAGAAACAAGAAATTACTTTAGATATATCTGAAAAAGCAATGACACATCTTGCCGAAAAAGGCTTCACTCCAAAATATGGAGCAAGACCTTTACGAGGTGTCATTAGAACAGATTTACGTTCTCCATTATCCAAAATGATTATATCTGGAGATATTACAAAAGGAGCAAAAGTTTCACTAGATATCGATGCTAAAAAAGAATTAAAGTGGCAATATAAATAAGTTGATAGTAATTAATAAATTGCTTATATTTATCATAATCAAAGAATTAACCAAACAAAAACAATATGGATACTTACGGAATTGGTGGTACAGAAGTAAAAACAGATGCTAATGAAGCCATACAAGAAATACCTCAAAACAGAACACTTTTTGTTGAAAAACTAACACAAGATCAACCCATAAAACCAGAAGTTGTGACTGGATTAAAAACTATTGAAGAAGTTTTTGAACATTACAATCCTGAAGTAGAAGTAGAGTTTGAAGATACCGATGGTGTTGGAAGAAAAGAAAATTTAAATTTTAAAAATTTAGGTGACTTTGGAGACAAAGGCATTACAAAACAAAGTTCCTTTTTAAAAGATCTACACACAGAAAAAGATCAGTATATAAAAATAGCAAAGCAATTAAAAACAAATAAAATTTTAAAAGCAGCTTTAGAAAATCCCGAAGCAAAAGCATCTTTATTAGAAGCTATGAGAGCATTACTAACAGAAATTGAAGAAAGCAAATAATTATGGCAAAAGCACAACAACAATTTTCTCCAGTAGAAAATCCAGCACAACATTTAAAAGAAAAAAGTGAACAACTTGCCAAATATGGAGGTTTTGATCTGTTAGAATCTTGTATAGAAGGTGTTCAAAATATGAATCCAGAACGCAAAGCTAGAAAAAGAATATTTCTTACAGAGCAAGCAAAAAAAGACGATAGAGAACAGCTTAAAAAAGTATTAGAAATTTGGTCTTCAGTTTTATCCGAATCCGATAATATTTCAGAAATGGTAGAAGCTTCAGAAACAAAATCGCAAACAGCTAATGGCTCTTTAAAGAAAAATTTACATAAAGCTTTAGAAGCTACCAACGATTTAGAACGATCGTATAGATCTATGGCTTTATTTTATAAAAATACAGAATCCGATAAGTTAAAAAACATATCGATAATGAATGCAGAACTAGAGCAAGTTAAAGATTTAGATAATACTAGATTTATAGATGCTGTAGCTGAAGAATTAAAATCTACTTATGATCGTTTAGATCTGAGAGAAAATTACGGACTATTAGTTATTCCTGGTTATTTAGGATCTAATAAAGTTGTTGAAAAGTGGGCTAAAATAGCACACGAAAATAAAGCAATGTTAGTTACAGATTTTGAACATTTAGATGAACCAGATGATGTTATGGAAATGTTTGAAGCTGCTAATTTAACTAGTGGCGATAAATATAAGTCGAACGTAATTATGGCTTGTAACTGGTTAGTAGGTAGAGGTAAAGTAGATGAAGTAGGAGAGGAAGACGATTTATTTGTTCCACCAGCAGGTGCTTTGGCAGGAAAAATATACCAAACTTTAATGTCTCAAGTTACTGCAGGTAAAAAGTTTGGTGGTATTAACGAAATTGATGGTGTACGTTTCGATCTTAAAAAGAGTGAAATTGCGCATCTTGAAAAAATGGGACTAGTACCAATGGTTAAAGAATATGGTAAAGTAATGGCATTCTCTGCTAAAACGTTATTTAATGGAGACAACCTTGGGTTACAAACGTATTCTGTAGTTCGTGTATTTGATTATGTAACTAAAGTATTGATGGATTTCTTAAACCGTCGTGCTTTCGAAAACTTTAATGCAAAAACTAGAAAAGAATTAATGGGACAAATAGTTAAGTTTTTAGATGGTATTACTGGACCAGATAAACTTATTGAAGATTTTTCTATTAAAAGATTTGAACAAGATCCTAAACAAAAAGACAGAGTGTTTTTAGATATACATATGAAACCTTATTTTCCAGCCAAAAATTTCATGATTAAAATGGATGGTCAAAAAGGAGATGATGGTACCGAATGGGATGCTGATTATGAGCAACAATAAAGAGAAAATATTATTATTAAGTAAAGGTAGTACAGATATTGTTAAATTAACAAAAAAGTATTTAGGACGTACTTTGAATGGTAAACTATCTTCATTAGAAGCCGATTTTAAAAGTTATTCGGACTCCGTAAATATTGCTTTAGATAATAATGATGATTTAGTAGCGATTTTTAATTCCAGTTTTATTAATGAATGGGAAAAAGGTTTAGTAAAATATATTAGTTTAAAAGATGGTATAATAAAAAATAAAATCTACTACTTAAAAATAGAACTTGGTAATAATTCAAATGAAATTAATAAACATAAAACAAAATTAAAAAAACTTCTTAATGAGTTTGATTTGTTTAAAGGAGAATTAGCCAAAAAAGATAAATTCATGAAGTCGGTAGACAGTATATTGAATGCAGATCAATATTCCAGCTATACCAAAATTGCATTTAAAGCTATTGATGCTCCTCGAGCGGCTACAAAGGAACTATTAAAAAGTGAGTTGGATGGAAAATTTAAGGATATTGTTAAAGAACCATTTAAAGATTTTTTTCCAGACAAAGAAGCCTATATTAAAAAAGGATTAGGTAACATAGCGGATTATACTCAGAGTCTGGGTGTAAATTACAAATATGTTAAAGGCGAATTATCTTTTACTTCTTATTCGGGTTTTGTAAAAGAGTCTGATAAAATTATATTAGAATTACATAAAGCATATAGAAAAAGGGAAAGGATTAGTTTAGAAATCCCTTTTTTAAAACGAGGAATGGGGAATTGTGGTTCTTCCTATTTATGGGCATATGGAGCTAGATTTTAAAGTTATAATTAGTTCCACTTCACTTCAAAAGGCATTTTTTCTAATTCTTCCTCCATATACGGTCTTAATGCTTTAATTGTACCACACCAAACAATACTTAAGCTATTGGTGTCTGGTTCAATAATAACACTATGCATATTTACATCTGCTTTAATTAGTTTCCCTTTTCTATTATCAATTTTTATTTTAGGTTGTTCATTGGGTAATTTAAAAACAAATTCTGTTTTATTAGGGTGTATATTTGTTAATCTACAGGATTCTCCACCATGTAAATATCTAGATTGTAAGCCTAAAGATGCACTATTAAATGCTCTAAAATTAAAATGCGCTTTCTTAATTTCAAATCTACTTTTTAGGATTTCTTCATCCACTAACTTCTTAGTTATCTCGTAAGCATCTTCATCAAATCCTTTAGGAATTGGATACATACCAAAATAGGCAACCCTAGGAAACCAACCAGGATGTACAAAATCTGTGGCAACAGGTAAAGGCATTTTTTGCCAATGAGCTATAGATTTACAAACAATATTTTCAGGTGTTACTAATTGATATGGATTCTCTAGATTTGGCAATTCAACCTTTTCTAAGCCTTCTTCATTTAATGAAGTAATATATCCTTTACCTTCTGGATTTCTTTGGTATCTATAGGGGCTTCCAGCTAAAAGATCTGTAACTTCATTTAAATATTTTAATTTAGTATCATTTTCAATTCTTTCTTTTAAATGTCTTTCAGCCAATAGGTCTTTTCCTCCATAAGCAAAATTATATGTTAGTGGAACTTCTAGTATGTTTTCAGGAGTTGTAAAAGTTGGGATTCCGTTGTTTGCTTTATAAAGATTTCTATTCCCAAAAATTGTAATATCTAACTTCAATCTTGCAATTTCAACACAAGCTTGAAATGAATTTGTTTTTTTATTCGTTCTTGCCTTTCCTTTTACAATTACATCAGTTAAAGGTTTGTAAGTGTATAAATCAATATCTTGATCAATATGCTTTTCATTATCGTCATAAAAAGTATGCTCCTTTGTTATTGGTTTTTGAACTTCATTATATATGCATGTTCCATTATTAAGAATAATATAAGTTCTTTTTACTATTAAAGATAAAATAGGTTTACCACTAACATTATTTCCAGAAATGAGCTGTATAGTTTCTTTCATTATTTTTTTAATATTAAAAGAAGAGGTATTAAAAAGCCTATTATTCCTGTAGTTAATAAGATAAATAAAAACCTCCAGGGAAAGCTTTCTTCAATATATGCTTTTTTCGGATTGTTATTATCGTAATATACTTTTACAGTACTTCCAATTGCATATTTTTTTTCAGATTTATAGGAGGTAGACTGAACCATTATTTCTTTTTTATCGGTTTCTGTGATAAATTTAAAAACAGGTGCATAATCTGTTCCTTTATCAAAAACAGCTTGGTCATTATTAACTTTAGACCTATAATCTATAATAGTCCCGTTAGTTATAGACGCATTTTTTTTAAAATTATTCAAAGAAATTAATGACCAAAGGGCATATATCGATATTGCAATACCACCAATTAATATCAAATAATAATATATAGAAGTCGAGATTGAGTTCATGGTGATTAGTTTAAGTTTTCTCCTTGTGAATAGTAATCATTCATATACTCATTAATTTGTGTGTCTGCTTGATCTCCTACCCAACTTAATGGGGAGTTTTCACTAGCAGCTGGTCCAATTGGAGAACCGACAAAAAAACCAATGGTAGACTCTACAACACTACTAATGACTTGTCCGCTAAACGAATGACTAAATAATACGCTAGTCATTAAACCAGCACTAACCGAAAAATGACCTGCTAATCTAGCGGTGCCTCCCATTGCCGCTTTACCTAATCCTGCACCAATTAAATTGGCAACACCAGTGATAAAAACATCTACAGCAAAACTTAGTACACTAGCTAAATAATCTGAAAAATTAAAACCAGCCATGTTCGTTCCAGGAGCAATTACAGTATTAATACTATTCATTGGAATTGGGTCTGAACAATTTAAGTTTAATCCGGCATAAATTAATGGAGCAATAGCAGTTGGTTGGCCTCCGCTTAAAACGGAAAAGGCACCAAACTCTGAAACAGAACCACTAGTTAATACTAAAATAGGAAATAATATATTACCAGCTACATGACCAATTCCCATACCTATATCTGAGCCTCTATTTAGCACTAGGAAATTATGTGACATAATAGTTGGTTGTATTTTAGCAGAAGTTTGAAGTCCTCCTAAAAGTTGTGCTACAAAATGTGGCATAGGAACAGGAACTACTGGAGGGCCTGGAGTACCCAAATGGATATCTGCGCCTAGCATTGGGTGAATATTTGTATGTATAGAACAATGCATAATTAAGCTGTTGTATTTAATGAAAATTCTCTAATTTCCATAGGGTTAATTGTATATCTAAATGGAAAACGATAACTAATAAATACCTTTTTCTTATCTGGAATAACACCTATTTGATCAATATTCATTTTTCTTTTTAGTTTTTTATCTCCAAGAATAATATCTATTTCTAAGTTGTTTGAAGGAATATTAAAAGCAAATTGATTACTTTCTGTCACACCTTCAATACTTATAGTGTCCATTATATTTACCTCTTCTATTATTAATTCAGGAAATGCAGAATTAAAAAACTTCAATTTCAATTTTTCAATTTTAGACTTCTCTTCATTTAGTACTAAGTTATTTTTTGCTTTTATTGACATAATAGGAAAGGAAGTAATACCTGCTGGTTCTTGCCAAGAATTCCATTTTGTAATACGATTGTTATAATGTTCAATATTTGGTAGTACATTACCTATGGCTTCTTCTTTTTTATGATAATATCCTTTGCCATAAGGGTTTGCTGGATATGGGATTTCTAGACCATCCCATTTTGCTGTTCCTCCAAAGGCATTATGTAAAGTGAGTGGAATTTCGGTAAATGGTTCGGGTGCACTAATACTTAAACTACCGAGAAATGATTTCCAAGTCCTTTTTCCATATACTTTTATTTTATGTATTGGCTTATTATTAATATTTACAACAACTTCACTCTCTGTCACTGGTAATCCATTAAGTGCTTTAGCACTACCAAAAACCATTAAATCGATTCCTCCTTTGGCGTATACATCATCTGTGTCCATTGGTCCATATTCGCTTTCCCAAAATGTTTGATGAAGACCCCATTCTTGGTCTTTACTAATTTTTAAAGATTCATCATCTAAAACATCATAAGTTATTCTACACATTATAGCCATTGCTATGCAGTCATTATCCAGTGCTGTTCTATGAATTAAAGTATGAAAAGATGTATTATTAATGAATTCCATTATTTTTTAATCGCAATTAAGTTTTACTCTTTCTCCATTTAGTTTAATATCATCGTTCGCTTTAAGTTTAACATCTCCTAAGTATGCTTTTATATATTGTGTTTTTGCGGTTTCTATATTTTCTCCTTGTGTTTTAATTGTTTTATTACCCTTTACAAATTGATTAAAATTGCCTTCACTTTTAAGGAAAAGTTCTTTTTTGCTTTTTATATCAATATTTTCAGCAGATAACTGGAGTTTTTTGCTAGCCTTAATATTTATATTTTCGGCTTCTATATTTAGATTAGTTCCTTCATTTGAAACTTCAATAGTAAAAAGTGCTACTCCTTGTGCATTACGAACTTGAATAACGTCCTTCTCTTCTTTTTCAAGAATAGCCAAACTATGTCCTTTTTTTAAAGGTTTTTCGTAAATAGGGTTTTCTGTTTTTTCTAAAAATGTTTTCATATTAATTTAGTTTTACTTGACCTCCTTTTATTTCGGTCATAGCTGTTCCATTTACTTTTGCATTGGTTGTTGCATTTACTTCTGCAGTTATCCCTTTTAGTTCTGCTTTGCCAGTTTTTGCTTCTAAAGTGGCAGTTCCTCCATCTGCTTTTAATTCGGTATTAGAGGTTAGCCATAAACTAGAATCTCCAGCTATTGTTGTATCTGGAGAACCTACATTTAATGTTTCTCTTGCATCAAAAAAGCCAACTTTACAGTCTATATTAAATTGTTCTACAGCACTAATTAGAATGTTACCTTCGCCATCTAAAAGAATCATACTTCCAGCTTTGTCTTGCAGTTTTATACTGCCGTTACATCCATTTATTTCAATTATAGATTCGCCAGACTTAATCATTTTAATACAGTTGTCAGGGTCTTTACTTCCTGAAGGTGGTGCAGTGTTCGAGTTGTATACTCCACCAACACTATAAGGGATTTCTGCATTTCCTCCTTCAAAATCGATTAAAACTTCATCTTCTATTTCAGGAATAAAAAAGAAGCCTTGACCTCGTGATGCACTTGGTGAAATACACCTAATCCAAGGTGTTGTTAGTCCATCTTGTCGTTGCCATGAGAACTGTACTTTTATTCTGCCCATTCCATCTGGATCGTGATTTTCTATAACTTTAGCCATTTGGCTTTGTGCGATAGGAAAAGCATTGATATTAGTTTTTGGGTAGGCATCAATATTTGTAGATGTAGCTTCAAAAGAATTTTCATATAAGCCATTATTAGAAAGTGAGTGGGAAACCTTAGTCACTCTATAGGTGCTTTGTGAAATTTTTATACTATTACCTATAGAAACTCCAGGATTGTCAGAAGAACCTGAAACTTGAATTTGGTTTGTTTGTATGGCTGTTTGTTGTAGTTTAACGTAATTGTCTATGCGATTTCTGGTGTTACCATCATCAGGAATATTAACCCAAACACGTGTTGGGTTTGTATAAATTTCTTTTGAGTTTTCATTAATTTGACTAAAATTGCCTTTTTTAGAGCTCTGGACTGAGGAGGATGCAATTTCGTGAACATCATTAACTAAATAATCGTTTGTAAAATAATTGAAATTTTGTGGTATAGGAGTAAGTGAAGTATTAAAATCGTGCAAATCTCTTCCGAGAATTAATTCAAGATCATCACTGTTTTTTGGTATGCCAAAAACTAATTCTTCTCCATTATAAAATAACCATTCTCCATTTCTAGAAGCCATTCGTTGCGCAAAAGCAAAACAGCTTTCATTATATTGTACGGTATAGGTTATGGGGTCTGTTAAGTTTGAGTTTTCCGTGTTTATTTTGAGCTTAGAAGTATCATAGTTTTTAAAATTATCTTTTATAATATCAATAAAACTCATGTTGTTATAGGACATGTAATGTGGCCCATCTGAAGCTATAACTGTTGGACTGTTAGCCATTATTACTACATTGTCGCCATTACTTGCATGTAGACCTTTATTATAGTTTAAACCTGTAATAATACCTTTAAATTTAAGTGTACCATAAGTATCTTTTTTTTCATAAGATATTGTTTCAATGGTTATGATAGTTCCTAAAATATCTTCAATGTCATGATTATTAGCTTCGCAAAATTTCTGAATTGTTTTCAAGAAGCAATGCAATTCCATGCTGTGGTGTTCTCCTATGGTTTGATGTAACTGACAACTATTATAGTAGGATAGTTTATTACCATTTATGTGAATAGATGTTTTTGAAAGTATGGCCATAGCAATTTAATATTAAAAGATTTCCCAATTATTTTCATAGCTTACGTCGTTGATGTCAACCGCACGAGCCGAAATAGCTATTCGTGTTTTCATAGGGAGCGCATCTTCAGCACTAAATTCTTCGTGATAGCTTACACAAATCCCATCATAAAAAGTGAGTGTTTTGTTACTTGACATACTGTCTCTATTGTAAAAAACGATTTCTCCGTCTTTAAAGGTATGTGGCATTACCATCCATGCTAAGATATCTGTGTTGCCAGTTGATTCTATAAGAACATGTATAAGTCCAGCTCTGGGTAGTTCTACAGGTCGACCATCGGGTCCTATATTTTGTGTAAAATCGAAAGAGCATTCCAGTACATTGTTTTCCTCTTCATCAATAATTAATTTTGCTAAAAAAGACATAATCTGTGTTTGTTTAATAATAGTGTACAATAATCCTAAGGAGTGTAGTAATTACACTCCTTGAATTTTGAATGTATAATAATTATAGAGGGCTTATTTTGTCCACTCATTAATATGCTCGCCGTTTCCTATACCAATAGTTTTAGCCGAGATTACAACAGTTTCTGCCATAGGGTTTTCTCCAGAGTGATCAAATTTTTCACTGTAGTTTACCATGTAAGCTTCTGTGAATTTTAATTCTTTTGCCTTAGCATCTGTATCTCTTTTTAAGAAAGTAATAGAGCCGTCTTTACGTTCAAAATTATTGAACATCCAGTCTGATAAAGAGGTGTCTGCAGTAGATTCTACTGTGATTTTAATTTTTCCTCCTCTTGTTATAGATGAAGGACGACCTGTTGCATCCGTTTCTTGGTGTAACTCATAGCTACAGTTTAGCACATTGTACTCGTTTCCGCCAACATTTAGTTTTGATTTAAATGACATAATAATTGATTTTAATTAATAATTAACTAATAAGAAGAATGGTTTTAAACTATTTAAAGTTACAGTATTTTACTTAATACCACAAGGTTTAAAAATTTTTTATCCAAATTAACTAGTTAAAAATTAAAGGTTTAACTTAATTTATTTACTATTTAATATTTTTTAAAGCAAAAGGTTAACATAAATCAACTTATTTATTTTTAGTTGTATTTAGTTGGTACTTGTAGGATGTAGAAATCGTATTGTTTCTACTAGATTTGCGGAGAGCTATTTACTTGTTTATTCTTTTACAAACAATTACATCGTTTTCATTAATGCTATTGTTTACCACTGTTTTTTCATAATTAATGTGTTTTACACTTCCAAACCAATTTTTGGGTTTAAAATAGAAAACCCACTCTTGAGGTTGCATATTATTAGGGTCAAGATACTCGATGGTGCTTTCTGGATGTCTTTCGTTATAGTCGTTAATAAAGAAATAAAAGAGTTTTCCAAATTCCATATTTTCTGGTGCCTTGATTCTAAAGTTTGTAATTTCATTAATTTCGTGTTTTTTCTGAAACTCAAAACTTATTACAGCAGGATTTATTAATTCGTTTTTAGTTGGGTCTTTTATGCTTTTATCTAAAGGAAACACCCATTTTTTATATACAGGAATTGGTATGTTGAAAGCAAATTCGTATAATTTTTTAAATAAAAATGGAATAATAAAACAAAGTCCAGACCCTAAAAAAATAATACTAAAATTGGGTCTAAATCTATTTACTACGTTCATGTATGCTATAAGACCAATGCATAAGATAATTATGGAGAATAAGAATTCGTTAAAAAAATCTGTTTTATCATTTTGTAAGTCTGGAAAATATTTATCCATTACATGTAAGTGTAAAAAACCTAATGCAAAAAAAACGAGTTGAATGCCTATAAAACTGTTTAAAGGTGTATCGTTTAATACAAAATGAGAGCTTAGTAAAGCTGTTAGTGCAAATGTTATTAGAATAAAAAGTAAGTATAATATTGCTGCTTTTTTATTTTTTGTAAAAATGCTTCTTAACTTTTTCATTAAACCAAGTATAATAGAGCTAATAAAAAACAAGCCTAAGCTTACTTTAAACATGTTTCCATTCATTATATTGGTTAATGCATTCATTCTTTTAGAATTATATTAGTGTTGTTAAACCTATTATTGGTTCTTTTTCTTTACTTAATAAAAAACCATCCTTAAGGTTAACTTTAAAGGATGTTTTTATTTCTACTTCCATAGGAAAAAAGTAATCGTAAAACACATTTAAAAATTTAGAAAAACCATCTTTCTCTAAATAGTCTTCAATTTTATCTTCTAAAATTGGGCCTATTTCAACTTGATATACTGGTTGTAAAATAGAATCATAGGTGTTAGTAAGTGTAAAATTTGTTCCTAAATAATTATCGGTATTATTTAATTTACGATTATTTATCTCTTTTGGATTAAATACTTTTTTAATAGTTACTTTTTTGTTTATAATATTTTCTAAGCAAAGACTAGTTAGTTTTATATCTCCAGCTATTTTATAGCTATATGGTAATAATTTTAATAGTTTTAATAGATACTTCTTGGGTATGGAACTATCTACTTTCCAGAAGTTTATTAAAAATTCATCATCTAAATTTAGAAAATTATTTAATAAATCTTGCTCTTTAGTTTCAATTTTTAATTTTTGGTTAAAAAATTCATTTTCTAGAGGAGAGAAGAAGTGTCTAGCTTTGCTTTCTTCTTGCTTGTAATTTTTTCGTAATTCGCTATAGCCTAAAGTTCCTTTAGAGGTGTCTTTAGTATGAAAAAGGCCTTCAGGTAAATGATCGTATAAACCATTTCTACTTAAATTTAGATGTAGTTTGTTATTTTCGTCTATTGTACCTACATCTAAAATATCCCTTCTATGCGATCTTTTAAATGTGCTTTTGTTATTTATTATTATGTCGTCTTTATGAATAGCTGTGTTTTTATTCAATTCTGCAACGATTACTTCGGCTTTTAAGTTTTGATAAACAGATATTAGTTCTTCAAAAATTTGTTCTAATTCATCTGTATTCATAGTTGTTTTAGTTTTTTTGTCTTCTTCCTCCAGCTACAAATATTCTAGTCCAAAATGCATTTGTTAGGTTACTTATTTTTACGCCAGATAGCCCATTGTCTTTAGAGTACGAGGTAGCATGAACAAAATAGCCATTATGTAAATAAATACCAACATGACTAATGGTACTTTTATTTTCTCCAAAACCTTTAAAAAACAATAAATCTCCTTCACGTAAAAATTCTTTTCCTAAAAACTTATCGGTTAGTTTAGAATCAAATTGTTTTTGTGCAGTTCTTTCTATATGCACGTCATAAACAGAATTATATAATCTTTGTGAAAATGAGGAGCAATCTATTCCTTCTTTATTTTCTCCTCCTAGAATATATTTTGTTCCCTCCCAAGCTTCAATAAAGTCATATAGTTTAGTGTTCGATATTGTTTCTGGTGTAACATCTAGTTTCGCTCCATATTTTATTTGTGTACTAGTAATTTCTGTGGTTGTTACATTTGTATTACTAGGTATGGTATTGTTTTCAACAACAGGAATGTTTTCAGCGTTTTTCTTTTTCTGTTTAAGCAGTTTTTTTCTTTGTTTTTCTAATTCTTTTTCTTTTTTCTCTTTTTCTTTTTTGGAGTCGGCAAGCAAATCCTCTTTTTCTTTTTCTGCTTTTTTAGCGTTCTTTTTTTGCTCTTTTATTGCTTTTTCCCTTCTTTTTCTTTCTTTTTTGTTTACTACTATTGTTACATTATCCATGATAATGTTTTTGCCTGATTCTACTTCAATAAGTAAATATCTTGTATTATAACCTTCTTTAGTAATTGTTACTACTTGATCTCCAATTGGGATCTCTTTAAAAATGTTAAATGCACCATTTAAATCAGTGCGTTGTGCTATAGTTGTGCCTTCTATTGCAACAATCGCATCTGTAACATTAACCGATGTGTCTTCTTCTGTAACAATACCTTTAAAAGAAATTTGAGCATTACCAATAGAGCATATCAAAAGTGCTATTATAAGTAGTAATTTAGTATTCATAATATATGTTTTGATAATTAATGTTTTTTTTTAATTAATGTTAACCAATACTAAAAAATAATATTAATAAAAGTAGCAAATAAATGTATTTAAACAATTTTTAATCTATGATTTGTAAAAAAAAGTCGTTAATTATATTGTTTTTGTATTTGAAAAACAGGGTTTTATGTTTTAAGTATAATAAAAATCCTATATTTACTACTGTAATATTATGAATAAACATTTTTACAAATTACCAATTAAACCAGATAGCTTTTTTACAAAAAAGGAGCATGTTACCTGTGATTTAAAGCAGTCTATTGCACATTATATCCATTTAATTAATACCACTCACTTTGGCGAGTGTAACTTTGAAGAAAGTTTTGGGAGTTCTATTTGGGAATTAGATTTTGATAACTTAAAGAGTTCTAATATTCTAAAATCTTTGATTAAGAGCTCTATTGAAGATTCTATTAAGACCCATGAAAAAAGGTTAACTAAGATTACTGTAGATGTAAAAATTAAACAAGAAGAAATTTTAAATACAGATTCGGTAAATAGAATAAAAAAAAGAGTAGATCTTGTTATTAATGCTAAAGTAAAACTAACAAACGAAGATTTTAAGTATGTAGAATACTTTTATATAGGACCATTATCATATCAATAAAATTACGAGATGAAAACAGAATCTTTCGAACATATAAAAAATAGAATGGTAAAAAAAGCGGCTTCCATTTGGGGAGTTGCAGCTAATGAAATTGAAACCTCTTTTGATCCTGTTGTATCTTTGCTCATTTCTGCTTGTGCTTCAGAAATTTTAAAAATTCAGGCAGAGTTAAACGAATCACAAAACATAGTTACTGAAAAATTAGTACAGCTAATGACTCCAGAAACTGCAATAGGTTCTAAACCAGCACATGCAATTTTACATGCTAATACATTAGATAAAAAAACAAACATAAAACCAGAATATCAATTTTACTTTAAAAAACGCACCACAGAAAAAAAGGGTTCACAAACGGTAAAAAATATTTTCTTTTCTCCAATTCAAGATTTTAACCTTATAAATGCAAATGTTAAATATTTAGCTTGTGGTAATAAGTGTTTTAGTATAGATGAAAAAAAAGAAAAAAGCCTACTAACAAAAAATAATGCTAAAGAAGAGTTGCAAGCTTCTACAATATATTTAGGTATAGAAAGTAGTTTGAAAGAATTACCATTACAAGATATATCGTTTTACTTTGAAATTGAGGATATCGATAATAGTGAATTATTTTATCATTATTTAAACCAAGCAAAATGGTCTATAAATAATAAGGAATTAAAAACACAAGAAGGTTTTTACAATAGTAATAAACTAAACGAAATTAACTTAAATACCATTTTTAAAGAAGTTTCTAGTAATACGCAAAATATCACCAATCATGTATTACAATTCTATAAAAAAAACTTCATAAGCATAAAAAATAAAAAAAACTATACAACTTCCGTTTCCGAAGATTTAATAGACTTTATAGCAACGAACCAATTAGAAATCCCAAAGAATATCACTTGGATTAAAATAGAATTCTCTAGAGTTATAAATAATACAATTTTGCAAAAAATATATTGCTCTTTAAATGCTTTTCCTGTTTTAAATAGAGAATTAAATTCTTTTAGTTATCAAGTAAAAAATTACATTAATATATTACCTATTAATACAGAAGATCATTTTTTAGATGTTAAATCTATTGTAAATACAAATGGAGAAGTATATACACCAAAACTTAAAGATGTAATAAATACAAAAAAAGGAAATTATACGATACGAGGTAATAATGTAGGCAAACTAGATCAACGTAGTGCAAAAGAGTATTTAACACATTTAATTGAATTGCTTAAAGATGAAAGCGCATCCTTTTCTTTTTTAAATAATGATTTTTTACATACCAATATTAAAAACTTAAATCAGTTAATTTCTTTATTAGAGAAAAAAGTGATTGCTTCCAAAAATACATTTACCGAAAGTAAATATATCACCCTAGAACCATATAGTAAAAAGGAAAACCTATTAGTAGATTACTGGACAACCAATGGAGAAGATGCAAATAATATTAAATCTGGAAATGAAATTGAGGTTTATAAAGCAATAGGTATAAAGCAAAAAGGAAGTTATTTGTTAACTACAACTTTTGATGGTAAAAATGATTTAAAAATGGAAGAACGCCTTAATTCCTATAGACGTTCTTTATTATCAAGAGACAGAATTGTAACCAAAGAAGACGTTAAAGCGCTTTGTTATGAATTGTATACTGATAAGATTGAAACAGTAGAAATTAAGAAAAGTTATACCAATAGCATGGAAGTAAATAAAGGAATAATACCATGTATAGAAATACTTTTACATCCAAATAAAAAAATAAAATTTGAACAAATAGAATGGGATTCACTCAATAGTAGTTTGATGCTTTTTTTAGAAAAAAAATCGGTGAATATATTTCCATATAAAATAAAAATAGTAAATTAATACTTGTTTTAAGAGTATTAGAAAATTAATAATACAATGAAAAATACATCCACATATTTAGATAAATCTGTAATATATACTTTCTTAGGTGTCTTTTTTTTATCCGCATCCATGTTTGCATTTAAATATTCAAAATATGCACCTTGCGAAGATGTAAGTTTTAAAATCTCTACAAATAATTATACCATTGGTTCACTAATTAAATTTGAAGACCAAACTGAAGGAGCTAATAATTGGCATTGGAATTTTGGAGATAGCACATTAACTTCAACACAACAAAAACCATTACATGTTTATTATAAACCTGGAGAATATCAGGTTAGGTTACTAGTTAATGGCATTTGTGAGCAGTCGGAAACCATTACCATTTTACAAAAAAAAGAGCTTTTAGATTCTACAAAGTTTCCAGTATTTAAAATTCCTAAAACCATAGAAGTTGGTACCACATTAATAGTCGAAGACCAAACAGAAAATGCTTCTAGTTGGGAGTGGCGATTTGGAGAAACTGCAGAAGCAAATGCAAAAACTAAATTAGCATCTTACATTTATAAAGAACCAGGTTTTAAAACCATTTCATTAATTATTAATGGAGAATTAAAATATATATCTAAGCAAAAAATAGAAGTATTACCATTAAAAGAAGAAGAAGAAAATACATTTATTGATATACCTGAAAAACCTTCAGAACCAGTTTGGGATATAAAAGAAGCACCTGAAACTACAGTAATAAAAGATAAACCCGATACCCCAAAATTAGTACCATATATTGGTCACGAAGATTTTAAAGAAAAACTTATTCTTGTTTCCAAAGAGAAAATGAGCCCTAATCAATTTGTAGATTATTTTTGTGGCGATGTTAATAAACCTATAATCGTAAATGGCAAAAACACTACATTTTTAGTCTTTTGCGAAAAAATTAAAGACAAAAAAATAAAAATTAAAAACTTTGAAATCTTTAGAGACAAAGGCTCTAATTGTATAAAAACAATTACTATAGACTATAAAAAATCTGGTCTTGGACTATTTTAAACTAATGAAATAATGAATACACAAGATAAACATAGAGTAAATTGGATAGATGGAATGAAGATTAATAAAGATCACTTTATTGATTTTGAAGAATCTATGGTTTATGCCATTAAAAACTCAGAGCAAAAACAAGTAACACCAATAAGTTATGGTCTATTACCAGATTTTTCAGAACAGGGAAGCTCTATAGATCTATTAATTTCTATTGATGGACAAAGCACTATAGAAGTCATACTCAATAAATGTCATGCAATTACATTAGGTGGTTATCAAATAAATATTTCTGAAAGCACAAAACCATTACTAGAACAATCTGGTTATATTTTAAAACAACAATATAATGTAGGTATAGAAGATAATACGTTTTATATAGTGCTTACAGTAAATCCTTTTCAAAGAGTTCCAGTAGGCGATGCAGATCCAAATGAAGAACCGCCAAGACATCCATATGTATTACCAGAATATAAATTAGATATTCTAGCAAGTACCGAAGTTTCCAAAAGAGAACTTGGTTTGCATCATATAACCATAGGGAAAATAGATGTTAAAGATGGAGTGCCAACATTAGTAGAAAATTTTATTCCGCCTTGTAAATCTATTCAAAGTCATGCAGATTTAAAATTTACATTTCAAGAAATTGTAACCTTTTTTAATCTAATCGAATCTTATGCAATGCATATTATTCAAAAAATATATCAAAAAAAACAAGCAAACGATCTGTCGCATATGGTATTACATATTTCACAGCGCGTACTTGAAAATTTAAACCGAAGTATTCCAGAATTTAGAATGCAAGACAAATACCAACCACCAATTGTAATGATTAATAAACTATCTGGTTTAGCAAGAGTTATAAAAAGTAGTTTAGATGTATATGTAGGAACAGGTAAAGAAGAATTATTAAACTATTTAACCGATTGGTGCGATTTAAATCAAGGCGCTTTTGAAAATGTACTAGTAGATATGTTAGAAATTAAATATGAACATACAGATATTAATGCAGCCTTATTAAAAGTGTCTTCCTTTTCTAAATTGATGCTTTCCTTATTTAAAAAATTAAATGAATTAGATTACATAGGAAAAAAATCGGACTCTAGCATTTTTGTAAAAGAAGAAGTAGTAGATAATGTAGAAGTTAAAAGCCGAAGAAGCTTTCTATTAGACTAATAAAATACTAAAATATAAATTTATGAAACCAAAAAACAGTAAAGACAGACGCGCTTCTTTTTTTAAATTTTTAGCACTTTTTGCTGTAACTATTACTGCTATTTTGTTTGCTGTATACTTTAACTTTAAAGTACCAAATAAAGAAAATGCCATACTAAAAAACCAAGTGAAATCTGTTGAAAAAGAAATGGTTTTTCAAGATGGTTTTTCAAACGAAATGAAAAGCATTCGTAATATGATTGATTCTTTAGGAATTAATGGAACCAACATGGCCTATCAAAATAATTTAATAAGTGCTAAATTAGTAGACTTGCAAAAAACAATTCCAACCAAAGATTCTACATATCGTTACGATATGTATACCAATATTATAACAGTATACGCCGAACTTTTAGAAGGAAAAATGCAATTGCATCAATTAAAAGATTCTAAAGCAACTATCGATGAATATAAAATTGCTTTAGATAAAGTGAAAGCAGACTTTAAGCAATGTGAAAGAGACTTGTACATTGCAAGAGGCTCTAATTAATTTATAATTTCGATTAAATTAAAATAAACCTTTCTGTTATCAGAAAGGTTTTATATTACAAGCATTTTTATTACATTTATAGAAAATAATCTATAATGCTTAAAAAAGTTTTTGGAAGTGCAGTCTTTGGTGTTGAGGCAACAACAATAACCGTAGAGGTAAATGTAGATTCTGGAATTGGCTATCATTTAGTTGGTTTACCAGACAACGCTATTAAAGAAAGTAATTTTAGAATTGCTGCAGCTTTGCAAAACAATGGCTATAAAATACCTGGCAAAAAAATAATTATAAATATGTCTCCTGCCGATTTACGAAAGGAGGGAAGTGCCTACGATTTAACATTGGCTATTGGAATTCTTGTAGCTACTAATCAAATTCAAGCCGAAAATTTAGAAGACTTTCTCATCATGGGAGAATTATCTTTAGATGGAAGTTTACAGCCAATACGAGGAGCATTACCAATAGCAATTAAAGCAAAAGAAGAAGGTTATAAAGGTTTTATACTCCCTAGTCAAAATGCAAAAGAAGCAGCAATTGTAGACGATTTACAAGTTTTTGGAGTAGATAACATAAAACAAGTAATCCAATATTTTGATAAAGGGGAAGCCTTAGAACAAACTATAATAGATACGAAAGCAGAATTCGAAAAAAACTTAGATTTCCCAGAGTTTGATTTTAGTGATGTAAAAGGACAAGAATCAATAAAACGCTGTATGGAAATTGCGGCCGCAGGAGGACACAATATCATATTAATTGGTCCTCCAGGAGCAGGAAAAACCATGTTAGCAAAACGTTTGCCAAGTATTTTGCCTCCAATGACAATTCATGAAGCCTTAGAAACGACAAAAATTCATAGTGTCGTTGGTAGAGTAAAAGCAAATGCTGGTATTATGGCGCAAAGACCATTTCGTTCGCCACATCATACGATATCGAATGTTACTATTTCTAATGTAGATGTTTCTTATCTTTACGCATAAAAACAGTTAAATGCTTGCAATATATACACGTCTATCAAGGGAAAATGATGATTCTACATCAATTGAAAATCAAATAAGAGAAGGGAAAGAATTTGCTAAATCTAATGGTTTTGGGGATGATTTTAGAATTTATGATGAGGGGCAGGGAATATCTGGAGGTCTAGAGCTCTATAAAAGACCTAAATTAGAAGAAATGCTATCTGATATGAAAGACGGCTTAGTAGAAGCAGTTTATACTCGTAAACAAGACCGTTTAGAAAGAAATATCAGGACTTGGGGGGTATTCTTGGATATCATTAAAAATAATAATATTAAAGTATATTACTCAGGTGTTCTTCAAGATTTACTGACCGCAGAAGGTAAAATGCTGGCTATTATTATGTCATCAACAAATGCTTACCTACTAGATAAACAAAGTTTTTTAACTAAAAGAGCCCTCCATGGAAATTTGGAAGAAGGAAAAACTCGAGGAGGAATAATGGCATATGGCTTTACAAAAGATAATGATAAATATGTTATCATTGATGAGAAAGAAGCAGTTGTAGTTCGTGATATTTATAAAATGTGCCTTGAGGGTAAAGGTACTCGTGCTATTGCTACAATACTGAATGAACGAGGAGTTAAAACTAGATATCAGAAGATGCCTGAAGGTTTTATAACACTTACCCATAAGGACACAAAGAAAAAATACAAAAGGAAGAAGAGTGAAGTGCAATGGGCGCAAAATACAATAAGAAATATTCTAAGGAATGAAATATATATTGGGCGGAAGTACTTTGGTTCGGGAGAAGAAAGAAAAATGTACAACTACCCTGTCCTTTTAGAGGAATCCTTATGGCATGAAGTGCAAAGCAAGCTCACATCAAATAGAATAATTACAGGTAAGAAAGTGGAACATAGATACCTACTCAAAGGCATCTTGGAATGCGGTAAATGTGAGAGGAATTATTATGGGAAAATAAATGCCAACACGAATATTTACATGTGTTCATCAAAAAGGTTTCCTAAAATAAATTGTGGTAATCGAGGTATTAATATAACTAATATAGAAAGGTACATTTGGGAACGTTTTTTTGTGTTGAAAGATATGGTAACACCTTTAGTTCAGTATCTCGAACATCGAGAAGATGAAGATAGAATTAAAGGCATAATCAAAGATTTACTAGAAATAGACACAAAATTTATAAGTATTTCAGAGAAAAGAAGGAGAGCAATTAAATACGCCATTGAAGGAATAATTCCAGAGTGTGAGATAAGAATAAGTCTTGAAGAGTTTGACAAAGAAGTCCGTGATTTGAATGTTCAAAAAAAGAACTACCAAAGCCAAATGGAGTTGTTTACGAATTCTAAGAAATACTTAGATATGCTAAATATTGACCTAGAAAATTTAGATGATATACCATTCGAAAGAAAAGTAGAACTTATAAAGAAATATATAAAAAGAATTGTCATCCTTTATGACAAGACGATCGGGTACGATTTAAAAATTAGATATACATTTGGACATGAAGTTCACCATGTAATAGATAAAAATTATTTGATGGGATTGGACCTTGATTCGCAAATCCCTCTACTTTTTGATGACAGAATGGATGGAGAGCAAATTTATGCTCAGATGCTAGAGAGGTTTAAAAAGTTTGATAAAATTGATAATAAAGATGTTTTTGATTAGCAAAAAACTTTATAATAAGAACATTTAATGATTCACCTAAGAACTAAGTTTGGTTGCAAATATTTTATCTCTTAGTCTTATATACTCTAAGGAGTTTGTAACACCTTCAAGTGCTGGCTGTAAGAAGATAGGAGGTTCTTTAACACCTCCTCCTCCGCTGTAGTAACCCTTTCTCCTGAAATATAAGCGTTGTCGTTGTACCTCATTTATCAACCTAGTTTAGTTTATTAAAATTTAAAATCTCAGAGCTAGTCATTGAAAACGCTTAAGCTATTCTTTTTAGTATTCCCACTTTCATCTCTTGTTCCCATGTTCCATATTCTCTTAGGTTTCGATTATCAATTTCAGCATTAAACGCAATTCCCTATTTAGTGATGTTACTTTCTTTTATCAACTTACGAATCTGTTCTCCCAGATGCCCCATTCTCTCTGGTATTTTTTACTTATGATACAGAAGTCTATGATGTAGTAGAGCTTAATGAAGATACTTTTCATTTCACATTTGAAGAAAGGATAGGAAATACTTATATAACAACTATACACTAAATTAAATTTATATATAAATGACACTAATCATATACTTATTCTATATTTATCGGATATATAAGAATAGTATTTCCTCCCTCTATCTGCGAGTTTCTGATACTCGTCATTATAATCATAGGATGTAATTTTATTGGCAGCCTTTGAGGTAGAGAAAATTCTACTTTTTAAAAAACTCAAAATTTCTTTGCCTTCTTTCTTTGCAACGTACGTCGTGTAATTAACCATACAATAGTCTTCTGTCGATATTAATTCACCTTCATTGTTTAATTCTATTACATCTCTTTCATAGTGTTTAGTATTTGTTATGTTTTTTTCTAAAGTTTTAACTCTTTTCTTTCGCTTACTTAATATATTCTTTTTTGTTATGATTAATTCGGACTGTTTTTTTGATTTATTATTTTTATTTAAATACTTAATATGTTTTTTTCGGTCTAGAATATTATTCTTAAGGGAATTTAATTCATAAACTAAATTTTTAAATTCTTTTGTGTGTAGTTGTTGAAAATTGTCAGATAGTTCAAATTCATAAAATGGAGTTAATTTGTATGATATGTATTGTTTCATTTTTGAAACTTCATCAAAATTCTTTATTTCAACACTACCATTTATTATGAAGCACATTTGAAGCTCTGCTAAATAGTCTGATATTTTATTCTGTAAAATTAATTCATTTAATTTTTGCTCATAGGCATGTTGCTGACATATAGGAAAACATAAAGTATTTTGATTTAAAGAACATTCTTTATAAGCCATCTCTTTTATGCGATGGTAATTTTTAGAAATAGATATAACTCTTGTTTTTTTGAAAATATTTGAGATAGTGTTTTCTACCACTTTTTCAAAAACTTCGTTTTTATTTTCAAAAGAATTTCTAAAACTTCTATCCGCTGTAAATATTTCTAAATCCTTTTTCAAGTAAATTTGGCTTAAATTTCTATTATAAAAAACAGTTTTCATATCAAGTTTTGAAGTAGTTTTTTTTGATGCTTTAAAAACAAAAGCAATATAACCAACAGAGGTGTGTGATAGAATTGTTGTTTCCTCGTAGTGGTGTTTTTTGTTTGTTTTCATAAAATCATCAACAACATAATTCACTTGCGTATCTAAATTATCGTAATAGTCTGGTAGAAGTCTATTTCGCTTTTTTAAATATCTATTAAATATTTTTGAAACTTCTTTTCCATCTTTTGATTTAAAAAACACATTTCTACATTCATTGCTATCTTCATCTTTGAAAAATCCGTTTTCATTTTCTTCAATATTCAGGGTATACTTAGAATCACCTTTTATTAATAAGAAATGTGAACCAAAAAAATGTAGTTCCCCCTCGGGGAAATATAATAAATTTAAAAGGTTAATTTCTAAATCTTTAAGCTTATGATTGTAGTTGGATAATTCATTATATAGAAGACTCGGAGATTTAAAAGTATTAAATGTATCACAAGTTTCGATGTACGGGTTTTTTTGATTAATCGTTTCTATTTCTGTATTAAATAAAGTGTCTTTGACTCTTCTTCTAAACTCTAATTCATTTATGTCTAAAGAATATATGAATTCAAGAAATTTTCTTTTACTTGTTGAGACTAAGAATTTTGTTTTGATATCATCTAAATAGGCGTGTCTAAACACTGCGGTTTTGGGATGATTTTCAGAGTCTTTATCTGATAGTATTGATAATGCATATATTTCTTGAAGACTAATTTCTGAGTTCATTTTATTTGATGCCAAAAAATTGACATAACGCATAACAAATTGTGTGTTTATGAAAGCGGGTTTATACATTATTAATTCAGAAACATTATAGAATCTTAATTTTGTGATTTTCTCGAAGTTACAATCGGTAAATATTTCGTAATAGAAAGGAAATGCTATTTCATTCTCGAATTTATTAATATAATCAAATAAGCATTTACCGTTTTCATCTGTTTCTGATAATTTACCAAACAACGGAGTGATTTTTTTTGTATTCATTTCTTTCATTTTATTATTCTCTATTTCTTCCTTTGTAATTAGTCTTAGTACTATTTTTTGTTAGGAATGCAATTGTTTTAGATATTTCCTTTGGGTTTAAAATCGCACTGTTTAAAGTGTCACTATATGTGTTTTTGTTAAACGAATTAATATAGTTTTTAAAATATTCGTTTTTGGAATTCAAAGAAATATATTCACATACATAATCCAAATCTTCGTTTGGTAGTTCTTTTGAATTGAAACCATTAGTCAACAACTGTGCTAAAACAATTTCTCTATCTTCTATAATATCTTCATCATCATCAATATCCAAGCTATTGTGTAAATATTCTCTCTTTGATAATTTATTATCTAAAGTTGTTATATATTTTATGAAGTTGAATTCACTATACATTCTTTTTTCAAATTCTTTCAAAAATTCTACTAAGTCTTCATGGTTTTTAAAAACTTTGTCCAACAAAAAATATTCGTTTAGTTTAAACAATGAAGTCAAATACCATTTATCAAGTATTATAAACTTATATTTTTTTGTTTTTATGAATTGTTTAAGTTGTTGGATGGAGTTTTCAAGGCTTATTTTAAAGCTATTAAAATCCTTTAAATCCATTAGAAATTTATGAATAAGAATATCTTTTGAAATTTTAAAGTTCTTGTGTCTTTTAACTATATTTAAAGATTCAGAAATACCATCAAATAGTATAATTTGCGAACCTTTTTTTGGATTTACATATTTTAATTTATTCATTACTTGTATGACTTTATAGATTCTTTTTTAATTTGAGTTTTGAAATCGCCAGAAGCTAATGTGAGATGATAACTTTTGTTGTATATCTTTTCTCGAAAAAGTTTCTGGACTGTTAAATATTGTAGAGCATCTGGAATACTAATTATATCAGCTTCGATGTCATTAGTTATGTATTTTGGTAGTTTGATAACTTTTTGTTTTCTAAATAACTTACTGTATCTGACACCGATAAACTTAGCATATTCTTTAAGGTTCATACCCAGACTTTTCATTTCTATATCTCTATCTATAGCTTCTTTATAATGATTCCTATTGCCTGTATTCAAAACACTTTGTAGTCGTTTTAAATGGGAGTAACTAATACCTATGTATTTCGAATATTCTTTTAAGTTCATGCCTAAGCTTTGCATTTCTTTATTCCTATTATTTGCAACCGCAATAAATTGTGACGCTTTTATTCCGTCATATAACTTAACATTGTTAGTTAACATTTGAGCTACTGTATTTTTAAGTTGAGTTGGTGATAAAAAAGGTTTTACTTTCTTACCATTTCTAACACCAACAATTAAAAGATTAAATAATGTTTCACGGGCATCAACATGAATTATCTTTTTAAGTTCTATTAATGAACGATTTGATATGAGACCGTTATCATAGCATTGTTGGATTTTATTTGTTGAATTATTTGTCTTTATTTCTACCATATGATTTTCTTATACTTTATATATTGTTATAACGATATAAATTGCAAAAAGGACCATGATTTAATCATTACTTTAAATAAAATACGAAAGGGCTTTTTTTAAAGTGAAATTCAAAAAAATGTTAATTAGGTTATTTCTATTTCAAAAAGGAAATGTTTGGTTTATAATTCATCTTTTTTTTTTAATGAACACCTGTTTAATTCATCTTATAAGGAAAATTTTGAAAGTATCACTTTACTGTCAATAGATTGAATTGTATACCATCTAAAAGGCAATTTATATAGAAAATTACTTAAGTTTAAAATTGAATTCTTAGAATGATTTTTTTCCAATATTTGTAAATGTCTTGTTGGAGAGCATTAGTGTTTTTTTGAATTAAACACTAATAATGATTTAAGTTTTATAATTTTTTGAAATTAAAGATTAAAAACTAGCATTTTTAGACTAAAGGAGGTCAAAAATGATACGCTTTCTTGTATCAATAATATTCTTTATTAAATAAAAAGGGAGGGCTAGCTGCATGCGCTATATTGTTGACTATTATCATTTTAACTAAAATATATTTTCCGAATGATTTTCATTAATAGAATATTAATTCTATTTTTAAGCAACCAATTTTTTAAACTATGAAAATTTCACTTACCACAATTGTTTTATTAATAAGCTTAAATCTTTATTCACAAGATAGAGATAAAATTAAAAAAATGTATGAACAATCTAAAATGGAACATTCTGAAATGGAAGAGTATTTAGAATTTGATGGAGACTCTGGATTAGATTTAGGTGATGATGATGATGAACAAAATATTACAACCTCAGTTATCACTTTAGACTTATCAAATCCTAGGCCTAATAGTGTATCACATTCTGGAAACAAAAAAAAACTAATTGTAAAAAACAAAAACCCTTTAGCTATAAAGCTAATTAATGGAAATACACTTCGCTATAGATATGTTTTAAAATACGAAAAAGAAAACCTATTTGGTAGTGGTGCTTTTAGCCTTAAACCTCAAAAAAATGAATCAATAGAATATTATGATAATTATATTGACAGCTCTGCAACTTTAGCTGATAATAGAAGTATTAAAGATTTAAAAATTGTAATAGAAGACAATATTGATAAATTAAAAAAAGATATTAGTGGCTATTTAAAAAGTATAATGTACCAAGAATCTGTTGATACTGGAGAACTTGAGTTTGCAAGAAGTATTTACAGAGAGGAACTGGATGAAACCTCTAAAAATTTAAGGCTTTATGAAAACATCGTAATGAGTTCAGAAAAACCCAATCTCAATGATGTAGAAATTCTAAAATTTTATAAACTAGAACATCAAAGAATTTCAGATGATTTAGATAAATTATATGAAGCAAGTACAGATGTTTATTTACCACCATTAGATATATTCGGTGACAATATAGATTATGTTAAAATAATTTTAGAGATATATGAGGGTAATGAAACTGAATCAAAAAAATATGAATATAAAATATGGTTAACTGGTGGGTTAAAGATTGATGTTAGTGCTGGTGCTTTTATTACTTCGATTTTCGATGAAGAATTTTTAACAAATGATGGCGTAGATGGTAAAAAATCTATTAGAAGAAGTGATGCTGGTGAATATGATTTTGGTTTTGGCCCTATGGTTAATATTTCTTTCAGAAGTGCATCTTGGTTTAGACCAACTATAAATTTTGGTACATTATTGACTTCAGAGCAAAAATTTCAAATTATGGCAGGTGGCGGTCTTATTATGGGGAAAAATGACAGATTCATTTTAAGTGCAGGGATAGTGATGGGAAGAGTAGATGTTTTAAGTGAAGGATTCTTAGCTGATGGAACGACCGAATATGATTTAGGTACTTCAGCAGAAGTCCCAACTAATGAGAAATTCCAATTTGGCCATTTTATAGGGGTAACTTATAATTTGAGTAGTAAAAAATAATAATGTACCAATTATAGGTTATACCTAAAACGTGTTACACTAATATTTTTAAACTTAACGCAAACATTCGACTATACATGTGCTAAAAATAACCACCCTAAAATTAGTACGTTATTTTAAAATAATGTAGATTTGTAATATCTTAAACTGTATATTATGAAAGCACGTTATAACAGAATTTCAACAGCAACTCAGAAATTAGATAGACAAACCAACAAAGCAACATCTAGCGAGTTATTATTTAGTGATATTGTTTCAGGTTCTGTTCCATTTATTGAACGTGACCTAGCAAACAAACTTATTGAAGCTGTTAAAGATGGTTCTGTTAATTACATAAGTGTTTCATCAATTGACCGATTAGGACGTAACACCATCGACATATTACAAACTATTGAAATGTTTCATAGTTACGATGTAACATTGAAAGTCGATAACTTAGGAATCGAAAGCCTAACCAACGGGAAGCCAAACCAAGTTTTTAAGCTTATTATTAGTGTAATGTCTAACGTTTCAGAAATGGAGCGTGAAACACTTTTAGAACGTCAAAAAGAAGGGATTGCCATCGCTAAAGCTAATGGAGTTTATAATGGGCGTGTGAAAGGTAGCACGGAAACACCTCAACAGCTACTTACCAAGCATAAGCAAGTTGTGAAATTTTTAAAGGCTAAACTATCACTTAGAAATACAGCTAAATTGAGCGGTGTAAGTGTTGGAACAGTTCAAAAGGTTAAGAGGATTTTAGCAATAGTAGAATAAACCAATATTAAAAATGAGAAAAATAGAGATTGAAATAACGGAAGAGCAATATAAATTGTTGAATCAGGAAATTGAAAAGGGTACTTTGATTAATATAGAAGAAGAGACTAATTCAGGATTCAACATTAATTTAATATCAATAGAAGGAGATGTATCTTGGTTAGAATTTGTAATGCAATCTAAAATAGATCTTGGCGAAGTAAATTGGACTATGATTTAGAATAAGTTGCCTTTATTCTATATTAGCATACCTATTTTAATATTTAATCAATCCAATTATCGCTAACCTCTTTAAAGAAACTTCTATTAAGACAATCTTTTCGATTTATCCATTCATTAGTTGCTTCGTTAATAACATTGTAATTTTGAATTCCCAAGTCTTGTTCTATTACATCTAAAGCTCCTTCACATTCTACATCAAAATAGTCTGATTAAATTCTTAAATCTAAATAATGCCATATAGAAATTAAAGGTATTTGGTTATTATGACTCTTACATTTTTCATAGATATCCATTAATGAAAATTCCGAAGGAATTTTCCAAGTAGGCGAGAACTCAGCAATTAATGATACACGGCGTTAGCAAACGTATTTTTATTCTAAATTTTCGGTTAACTTATCAATGAATACTTTATTTCTTAGTTTTGCTCTTTCTAATAATGTAGAGTATTTAATTACTTCACTGTAAATAGAACCATTTTTTCTACCATCAAAACCAATCACATTTTCTGATGGTCGAAATAAGTAGTCAAAATGATATGATTCTTCATATCTACTTACTCTTCCTAGAACATCTCTTGGTTCAATATTTTCTCCAATTAAATATCCATAAAAAGATGTTATTTGCAATTGGTCAATAGTATAATTTCTAATAAGATTTGCATAAAAATCAATTTGAGTTAAATGTTCAGATGCATTTACATCGGGTGATTTAAATTCAATGATAATACATTTACCTTCGGCTGGAAAAAGAAGAATATCTGGCCTTTTGTCTGTTCTGCGTTCACCAAGTGAATTTAAATAGCGTTCTTCCTCTTCTGCAAATTTTTGTTTAAAAATTAATTTTCCATCTAGCTTTGTAAGGCTTAATCTTTTTTCTGAAACACCTTTAAAATAAATAAACTCCTCGTTAAAAATCCATAAATCACTTGTTCCTGGGTCTTCTGATGATTGTTGAAATAATAAATTATGCATTATGTCCTCATCTATACGACCTTTATTGGCAAGGTTTTGTTTTTGTTTTGTAATTATTTTTTCAAAAAGTTCAAGCACTAGTTTTCTTCTAGCAACATAGTGAGTTAAAGCTGTTCTATTTTGAAGAGGAATAGTTTTAACCAATTCGTTGATTTTGTCCTCTAAAACATCTGCATATTCATTAGATTCTGGTTTTAAATTTTCTAGACTTTCAAGTTGTTGTTTTATTTCTGCATCTCTTTTTGCAATAATTTTCGCATCTGATTGGTAAACTTTTTTTAGTATCTCTGTGTCAGAATCATTTATGCCAATATTTAAAGATGCAATTGTTTCACTATTTAAAAGAAACATCTTTTTTAGTTTCTCAATATTTTGAAGTTTATCTTCAGTTTTCTTTTTGATTTCCGAGTAATATCCTTCAATAACTTCATTAGCGTCCGATTCAATGTCTTCTAAAATAACTTCCTTTTCGTGAAAAATACTTTTCGATTTGTCTTTAAATTCATCTAAAGTAGGGATTTTTAAATCACCTCTGTTATCACTATCTCTCTGGTCTATATAATCACCTGATAAAAGAAATAAATATCTGTTTTGGGATATATGGTCATTAGGTGATAAATTTCTGATTTTTAAATTTTTAGCTACTTGACCTTTACTGATAAGTTTTAATCCATTTTTGTGTAATTTATCTTTTTTAATCACAAATGACTTGATATTAATACTTGTAGTCTCTTCAGTTTTTACAACAGAATTAGAATCATTTTTCTCACTAAAGTTTACATTGAAATTAGTTTCATAATCAATTTTGGGAATATCATCAGCTGTGATATATGTCTCATTGGATAAATCATTATCCACAATTGATTGAATACAAATTTCTGGAAGATTTGGTCTGTTTTCACAAAAATATGCAAGAAAATGATTAATAATTTCTTCCTTAATTTCAGTGATGTTTAATTCATCGTAGTAATATTGGTCTTTTTCTGATATTGCATCCTTTAAATGAACTTTTGTTGAGCTTTCCTTGGCATTAATGTCATTATTAGATATATATTTAATAATAGCATTTTTATCTAAAAATGGTTTCTTTTTTGATAATTCTAATTTACGTTCTTTAAATGTTTCTGTTGAACCATTCGCTGAATAGATACTAGAAATATCTGTTTTGTCAAAAAAATGAATAAATTGAACCCTTCCAGTTCCTTTATTTAGAAACCCTTTTCTATTATCATTTAACGAAATTATTCTTTCAAACTCTAAATCTGTAAAACCTATTCCATTATCTTCTATAATAAATTCTTTGAATATGAATTTTCCTTTTTCAGCTGAGAAAAGGTTTTTATTACTAATTTTTCTAATTGTTATTTTTTTCTGATATTTTGTTTTATTTGCTAATTCTAAAGATTCTAATGAATTAGTAAATGCTTCAAAAAGTGGTTGAAGTTTATTTTCACTCTTCTTTATTTTCGGAAGTGTTCCTGCATAGTTAATACCATAAGCTGTAATAAAACCTGTTTTTATCATTTAACAAATATATTAAGAATTAAATTCCAATAGTGATATTAATTTATTATTACTGATTTTCATTTGTATGTTTGCTAATGTGTTCGTGTATGATTAGTTGCGTGTGTAAGAATCTAATTTAGTAAACAAAAACGAACCAGAGAAAATTCCGAAGGAATTTTCCAAGTAGAAGTGAACCCAGCAATTAATGGTACGCGGTTGTTAGGGGCTGGCATTTTTACACCCTAATATTTTTTAGATAATTTATTAGTTTCAATATCAAACGATTGATAGTAAATAGGTATTCCAAGTTTTTTTCTCAAGTGGTTAAAATAAGATTTAACATCTTCTATATTATTATGTTCTTGAGTTAATATAATAAGTTGTTTGGCATTTTCAACATTTGGCCAAAAAGAATATTCAAGTAATTGTCCGATGGCTTCTCTTATACTAGATTTAACTGAATTATATGTTTTTATTTCATAAAATATAAGTCCTTCTTTTTCTGAATTGACAACAATATCAATTCTATTTGTACCAACTCCACTTTGATGTTCAGCCTTAACTCTTGATGAACCATATTTTTCCTTTAATACTTTTGTTAGTTTTCTACTTATTGCTTCGTGTAAATAGCTTATTTCAATTGTTTTAGGCTCTCTTTTGTGTTTTCCTTTTTTTATTCCTTCAAAATTTTCTGGGTCATTATTGTCTTCGTCAGAAATAAATGAAAAATGCTCTTTGTGTTTGTTTTCAGTAACAATACTAAACTCATCTTTGAAATGTGAGAAGTTATATCGTGATAATCCAATTATTGGATGGTTAGAAGGTAATTCGTAATAAGGGTCATTAACAGTTAGGTTTTTTGGCTTAAACCTCATATTGAACAAGTCAACACCTTTCCAATCAGAGAACCCTTTATTGTTACCTCCTGATTGTACTATTTGTTCTTCCATTTCCTTTAACCAGCCATTTTTCTTGTATGTTGATTTTATTGAATCAGCTTGTTTCTGATTGATGACTTCAATATTCAGGATTTCTCCAACCCAATATCTACTTTTACTAACACCATCAATCGTATAGAGCCAAACATTATAAGCTTTATCTGCATAAGTATCCTGATGTTTTCGGATAGGCTCTAAAAAACCATAATGATATCCATCAATAAGTTTACTGGTGTCAAATAGCCACTCTTCGTGCCCGTATCCATAATTTGCTTCGTGTGATTCTTTATGATTACTTTTTCCATATGAACCAGAAGGCATAATCCAGCCATTAGAATTAAAAGCTAATCTAGAAATCCTTTTTTCATTTGTTTTATGTCCTAAATCTATTTTGATTAAAGACTTTATTTTATTAAGATAAGTATCTTTATCTAAAGAGTCAAATTGTAATTTGTATTCTACTCTAGAACTTCTATTAATTACATCGGGGTAACCTTTTCGATTAGAGTAAAAACCATCATATTCATCTCTAAGTCTTCTAAAAGAGGTATCTTTCATATTCAATATAGAACTCAGGAATTTATGCGTTTCAGTTTGATTTCCCATACTCAGTAAATCATAAGAATCTACATATTTAGCTAAAAAATTAGCAATGAAATGAGATTCTTTTGAAATAGTGTTTTTCATATTTATTTATAGCAATTAATAATTCCTGTGATTTGAAATAGAGGTTTTTCTTGCTGTCCCCTAGCGGTTTTGTGTATGATGAGTGGCGTGTTTAAGCAACTAATTTAGCAATTAAAAACGGAATAGAAAATCCGCAAGGATTTTCGTAAGTAGGCGAGAACTAGTCATTAATTATACACGTTGTTAAAAAACGTTTTTATTCAGTTTTCTTCCATATTTATACTGTTCCACATTCATTTCTATATTTATATATTTTATTTGTAAAGAAAGTATCGTGTATTTCTTTTGTATCGTCACTGCGGAAAATTAAAAACAATACTTCATTAATTTTAGTATTATATATCACAGAGCAATCTATATCCAAAATATTATAGTAAAAGATGCAAAAATCTTCTTTAAGACCGTGTTCACTTACTATTGCTCTTTTGATTGGAACTATAGATTTATCAATTTTATTACCTGTATAATCGTCTAAGGAGTATAAAGTTGTAGGATGAGTGATATATAATTCTGTTTCATTGATATCTTTGGGATGTATTCTGTCTTTATCAAACCAATCAATAACCTGATTAACAAATGTCATCATTTCAAACGGTTCATATTCTAAAAGTTTTGTAATCCCTTCTTTCTTAAAGATGTCTAGTTTACTGGGGCCGTAATATTTTGATATTTCAGTGAATGAAACATTATTATGTATTTTTTTTTCTAATCTATTCATTTGATACTTTTAAAAGTGCTGTAAATTATTTTTATTTTTTGGAATTTGTCAAATTTAAACATTTGGCGACTTCCTAAAAATGCCCAAACCTTCGTGTTAGCAACGACTTGCGTTATTTTTTATATACAATGTTAGCGGTAGTCATTGTACTCCGATTTTATTTTTAATTCAATATCCTTATTAATCTCTAATGTTTCAAACTGTTCATCGTAATCTTCCTCATCAGTTATGTAAGCCAAGAGGGATATTTTAGCAGTAGCATCTCTCACAATTTCTTCTCTTTTAGTCTCAAAATAGCGAGTAACTTTATCTTCGCTATCATACATAGCAAAATCTTCATCATCAATAGTTACTTCGACTTTAAATGTCAAATCGACATCGACTTCAATTTCAATCCATTCCTCGTCAGTCGCAACAATTTCGTATTGTTTATCTTTTATTTCAACTTCTGTTACTTCCAAATCGTGAATTTCGAACCAAATTACTTCCCAATAAATTTCAGTATCGTCTAATTTATCAGTGTACCATTGCTCTATTTCGTTATCAATAAAATTTGAGTTTTGAATAAATAATTTTTCAAGTATTTCTAATCGTTTTTCTTGTGTCAAGAAGAATTGTAATTTTTCGTTGAGATATTCTTCGTAATTTTCGCTTATATCAAGTAAGTCACTTTGATAGTTAAGAAAGTCTCCATCATTTGAAAACACTTTGCATTTCACCCCTTTTTCTTTGCACCAGTTTTCAATAAGGTCTAAAGCAAAAGCGTCTGGGAATTCAGATTTTTTATCTGTACCATTAAATGGATATTCGTCATTGAAATATTTATCAAATACTGTTTTTATATTGATGTTGCGATATTTAATAATTTGGACTTTTGATTTTTTTAATATTGCATCAAACTCCGTGTTAAATTCATTTTCAACGTCTTTTTTATCAATCCTATCATAAAGCTTTTTTCCAAGACTGTTGTTTCTTAATACTCTTGATTCAAAAGGTTTTCTAAATGCGGAAAGATTCTGTAAGGCCTGTCTTGAAATTCTTTTAAAATTACTTTTTACTTCGCCAATTGTAATTTCGGTTAAGACAATTTTTATTTTCCCCTCTTCTGAAAGCTTTAGAAGTTCTCTAATTCTCTTTCCTTCGAGAAAGTTTTCTTTTAAAAAAATGTTTGTATCGAGAACTATATGTTCCATTTATGATGATGTTTTTTTTTGATTACCGCTTACGGTCTCGTATATGACTTGTAGCGTGTTGTCAGCACGTAATTTAGCAAATAATAACGAAATAGAAAAGTCGCAGGACTTTTCGTGAGTAGGCGAGAAGCAGCAATACATTATATACGGTGTTATCACACGTTTTTATACGAAAATTTCTGTAGAATTTTTCCCAGTTTTCTTTTTGGCCGTTTGAATAGCTTTACTTAAACGATTTAAAGCTAATTGTTTATCTTCCTTTATGTTAAATTCCGTAACTCCACAACATACTGTTATTTTAAAATCTTTTCCGTTAATATTGAATGTAGAGTTTTGGATTAATTTACGTTTTCTTTCAGAAGCTAATTGAGCATCTCCAAGAGTTGTTTGTTTTGCAACAATTAAGAACTCGTCTCCACGCCTAAAATAGCGATATGTTTCATCAGTTATTCGACTATCTTTATTTAAAATATGACCTAATTTGGCAAGAATTTGGTCAGCAATTTCATAATTGTTTTCCTCATTGAATTTCTTGAAATTATCGATATCAATTAAAATCAAAGAGATTGGTTCATTACCTGAATTTTTTTCCGTTTTTAAAGTATCTAAATCAGCATCTTTTGCTTTGTAATTTCTTAACCCAGTTAATTCGTCTGTTTGATTTTCCGAATGTAGTTTATTATACTTTTTTTGAAATTGAAAATTTGCTAATAGGAAACTTAAAATAATTAAGGTTAAACATATTAAAGTAAAAGCCCAAACTGATATTGAAAATGGTGTTAGGAATATCTCTTTTATTAATGGAACAAATCTTAAAATTAAAACAATAATAAACGTTATAAATATATATTTCATTGTATCATAAAACACTTTCGAAAGGGCGTCTTTTTTAAATTTCGAAAATGAATCTTTTAAATATCTAAATGTTTTTTTCATATGTGTGGTAATGTGTTCGTGTATGGTTAGTTGCGTTGTTAAGCACCTAATTTAGCAAATAAATCACGAATAGAATATTCCGCAGGAATGTTCGTAAGTCGGCAGTGACCAAGCAATTAATTATACACGGTGTTCCCAGTAGTGCTTTATTCAATTGTATCTTTCTTTTCAATCCTTAATTGCTCTTTTAGAATCAGGTTTTGTTCTTTTAAAGTTTCAATGTATTCATTAAATTGTTTTATTTCAATTGGATTTTCTATTTTAATTTCTTCTGTTTTTGAATTAATAAACAATAATGAAGCACATAAAAAAACAACTAATATTGATGTCAAAATATTACCAAACTTAAACGAATTATAAGCTGTAATAAGATTTGTGGCTTTTACATTATTAATTCCAATGTTATTATTGATTGTAAATAGAGAGTCTTTAATCTCCATTTTTAAGAATTTTTTGACACTTATATCTTGTTGGCTTAAAATTGAATTTGGTGAATTCTTACCATAATTAAAATTCTTAACATTAAAATTTTTCAAAGCATTATTTATAGTAAGAATATAAAATAAATAGGCTAGTGCTAAAATAATTATAAATAGAATTTTAAGATAAAGATTAAAATCTAAAACCTTGTCAATTATAAATGGGATGAATAAACTCAATAAAGAGAATATCAATCCAGTTTGAGAAATTAGTTGTGAAGTTTTATTTTCTATTACATTTAATCTGTTGTTTTCTTCATTTTCAATTTCTCTTAAATACGCTTTATGTAATTCTAATTTTTTTTCTTTCGAGTTTCTGTAATTAGTTGCGTCATAATTATATGGTTTTTGAAATTCGAGTTTTTTGAATAGTCCAAATGACTGAAAAAGTAATTTAAGCTTTGTCATTTTCTAAAAATTTAATTATTTCATCGGACATTTCTTGCCCAGTTTGCGATTCAATCCAAGCCCATTGTCCATTTGGATTTATTTCTAAAAAAACATATTCATCTTCTGGTGTTTTTATTAAATCTATTGCACCAAACTTTATATTCAACTCTTGTAAAAGTGTTATACATTTATTCGATATTTCTTTTGGAATTTCAACTTTACTAAATTCAAGTTTTTCTTTTCTCCAATCATTTTTGGTGTTTTCATTTGACTGGGAATAAATAGAAGATGCGAAAACTTTTTTGTCAATTACTGTTACACGAATTTCGTAATCTTTCTTTATGTTTTTTTGAAATATGCAAGGATTGATATCATAATCATCAATTGAATCTATTAACTTTTTACTAACAGGGTTTGTAAAAATGAAAGCAACATCATTTTCGTAATTAACTCTTGTATGAGCTAATGGTTTAATAATAATATCCTTATTGTTATTATGGTAAAATTCTTTAATTTTTTCTTTTTCGTTCGTTATTATTGTTTGAGGAATATTAAATCCAATTTTTTTCGCAACTTTTAGTTGAAGTGCTTTGTTTTCAGCATTGTAAACAAATTTTGGTTCACTTAACCATTTCGCATCTATTGTTGCGAAAATGTTTTTGAGTAACGAATCATATTCGGTAAGGATGTAATGCTTTTCTTCTTGTTTTAAGTTTTTTAATTCTGGAAATTTAGTACGTCTAAACCAAACAGAATTGAAGTTATTTATTCCGTCAAAAGAGAAAGTAAAATCATTGGCAAAGTCAAAACTATAATTGGTTTTCATTAAATCTTCACAATTAAGTCTTTTGTATTGAATTCCTTTTTTGTTCAACTTATTGACTACAAAGTCGACTGTGTAGTCCTGTTTATGTGTAATAATTAGAATCATTTAATATCTTCGTCAGAATCAACAGCTTCAGAAGATTCCGTAAGAGTTGATGTTCCCATTAATTGAATTAAACTATGAATATCTGCATCACTGTCAGTAGCTTCCATTTCAGTATATGTTCGAGTAGAAGTGCCCATTTGAAAGTCAGAGTCAGAATCAGATGCCTCTCCACCAGTCTTTGTAAATGTTTCTGTTTCCATATTAAGAGAATCAATTGCAGGCAACCTTGTTATTTTATCTACAGTTAAGTTCAATTCATTATCGTATTCGATAAGTGAATAATCAAACTCGGTTTCAGATGGTTTTTCTAAAAATTCAAATGTTATTGGTTTCATAGGTTTTTCTTTTTTGCATTACTGTCAAGGTGTTCGTGTATGGAAAGTTGCGTTTTTGTAAGCGAGGATTTTCCGAAGGAAAATCAGACGTAACAAAAGAGCAACGATCTTAATTTAAGCACTAATCTAGCAATTTTTGATACACGGTGTTAACAACTGCTTTTTATTTTTTCTGCCAATTTGATGATTCATAATCTCCATTTCCTGTTCCGATTGGCAATCTTTCAGAAAAATGCTTTTCGGGATTAAAAATCACATCTTTTTGTAAAACAAAGTTTAACAACGATAGAGATGATTCAACACCCATCGCATCTCGCATTCTAATAAGCAAGAAACCAGTATCGATAACGTAATTTATCCATATTGAAGCTTCTTCAATTGTCACAATTAGTGAAGGTGGGTCAAAATGCATAAAGTGGTTTCGTAATTCACGAAGCTTTGTAAAACTAGGCATGAAGTGCTCCGCTGATAAATGATTTCCAGTAATTTTATAAATCCAATTTAACTTGTCTTCAAATCTTCTTCCGTGCCTTTCTCCAAGAGATTCCTTGTCAAAAGTCCAACTTGGAAGAGGGTCATATTCTGCTTTTATGTAAAATTGTGTAAGAGTAATTTCTACCAACGAAATAGTGTCACTTATTAGCGACCTCAAATCAAAAAACCAATCGTCATCTACTATTACTTGAGAATTAGTTATTAATCTATCCCTTAATCTTCTGATTCTATTTAAAAGTTGTGGTTGTAATGTGGTAAACGACCTTCCTTCTCGGATAAGTTTGGGCTCAATTGGATATTTTTCTCCGAACTGTTGTTTTGTAAAACCATCAAAAATAGTCAAACCATTAGGTGCTGTATGGTCAAATTTATGCCAATTAACAGTCACATCAAGAGAAGCATCTAACCAAAAACAATCTATTGGCGATAAATTAAACTCTTTTGAATCAAAAAAACCATTTTCTCTAATATACCTAGCTATGGTTAAATAATTAATAGGTTTGCTACTCTGTTTTTTTTGATTTCCATCAGCCCAATTGATGTTATATAACTTTTTATCTCTTTTCCATTTTTTCCGAGTTTGTTTTTTCCCAAAATAGTGTTCGGTTATTCTAAACGCAATTTCAGTATTTGTTCCAACTCTAGGTTTGTCACTTAAAAGTAAATATTTGTGTTCCTTCATTTGTTGGTTTGGTCAAAGTTGTTGCTAACGTTTATGTATAAGAATAGTTGCGGGTTTGTATGCGAGGATTTTCCGAAGGAAAATCAGACGT
>NZ_JBSHNR010000107.1:0-271 GCF_053604645.1 Lacinutrix cladophorae | reverse complement strand
TTTCGTCTCCGTTAACATCGGTAATTACAACTTCTACTCCTTCTATTCCTTCTTCTCCTGGATCTTGTACTCCATCGCCGTTAAGATCTTCGAATACAACTCCACTTAAATCTCCTACTGCTGGTGCATATCCATCATCGGTAGTAGCATTAGTTCCTTCTACTACAGTTACTGTTTCTGGATCTGAGGTTCCTGTTGTTAAAGTATCTGTAATATCTGTTGGTAATGTAGTCTCATCTACATCTACTTCTGCATCTCCTAATGGTACATT
>NZ_JBSHNR010000106.1:0-229 GCF_053604645.1 Lacinutrix cladophorae | reverse complement strand
GTTCGTGAAAGCATAATCCGAAGTTACATCAAAGACCGCATCTGCATCACAGCTATCTGTACCACAAGATTGTAGTGCAAGTATGTTTGCAGCATTCCAATCGTTAGCAATGGTTTCATTATCTGTTCCATTACATTCTATGGTTTCATCTACAACCGTACAAGCCGTTAGGTCTGGACCAATAGAATCTTCAAGAGTAAGTGTAGCAGTCAGTGTAGTTTCGTTATCA
>NZ_JBSHNR010000105.1:0-350 GCF_053604645.1 Lacinutrix cladophorae | reverse complement strand
AGTCAATGGCTAGAGGTGAATTTTTATTATTATGTGGAAGAGCTGAAGAAAAAAACTAATATTAAGTATCTAGATTATTCTAAAGATGCTAGGTTTGTAACTGAACTCGATTTTTTTCAAGATTCAGACCATCTTAATGATAATGGAAAAAAATATTTTAGTAAAGTTTTTTTTAGTGAGATTAGTACTTTAGGTTTACTAAATCAATATTTTATTGAAATGATAAAAAAGAGGTATAAAAGTTTTAAATCCTATTAAATTTCTTCTTAAATATATATGCTATTCAACTCCATAGATTTTGCGATTTTTTTACCAATAGTTTTTATCCTTTATTGGTTTGTTTTTAAGCA
>NZ_JBSHNR010000104.1:0-100095 GCF_053604645.1 Lacinutrix cladophorae | reverse complement strand
TTTTTTGGAAGTGAAATACAACCTAATACCTTACATATTATTTTACCAGTAGGAATTAGTTTTTACACCTTTCAAACGCTAAGTTATACTATTGATGTATATAGAAAGAAATTAGAACCCACAACTGATTTTATAGCCTTTGCTGCCTTTGTTTCCTTTTTTCCACAGTTAGTAGCAGGTCCAATAGAAAGAGCAACACATTTGTTGCCACAGTTTAAAAAGAAGCATGCTTTTAATAGTAAAAATGCTATCGATGGTTTACAACAAATACTATGGGGTTTATTTAAAAAAGTGGTAATTGCCGATAATTGCGCGCAGTTTGCCAATGATATTTTTAATAACTACCCAGCATATTCTTCCACAACTTTATTATTAGGAGCCTTTTATTTCGCTTTTCAAATTTATGGCGATTTTTCAGGATATTCAGATATCGCTATCGGAACTGCTCGTTTGTTCGGTTTTAATTTAATGCAGAATTTTGCGTTACCTTATTTTTCAAGAGATATTGCAGAGTTTTGGCGAAGATGGCATATCTCCTTATCTACCTGGTTTCGAGATTATGTGTATATTCCACTTGGAGGTTCTAGAGGAACTAAAGGAAATCAAATACGCAATGTGTTTATTATATTTTTAGTCAGTGGTTTTTGGCATGGAGCGAATTGGACTTTTATTGTTTGGGGGTTTTTACATGCATGTTATTTTTTGCCAATTATGTTAACTAATAAGAATAAAGTACATACGAATTTAGTTGCCGAAAATAGTTTTTTGCCAAGTATAAAAGAGTTTATACAAATAGGATTCACTTTTTCTGTAACCATGATTGCATGGGTTTTTTTTAGAGCTGAGAATGTGACAAGTGCATTTTCCTATTTAAAACAGATAGGGATTTTTTCTTTACATTTTATGGAAAAGATTCAACTAGAGCGTTTTGCATTTGAAATGGTACCATTAATTATACTGCTTTTAACTATAGAATGGTTTACAAGAAAAATGGAACATCCTTTAAAGGGAGTGAAGCAACCTATACTTCCTAGTGTCATACTTTTAGTACTCATTTTTGTATTTGGAAGTTTTTCTAAACTACAAGAGTTTATTTATTTTCAGTTTTAAATATGAAAAAATTTGTATCCCTTTTTTTTAAACTATTGTTGTTATCTGTATTCGTACTTATAGCCTTAGACTTTACCTATACAAAAATATATAGTAGTTCTAGGTATAATAGAACTAAGGTGTCTTGGGCACAGAATATAAGTAATGAAAAACCTTTAGATTATGCTGTTTTTGGTTCTTCCAGAGCTGCTTTTCATCTCAATCCAAAACAAATATTACAAACAACGAATCAATTAGGTTTTAATCTTGCTTATCCAGCAGCTACAAATTTTGAAATAAAATTAATGGTGAAGCATTTCTTGGAAGCACATCAAGTAAAAAGGATTTTTATCCAAGTAGATAAGTTGTATAATAAAGAAACAATAGATCCAATGGCGATAACACCATGGATGCCTTACATAAGAAAAGACTATGTGTATAATGAAATAAAAAAACAAGATTCTTTTGCATTTTTTAAAAAGTACTTACCATTTTATCGGTATATGCTTTACGATTCTAAATTAGGTTTTAGAGAGCTTACCATGACATTTTTTAAAAAAAATATATTCGAAAATAATATGGGGTTTTCTGCTATTAATGGTAGCATGAAAAAAGAAGGACGATTTGTTATAAATGACTTGCAAAACAAAAAAAACATTCATTTATTGGAGATTATTGAAATGTGTAAGGAAAATCAAGTAGCTTGCTATTTTTTTACAGCTCCTTACTACCAAACCGATTTTAATACGGAAGTTTTAAAAGAAAATCTTCCAAATTATATTGATTTTTCTAAATCTATTAATAATATTAACATGTTTAATGATTATCAACATTTAAATATACAAGGAGCAAAGGTATTTACCAATGTATTTATTGAAACGTATTTTGAAAACAAAAACTAATATAGATATTAACTAACAATGCTATTCAACTCCATTAGTTTTGCTGTTTTTTTACCCATCGTATTTATAGTATACTGGTTTGTGGTAAAACGCTCTTTGCATTGGCAAAATATCCTTATTGTTTGTGCTAGTTATTTGTTTTATGCATGGTGGGATTATCGTTTTTTAGCATTGATAGCATTAAGTACACTGGTCGATTTTATAGTTGCTAAGCAATTGTATAAGGAAACCGTAAACAAGCAAAGAAAAGCACTTCTCTTTATTAGTTTGTTTTTTAATTTAGGCATGTTGGCCTTTTTTAAATACTTTAATTTTTTTATTAAAAGTTGGGTAGATGCATGGCAACTGTTTGGCATAGAAATGCAAGCTACTACTTTAAAGATTATTTTACCTGTAGGTATTAGTTTTTACACGTTTCAAACCTTAAGCTATACCATAGATGTATATAGAAAGAAGATAGAGCCAACTAATAATATCATACAGTTTGCTGCATTTGTTTCCTTTTTTCCGCAATTGGTTGCAGGTCCTATAGAAAGGGCATCTCATTTATTACCTCAATTTAATACGAAGCGTATTTTTAATAGTGATTTTGCTATTAGTGGTTTTTATTTAATTATTTGGGGATTGTTTAAAAAAGTAGTGGTTGCCGATAATTGTGCTTTTTTTGTGAATCAGTTATTTGATGGTGCAGGAAATTATTCTTCAATGGAATTGTTTTTAGGAGCTGTACTGTTTGCCTTTCAAATTTATGGTGATTTTTCTGGGTATTCGGATATTGCAATTGGTGTAGCTAGATTGTTTGGTTTTGATTTAATGACTAATTTCTCCTTTCCATATTTCTCTAGAGATATTGCCGAGTTTTGGAGGCGTTGGCACATTTCACTTTCTACTTGGTTTCGAGATTATTTATATATTCCCTTAGGAGGTTCAAGAGGTTCAAAGTGGCTGGTAGTTAGAAATGTATTTATTGTTTTTTTAGTTAGTGGCTTTTGGCATGGCGCAAATTGGACTTTTATTATTTGGGGTGGCATTCATGCATTATTATTTTTGCCATTACTGCTATTAAATAGCAATAGAAAGCATGTTGTAACAACTAGGTTTTCTATGCGTTATCTCCCTAAAATACTGCTCACTTTTGTGTTGGTAAGCTTTGCATGGATCTTTTTTAGAGCGGATACTGTAAGTATGGCGTATGCTTATATTATAGATATATTTCGTTTTAAAGGGAGTTCGGTACTAGTATTTTATAAGACTTCTAAAATGATGCTCTTTAGTGCCATACTTGTTTTAAGTATTGGTATATTGCTATTGTTTGAGTTTTTAGCGGTTCAGAAAAATAAAAAAGAAGTTGAATTAACTACTTTTACAGCTGTTTTTATTGCTATTCTAATCTGTTTTATGGGCGTGTTTAAAAATCCGTCTGAATTTATATATTTTCAATTTTAATATGCAATTATTTTTAAAGAGAATTGGAGTTGTCGTTTTACTTTTTGTAAGTATTTCCATGATAGTTTCTGCTGGAAGCTTACGGTCTTTGCGCCAATCTTCATTTTATAAACCTTCTTTTTTAGTTAATAGTATTCAGGAAAAAGAGTTTGATTATATAATATTAGGAGCTAGTACAGGATTAACCACTTTAAATTCAAAAGTTATAGATTCTGTTTTGCAAATTAAAGGTGTAAACTTATCTATGGATGATACCGCATTATCTAGTCAATACTTAATGTTACAGCATTTTTTAGCACAAGGGAAAACAACAAAGTATTGTGTTTTAGCACCAAGTATTAAAGATTATGATGTAATAAATAACAATTTAAGTGGAAATGATTATCGTTATTTACCCTTCATAAACTCAACGTATGTTTCTAACTATTATAAACAATTTTCAAGTAAACCAGCAAAAGTATTAAGTGCTTCAAAATGGATACCAATGTTTGGGGTTTCTTATTTTAATGCTGAAATATTCTTTCCTTCATTAATAACATTAATACAATCTAAAAAACGAAATAGATTTGATGATAAAGGAAATTACACCTATCCAGCTATTAATAATAAAGATAAAACTATGGATTCTTTTAAAGTGTTACCAGTTAACTTTAAAAATATTTATCTAGAAAAAATGAAAGCTTTATGTACATTGAATAATATAGAGTTAATTTGTTATTTTTCGCCTACTAAAAATAAAAGAGTAGTAACAAAAACACCCCATTACAACATAATCAATCATAGCTATATATTAAAAAATGAAACATATTTTTACGATGTTATACATGTAAATTCAATTGGTAGAAAAGTTACTAGTGAATTATTTGCAATAGAAATGAAAGAGTATATTGAGTAATTGATGTATTTGTTTTTAGCTTATTTTAAACCAATTAAATAAGAAGAATAATTACTTGGTTAGTAAAAGTTCTTTAATAGCAAAAAAAACATGTTTTGAAAACTAATATATGTTTGTTTGATTTTTAAATTGAAAAGATAGTTATTGTAATCTTTTAACCAAATATAGTTGATAATTTAATAGTGTTAAGCACACATTTAAAAATATAACAAATGAAAGAAGGGTTTTTATATATTGCAACTGGGAAAAAATATATTAATGAAGCTATACTATCAGCAAAAAGTTTAAAATCTCATAATGAATTAGCTAAAATAGCTTTGGTAACAGATGAACCAATAAATGATTGTGTTTTTAATGAAGTAATTGTTATAGAAAAAAAACATTCATTAACCTGGAAAGAAGGTCTTAGTTTTAAAGTTGCAGGTTTATTAAAAAGCCCTTTTGAAAAAACTTTTTTTATTGATTCAGACACTTATTTTACTGATAACACTTCAGAATTATTTAAATTATTAGATTATTTTGATATTCTAATGTGTCCTTCGCCTAATGATATTTCAAAATTGAGAATAAACAATGAAGTATTGTTAGGAATCTCTCATTATAATACAGGCGTAATAGTTTATAAAAACAATGATAAAATAAGAGATTTGTTTTTACATTGGAAAGATCTATATTCTAACAATCCAAAGAAATACGCTGGTGATCAACCTGCATTTTCAGAGGCATTATTAAAACATGATGTTAAAATTTATGTTTTAACAAATGCATATAATTTTAGATTTCCTTTTTTTATTACAATACCTCCTTTAAAAGTAAAAATATTACATGGTAGATCTTCAAATTATTCTAAATTAAATAAAAAAATTAATAAACATATAGCGCACAGAACATGGTCACCATATTGGGAAAGAACTTTTAAAGATTATAGAAGACTACAAAGTACCAAACGGTTCTTAATAAAAATATTTGGTAAGAAAAAGTATTATAAATTAGAAAATGATTTAAAAAAAATAATTAAAAAATAAGTTTCTATATTTTTTATTTCAATTTATGAAATAAGAATATTTCCTTTTAAATTTAAATTAAAGCGTTGAAAAATAAGTTAAAAATAGCTATCTACTCTGGAGATATACCAAGTACTACTTTTATAGAAAGGTTAATACATGGATTATCTGCAACCGGAAACACTATTTATTTGTTTGGTTTTATTAAAAAGAAAGTCAAGTATACCGGTTCGGTTTCTGTTTTTGGATATAAAAATACGAGACTGTACAAGGCGCTTCATTATATAAAATACAGTTTGTTATTGTTTTGTTTTAAAAATAAAGAAAAACAAAAACTAGATCTAATTCTAAAAAAACAATCTAAAAATCTGCTTCTAGATAAAGTAAAAAGCTATCCAGTGTTATGGCATAAACCAGATGTTTTTCATTTACAATGGGCAAAAGGACTGGCAGATTGGGTTTGGGTTAAAGAGTTTGACATAAAACTAATATTAAGCTTACGTGGTGCGCATATTAATTATTCGCCAATTGCAGATGTAACATTAGCAAAGATGTATAATATATACTTTCCGAAAGTAGATGCCTTTCACGCGGTTTCTAAAGCTATAGGAATAGAAGCCGAAAAATATGGAGCAGCTAAAGAACGTGTACAAGTAGTATACAGTGGTTTGTCAGAAGTTTCTGTTGCTATTCAACAAAAAAAGCCAAATACTGTTTTTCAAATTATTTCAGTAGGAAGAGCCCATTGGAAAAAAGGATACACCTATGCGCTAGATGCTTGTAAAATATTGAAAGCTCATAATGTGAAGTTTCATTATACAATAATAGGAGGGACTAAAGATATTGAATATACCTATCATTTACACGATCTAGGTCTATTGGATGCCGTTACCTTACAAGATAATATAGCCTATACCAAAGTACAAACTTTAATGCAACAAGCAGATTTACTTGTATTGCCAAGTGTTGAAGAAGGTATCGCAAATGTAGTATTAGAAGCAATGCAGCATAAAACCCTAGTACTAACTACTTCTTGTGGTGGTATGGAAGAAGTGATTGTAGATAATGAAAATGGTTTTATGGTACCCACTCGAGACGCAGAAGCAATTGCAAAAAAAATAATGCATATTCAAACTTTAGAAGAAGATCAAAAAGAAGCCATACGTATTAAGGCATTACAAACATTAAAAGCACAGCATAGCGAACAACAAATGGTAAGCAGTATGCTAGCCTTATACCAAAGGATACAAAATAATGAAGCATAAAACAGAAAGCTTAACCATTGGTATTGTATTATCTACAGTGCCTAAATATTCGGAAACCTTTTTTAGAAATAAGATAAAAGGGTTGCAAGATCGTGGTTTTCGTGTCATTCTGTTTGTAGATTATGTACATGTAGATGATGCAGATTTTTCATGTAAAGTAGTTACTGGGAATAATTTTAATGGAAGCATTTTTAAAACAGTATGGTATAGTATTTTGGCCTTAATAACTGCGTTTTGTATGCATCCAAAGAGAAGTTTTACTTTATATGCATTAAATAAAAAAGACGGAATGTCTTTAAAAAAAAATATTAGAAGCGTTATACTTAATCAGTTCTTTCTTAAAGAACAAATAGATTGGTTGCATTTTGGGTTTGGTATGTTGGCTGTAACGAGAGAAAATGTAGCAGCAGCCATGCGAGCAAAAATGGCAGTAAGTTTTAGAGGCTATGATTTGTATTTATCCCCTTTAAAGCATCCAGGTTGTTATGATGTGTTGTTTACTAAAGAAGTGCAATATCATGTGTTGTCGCAAGAAATGAAACAGGCATTAGAAAGTCTAAAAATCCCATCCAATAAAATACAAGTAATTACACCAGCAATCGATACGCAATTTTTTAAATCAAATAGTCAGATTCAAAAACAGGACTGTATTCAATTTGCAACTGTTGCTCGTTTACACTGGAAAAAAGGACTAGAATATACCTTAGAAGCTTTAGCGCTTTTAAAAAAAGGAGGACTAAACTTTCATTACACCATTATTGGTGCGGGAAGTGAAAAAGAAAGACTTGTTTTTGCAGCTCATCAATTAGGAATTCTTGAAACGCTTAGCTTTACTGGTAAAATGCCACAAACGGAAGTGAAAAAACAATTAGAAAAAGCAAGCATATACATACAGTATAGTATTCAGGAAGGGTTTTGTAATGCGGTTTTAGAAGCACAAGCTCTAGGATTACTATGTGTGGTTTCTAATGCCGAAGGATTGGCCGAAAATGTTCTAGATGGTACAACAGGATGGGTAGTGCCAAAACGGAAGCCAGAGTTATTAGCTAGTAAATTGAAAAGTATTATTAAGCTTACTGATATAGAAAAAACAACCATAAAAGAAAATGCTATTGCTAGAGTAAATAAGGAATTTGGATTAAAAAAACAACAGGAAGAATTTGTAGCTTTTTATACTTTGAACTAACAAACAAAAGCTTTATTTATTAGTGTAAAGATTATGGTTTTTTAATACATAATATCTATTATTGTAAAACAATTGAAATTAAAACACACTATCTTACAAAATTATGACGCAATATGAATTTATGCGATGGTTTACTTTTTCTATAATGCCTGCGCATTTAGTAACGGTACGTAATAATTTAAAACAATTAGTAAAGCAACTTAAACCTGTTGTAAATACTCCTTCCGTTTTAGATGTTGGCGGACGTAAATCTCCATATACTATAAACTTGCCTGTAGCAATTACTTTGCTAGATGTACCTCAAGAAGAAGGAACTCGGGAAGCGCTTAATTTAGGATTTACGAAAGATATTTTAACCACGATACAAAAAAAACGTAGTAATATTAAAGATGTTATTATTGAAGATATGACAGCGTCTACTTTGCCAGACGCATCTTATGATGCAGTAACTTGCATTGAAGTTATAGAACATGTAGAGGCGGATGACATTTTTGTAAAAAACATAGCCAAAGTTATAAAGATAGGAGGTTGGGCTTATTTTACCACACCAAATGGCGATTATATTAAAAATGAAGGTCCTAATAAAAATCCGGATCACGTTAGGCATTATACCCGATTTGAGTTACAAACACTGTTAGAAAAATATTTTGATAAAGTAGATGTACATTATGGGGTAAAGACAGGTAAATACCGAGTACAAGGCTTAAAAAGTTATAGTTTAAAAAGACCAATACAAACCATGCGATCTATTTTTTCTAATATAATTAATAGGTTGCAATCTAAAAATGTAAAAGATACAGCTGAAGAAACGGCACATTTAATTGCTATAGGGTATAAATAAAAGATGAAGCAAAAAGTATTTATTTTAGGTTTTCAAAAAACAGGAACTACTTCTTTAGAACATGCCTTACAACACTTAGGGTATCGTGTTTATGGTGGAGATAAAAACCTAATGAAGATTTTAGATACCGAAGCATTAAAAGCCTATATTGAAAAAACACTAGCACCTTGGGATGCAGCACAAGATATGCCTTGGCCTCTTTTTTATAAAGAGCTTTATGCTGTTTATCCAGATGCTAAATTTATTTTAACCATTCGCGATACTAAAAAATGGATTAGAAGTGTAGTAACTTATTTTGCCAGTATTAGGATACCATTACATCAAAAAATATATGGCGTTCCTTGTGCTGAAGGTTATGAAAATAGATATATAGAATTGTATGAGCAGAGTAATAAAGAAATTATAGCTTTTTTTAAAGACAAACCGAATTTCTTAATTATGGAAATGGGTAAGAATTTTAACTATACAACATTAGGCGATTTTTTAGAATTGCAAGCGGTGCCTCAAGAAGCTTTTCCGCATGCTAGAAATAACAAAAAAAGGAAGTTGCCAAATTATAAGCTATACAGAGATATACGCTCTATGTATTGGAATTATAAAAAGAACTATTAATATATAAGCCCTTGAAAATTCTCTTATTTCATACGTATAATAACGGCTATCTTTCTCGTTTTTTTCATGAGATCTTAATTCGACTTTCTCAAGAAGGGCATGAGGTGGTATCTTTTACGTGGAAAAGATCTGTAAGCGATAGAATTATCGATGGAGTTCGTGTAATTGTAAAAAAAAAGAAAGGATATTTTACTAATTATTATAATGTTTGGAGGATTATAAATAGAGAAAATCCAGATGTCATACTCTCTAATTTTAGTTACGTAAATCCTGCATTATTATTTGGGAAGTTATATGGAGTACCAAAAAACATGGTTTGGTTTCATTCTTTAAATGCCCAAATGGCTTCTAGTAAGATGCAAATTTTTATAAAAAAACAGTTTTTAAAATTAGCAGATGTAGTGATTGCTAATTCTTATTTAACAAAAAAAGAATTGCACTCTTCTTATACAGTACCAAAGCATAAAATGAAAGTGATTCCTTTTTGGAGTAATATAACATCTAAAGAAATGAAGCCGTCTTCTATTTCTTTTTCTGCTGCTCGTGGTGTATTAAAGATTGGTTGTCCTGGTAGAATAACAAATCATAAAAACCAGAAAATACTTATAGAAACACTTTCTGTTATAAAAAACACTACAGATACTAACTTTCAATTGTATGTAGCTGGAGATGGTGAAGCGCTTTCTGATTTAAAGCAGCAAGTAGCTACTTTAGCATTAAAAGATCATGTCCATTTTTTAAATCATTTGTCTGCAAATGATATGTTACACTTTTATACGAATATGGATGTAGTTGTATTACCAAGTTTGCACGAAGCTTTTGGATTGGTATTTATTGAAGCTATTTCTCTAGGAACTCCGGTAATTGTTTCTTCAGCATTTGGAGCATTGTCTTTTATACAAGAAGATGAACAGGCATTGTCTGCATTTACTTTTGATCCTGAATCTTCAGATGATTTATTAAAAAAATTAAATCTATACCTAAAAGAGGAGGGGCTTTCAAAAGAATATTTCAGCACATTATATCAGCGAAATTTTGATAAAGAAGTCATTTTTAAAAACATACTTAAAACCATAAAAACAGCGTAATGTTATTTTCATTTTTAAAATATTTACAACCAACGCATTATTTTCAGCTGTTTACAAAAACAAATGCTTCCGTATTTCCTGAGGTTAAAAGTTTGCCAGAAAGTATTTTAAAGCAATTAACAGTAGATAAAACCTACCAATCTAAAATAGCACAAGATTATGATTTATCCTGGCAAGCAGTGCAAAAAGGATATATTGGTAAAGCTCCAACCTATTCTAATTTTGATAAAATAGCATTACAAGATAATTATCATTTTGTTCGCAAGTATTTTAATAAAGCTTGGGTTTTCTATATTTTACTACTGCGAATATTTTCGTTTTATAACCCTTTTAAAGAAGTCCGCGCTTGGTTAAAAACAAATAAAGTAAATAGAGTTGCAATTGGTAATAGTCCTATTCTTTATACCGATTGGAACTCCTTTGATTCCATGTTAATTAAAGAAAACCCTAAAGTAAGCGTAGTTATACCAACCTTGAATCGTTACGAATATTTAAAGGATGTTTTAAAAGATTTAGAACAACAAGAATACACTAATTTTGAAGTGATTGTTGTAGATCAATCGGAACCCTTTAAAGCCGATTTTTATGCCGATTATACATTAGATATAAACCTTGTAAAACAAGAGGAAAAAGCACTTTGGTTAGCCAGAAATACAGCAATTAAAAATGCTACAGGAACACTCATTGCTTTATCAGAAGATGATGTACGTATAAAACCAGATTGGATTTCAAGTCATTTAAAATGTTTAGATTTTTTTAAAGCTGAAGTTTCTGCAGGAGTTTTTTATCCCGAAGGAAAACAAATACCAAAGGACAGGTCCTTTTTTGCTATAGCTTCCCAGTTTGCAACCGGAAATGCCATGCTTTATAAAAAAGTATATAATCAAGTAGGATTGTTTGATAGGCAGTTTGAAAAACAACGTATGGGAGATGGTGAGTTTGGTATGCGAGTGTATTTACAAGATATAAAAAGTGTGTCTAATCCAATAGCATCTTGTATTGATGTAAAAGCAGGAACAGGAGGATTACGCGAAATGGGAAGTTGGGATGCCTTTAGACCTTCTAATTTTTTTGCACCAAGACCAATTCCAAGTGTATTGTATTTTTTTAGACGTTATTTTGGTAAAAAAGCATCTAGATTAGCCATGTTGCGTATGGTGCCATTATCTATTTTTCCGTATCAATTCAAAAAAAACAAACCCCTATTATTATTGGGCGTTTTTTTAACCATATTAATTCTTCCAATTGTATTTTATCAAGTTTTTAAATCTTGGCGTTTGGCAAGTAAAAAAATAAAAGAAGGACCATTAATTGAAACATTATAATGCCTTCAGAAAAAAAACACATACTAATTGTTACCTCCGAATTCCCTCCACAACCTGGCGGAATTGGTAATCATGCATTGCATCTAGCAAGTTGTTTAAGTAAAGAGAATTATAGGGTTCAAGTTATTGCAGATCAGCGTTCTTTAACAGGAGAAGACGAAATGCTATTTGATACGACATTGCCTTTTACTGTTGTTCGAATTAAACGATCTAGATATCGCTATAAAATGTATATGCAACGTATTATTGCCACCAATAAAAGTTTTAAAAATGCATCACATGTAATCGCAACAGGGAAGTTTTCGTTGTGGAATGTTGCTTTTATTAGTCTGTTTAAAAAACGAAAAACACTAGCTGTAATTCATGGTAGTGAGGTTAATTTTAAATCCTCTATATTAAAAAAATCCATTGATGCTTCTTTAAAAAAATTTGATAAAATAATTGCAGTATCCAAGTATACAAAAGGTTTAATTTCGTATCTCCATAAAGATGTTGTGGTGATACCAAATGGTATTCAACTAGAAAATTGGAATGCAGAAAACCTTCCTGAAATAGTTTTGCAAGGAAACCCAGTTTTAACTACTGTTGGTAGAGTGAGTACTAGAAAAGGCCAATTGCAAGTAATTAAACAATTACCTATACTTTTAAAAAAATATCCAACGTTGCATTATCATTGTGTTGGTATTCCTTCGGAAGCTTCCGATTTTAAGGAAAAAGCAAAAGCCTTAGAAGTAGAAAAACATATTACTTTTCATGGTAGTGTTAGCGATACTATTTTAAAACAAGTGCTTTTAAAAACCGATGTGTTTGTTATGTTAAGTACCGAAAGTAAAACAGGAGACGTTGAAGGCTTTGGTATTGCTATTTTAGAAGCAAATGCGTTGGGTATTCCAGCAATTGGATCCGTAAATTGTGGTATTGAAGACGCTATAAAACCTAATGTTTCTGGAATTTTAATAGATGGAAGCAATGCAGAGCAGTTTTTGCAAGCTATAGCTACAATATTAAATTCTAAAGCAAGTTTTTCTACTGAAGCAAGAGAATGGGCAATACAACACGATTGGTCTAATGTTATACAACAATATATAGCTCTATTAAGATGAAAACTCTAACTATTATTTCGCATACAGAGCATTATAAAAAACCGGATGGAACTATTGTTGGTTTAGGTTCTACAGTAACAGAAATTAATAATTTAATTACAGTTTTTGATGCAGTAATACATGTTGCTATGCTGCATCAAGTAGCTGCGCCACCAAGCGCCTTGCCATATACATCCAGTAAAGTTTCATTCGAAGCATTACCTGCAGTAGGAGGACAAAAACTTGTCGATAAGCTGGCAATTATATATTCAGCTCCCAAAACAATTCGTATTATAAAAAAAGCAATTAATAAAACCGATTGTTTTCAATTTAGAGCACCAACAGGAATAGGAGTATTTGTAATTCCGTATTTGATGCTTTTTAGTTCTAAAAAAGGCTGGTTTAAATATGCCGGAAACTGGAAGCAAGAACAAGCGCCATTAGCATATAGCTTTCAGCGTTGGTTATTAAAAAATCAAAAAAGAAAAGTTACCATAAATGGAAGCTGGCCAAACCAACCCAAACAATGCCTCACTTTTGAAAATCCATGCTTAACGGAAGGGGAGGTTGCCCAAGGAAAAAGTATCATTTCAACTAAAGTATTTTCTCAAAAAGCTATAACATTTTGTTTTGTAGGAAGACTAGAAAAAGAAAAAGGAGTTGGTTTGTTAATTGAAGCATTTAAAAAATTAACAAAAGAGGAAAAATTAAAAATTAATGCTATTCATATAGTTGGAGACGGAAAAGCAAAACAGAAATATATAGACAGCAGCAAAAATAGTGGTTTGCCATTTGTATTTCATGGGTTTCTATCTCGTAAAGATGTGCATGAAATATATAAAACATCGCATGCTATAATATTGCCATCTGCATCCGAAGGGTTTCCAAAAGTGATTGCAGAAGCTATGAATTTTGGGTGCTTACCAATAGTATCTAACGTGTCCTCTATTGGGCATTATGTGAAATCGGAAATTAATGGGTTTTTATTGGATGCTATTACCGAAGAGGCACTTGTTTTTGAAATACATAAGATATTACAATTAAGTCCTTCGGTATTTGTTAAAATGATCCAGATGCAAAGTGAAACACAAAAAAAGTTTACATATTCGTATTATAATCATAGAATTGTTAATCTGTTAAAGTGTTGAAAAAGAAGTGTGTAATACAGCGTGTTTATAATTACAATATATTTTAGTACGTTATACTTGGTTAATTTATAAAACATTAGGCTTAACAAAAAAAAAATTTTACATTTATCGCAAGCTATATAATTAATTTATCTGAATGATTTTAAAAAAAGTGTCTTGGTTCTTTAAACGACACCATTTTCTATATATAACACGCTTTAAATTGTTGTCTAAAAACATGAGTGTTACTGGTATTTCTAATTGTAACTATAATGAATTAAACCAAGAATCTGATATTCCAAAGGTTTTTAAGGAAATAAATACTACGGTTTTTAAAAAAAACAAACCAGTTAATGATTTAGAAGTAGTAAAACAATTAAGTGCCTGGCTGCAAAATAATATTAAAGGAGGTCCGGGATTAAGTGAGCCTTCTGCTGCGGCCTTACAAATTATGCTTGCTGGAAAAGGAGGTGTTTGTAGCGATATGGCACAGGTTTTTAATAACTTTTGTGTAATTAACCATATTAAAGTTCGCGAATGGGGAACGACAAGAGCTCCATTTAATAAAGAGTTTGGTGGACATTCGTTTAATGAGATCTATTCTAAAGAACTTGATAAATGGATACTCATAGATGTTTCTAGTAGTTTAATGTTCTATTCAGATAATGATATACCACTATCTGTACTAGAGCTTTATCAATTAGTAAGAAATAAAGGTGCCGTTAGCTTTAAAACATTTAATCCCTTAACCCAAGTTATAGACGCTAATATTAAAAGAAACTACTTAAACCCTGATACCATTCCATTTTTAATTTGCAACTACTCTAACAAAACGTATGATGCTTACTTACGCTTTTTAAGACCACGTGTGCCTGTTTTTATTATACATTTTATGTTATATCTTTTTGGAAAGAGTTATCATTATCGCTTTCCTTTAGATAATTATAAAAAAATATATGCTAAATAGATTCTTATTTTAATCAAATAGCTAAGTTTTGATTTTGATATGTTATTTTTACCTTGAAAATAATTATTTATAATTTTAAAAGTAACTTTTGAAGACAAACATAACCTATATAACAGCTGTTGGATTGCATGTTTTAATTGGTATGTTAGTTTATTTAAATGAAAGTCTAGCTAAAGTTTATTTTTTTTCTGCATTAGTGTTTTTTTTATATCGAATAATTCTTTCACCAAACCATTTAAAAACATTTGAAATTCTTAAAGCTTGTGCCTATTTTGTTGGAGCAGAGGTGTTATTTAGAACTACTAAAGGTTCTATTTCTTATGAAGCCGCAAAGTATTTGGTGATATTATTTATGATTATCGGGATGTTTTATAAAGGGATTTCTGGAAAAGCATATCCCTATTTTTTATACCTCATGCTATTGGTGCCTTCTATATTTGTGGCCTCTACTACATTGAGTTTTGATGCCAATTTTAGAACCAATATTGCTTTTGTATTAAGTGGTCCTGTTTGTTTAGGTTTTACAGCACTCTACTGTTATGATAAAAAAATTAATGGCAAACAATTACATAAATTGCTTTTGTATTTACTATTACCAATTATAGCGAATACAATTTATATCTTTTTCTATAATCCTAGTGTGAGAGATGTATTGTCTGGTACAGGATCTAATAGGTCTACTTCTGGAGGGTGGGGCGCAAACCAGGTTTCTACTATATTAGGATTGGGTATGTTTATTATGGCTGTACGTGTTTTTACAAAGTCACCAACTCTTTTTTTAAAGGTTTTTAATATTGTTATTTTTTCTGCTATTTCTTTTCGCGCTATAGTAACTTTTAGTAGAGGAGGAGTTATAACTGCAATTATGGCTATTATTGCATTTTTAGTAATGTATTATTTTAAGGTATCTGCAAAAAAGAAGAATGAAATTGTAAAAATAAGTTTGTTATTTATGTTTGCTATTGTTGCTACTTGGGTGATAAGTTCTAGTCAAACGGATGGATATATTGATTTACGATATGCGAATAAAGATCATTTAGGTAGAGAAAAAGGAGACGTTACCACAGGTAGAGGACAGTTGTTTGAGGAAGAATTAGCTGGTTTTATGTCAAACCCTTTTTTTGGTATTGGTTCTAGTAGAGCGAAAGACCAACGTATTGAAATTGATGGACAAGGAGTTACTTCGCATAGTGAAACGAGTAGATTATTAGCAGAACATGGTATGTTTGGTGTTATTATTTTACTAATATTAATTTTTAAACCAATAGATTTTAGAGCAAGGAATAAAAAAAGTTATCTTTTTTATGCCTTTTTATGTTTTTGGTTTGCAACGATTAATCATTCCTCTATGCGACTTGCAACACCGTCTTTTATTTATGCTTTAGCACTATTAAATGTGACTTATGACAAAAATCCTATACATAGGAAACAACTTAAAAAACAAGAAGTCTAATACTTCTTCTATACAAGTCTTAGGAGCTTTATTAGAAAAGGAAGGATTCGAAATGTTTTATGCTTCTTCTAAAAATAATAAAGTTTTAAGATTATTAGATATGGTTTGGACCTGTATAACCATGTCTAAAAAAATAGATTATGTACTTATAGATACCTACAGTACCACTAATTTTTATTATGCAGTAATAGTTAGTCAAATTTGTAAAATTTTAAAATTAAAATACATACCCATTTTACATGGTGGGAATTTGCCTTCTAGATTAAAAAACAGCCCTTTTTTATCGGATTTACTATTTAAAAATGCTCACAAAAATGTTTCTCCTTCTTTATATTTATTAGAAACCTTTAAAAATGCCGGTTATCTAAATGTGGATTTTATTCCTAATGCAATAGAAATGGATAGTTATACATTTAAAGAACGAAACTTTAAAAACATAAACCTACTTTGGGTACGATCTTTTTCTAAAATATACAACCCCAAATTAGCTGTTAAAGTTTTAAAAGGGTTGCAGGAAGAAGGCTTCCATGTTACACTTTGTATGGTAGGTCCTGATAGTGATGGTAGTTTGCTAGAAGTTAAGCAACTAGCTAAAAGTTTGCACGTAGATGTTACTTTTACAGGTAAATTAACTAAGGAAGCTTGGATTACGCTTTCTAAAGATTTTAATATATTTATTAATACTACAAATTTTGATAATATGCCAGTTAGTGTTATAGAGGCAATGGCATTAGGTTTGCCAGTAATTTCCACAAATGTTGGCGGGTTACCTTTTTTAATAGCAAATAATATAGATGGAATATTAGTAGCTAAGGAGCATGAAGAAGGCTTTGTAAAAGCTGTAAAAAGCATAGTTAATAATCCTGAAAGAACAAAAATAATGACTAATAAAGCCAGAGAAAAAGTGATAGCGTTTGATTGGAAATTAGTAAAAACAAAATGGTTTCAAGTACTTGAGTAAAAACTTGTAATATTATCTTAACTTATTATCTTTACATTAACACTTTTAAAAATATATGACAAAAAAAAAAGACATCCATTTTGATATTTCTGAAAGAAAAATACTACTTCGTATTTTTGATCTTGTCTTTATTTTTGTTTCTCTTTACAGTATAGGTCATTTTTTTGAATTTGATTATTTTTATATTGATAATAATAATTGGGCTTGGATTCTAATATTAGCCTTGTATATCAGCGTTTTTGGAACGGTATTCGAATTATACGATCTACAAAAAGCAAGTAAGCAAGACTCTGTACTTGCTAATATTGTCTTAACCGTATCTGTTACCGTTTTATTTTATTTGTTAACGCCTTATTTTACTCCTTTTTTACCAGAGAATAGGTTGCAGATTTTTTATTTTTATTTAGCCATTACTTTAGCTTTAGTTGTTTGGCGGTTAGCATATATTAACTTTATTACCTCTCCTAGATTTTATAAAAAAGCCCTCATTGTTGGTGAGGTTTCTAATATTCAACCAATAATAGATGCTTTTAAGGGGTCGGATCCTAATTATAAAATAGTTGGGTTTATTAATTGTGAAGATAGAAACTATGATGCCATTAAGATTAATGGTATTGAAGAATTTCAGCCAAATCAAATGCATGCAATTATAGCTAAAGAAAATATTTCAGAAATTGTAGTAGCTAGTTATAACTCGGAAACTATAACTTCAGACATATATCACGATTTAATAACGCTTCTAGAAAGAGGTTTTCCTATTAAAGAATACACACAAGTATACGAAGACATGACGTATCGAGTACCTGTTCAATTTGTAGGTAAAGATTTTTATAAATATTTTCCTTTTAGTCGAAGTAATCAAAATAAACTCTACCTATTCTTTCATCGTTTTTTTGATATGTTTTTCTCTATTATAGGAATTTTAATAGGTGCAGTTATTCTGCCTTTTATTTTACTTGGAAATATAGTAGCTAATAGAGGTTCTTTATTTTACACACAAGAGCGTGTAGGTAAAAATGGTAAAACCTTCAATATTATTAAGTTTCGTACCATGATAAAAAATGCAGAAACTAATGGTGCTGTTTGGGCTACTAAAAATGATTCTAGAATAACTTTTTTTGGTAAGTTTTTACGGAAATCTAGGCTGGATGAGATACCGCAGTTTATAAATATTCTTAAAGGGGAAATGAGTCTAATTGGTCCTAGACCAGAAAGACCTTATTTTGTAGAGGAGTTGTCGCAAGTCATTCCTTTTTACGAAACTAGACATATTGTTAAACCTGGACTTACTGGTTGGGCACAGGTAAAAGTTAGATATGGCTCTAGTGTAGATGATAGCTTACTAAAGTTACAATATGACTTATATTATATAAAACACAGAAGTTTCTTTTTAGACGCAAATATTATTATTAAGACTTTGAGTACCATGATTTTTTTTAGAGGACAGTAGTAGTTTAAATTACAAATTGCCCGAAAAAAACTAAGCTTAAAAAGGAAACTTAAATTGGTTATTTTGTTTTTGTATAACAATGCACTAGGTATAAATACCTAATCACTAATGCAATAAGAAGTGGTAATAGAGCAAAAGCAAATCTTTGCACGCCCATTATCCAATGAAATACCAATAAACACATAAGAATAATTAACAGTTTAATGTATTTTACTAACCAAACTTTTGGTTGTGTTTTTAGTACTTGATTAACTAAAAAAAGATTTATAGCAAAAGCCCAAAGTAGATTGTAATTGTTAGCAGTTGCAGTATGATCTGTAGCAAACCATAGTAATAGAATAAAAACACCAATTATTCCAGTAACTAAAAAGATACTAAAGTCTAACCACTTGCTTCTTTTTCCCGTTTTATAGTTTTTAAAGGTAATCCAAAGTATAAAAGCACCCAACAAACCAAGAATAAAAATGGGGCTACTAAAATAGTTTTGCTGTAGTTTGGTTTGGGTTTTATTGTATAAAGTTTGTTGCTTTTTTACTAATTTATTATTTGTACTTTTTAAAGTAGCGTTTTCGAAAAAACGATGTATATATTTAGGTAAAAACATATACTCATAAGGAGTTGCTTGTTTATCTATTATCGACCCTAAAGCGACGTCTATACCAAGGCTACCCCAAGAATTCCAATATAAATTTCCCTGTATTAAATCTCTAAAGGTTTTTTCTTTTAAATCTTCAGGAGTGTTAAAAACTATATTATTATTTGTTATTTCTTCAGCAATATCTCTAATTTTTGTTGCGCAATTATCGTAAAAGAAATCGTATAAATAATCTTTGTTTTGTGGTAATGCATTGGTTTCTAGAAAAGCATGTATGTCTTGTTTTTCTTTTGTTGTTAAATCTAAAACTTGCTCTCTAATGGTTCTATTTTGACTTGTGTAAAAATCGAGAACAGGATATGTTTTACTAACTCCTTGAGAATATAATAGTTTTCCTCTAGCAAAATTTAAGTAAAAATTGGGGTCGTTAAACGGAAACCTTCCGTAGTCGTAAACTACATCACTAAATGGTGTTTTTACTCGTATACCATTGTGTCCAAAAGCATCGTTTAAAGAAGTTCCTGGCCCTATGGTTAAAATACTAATTTCGGTTTTTTGGTAAGTGTCTTGCGCTTGTGTAAATACAAAGGAGAAAAAGAATAAAAGGAATAATAATCTTTTCATTACTAAATTATCTAAAGATACCTAAATCCATTTTTAGTGAAAAGACGTTAGAATAAAGAGCAACACTTTGGTCTCCAATGTCTGTAAATGCATAATCTACTTGAATGCCTTTGTATTTAAAGCCTAGACCAATACTTGGTTGAAAGCTAGTTTTTTCAGAATTATCTAATTGTAATTCATTTTGAAAATTACCAACACCACCTCTTAAGTAAATCATGTCTATATATCCAACTTCAAAACCAAAGGAAGGACTAATACTTGCTACAGAAGTCGAAATAATGTCATTGTTTTCTTCAAATCGAATATTTAAATCTAACTCTGTAAGTATAGAAAAATCGTAACGATAGATGAATTTTTTAGCAATACCAAACTGTAATTTAGGTATGGTAAGCTCTGTGGTTTCGGGTAACTCTTGATTTTGCCCTTCGACAGCATCTTGTACTTTAGCAAACTCATCCTCATCAATAGCCCAAGCATTAAATGTCGTTGTAATGTCTCTAGCCATTAGTCCGAATTTCCACTCATTTTTAGTTTCAAATTGCACAGCAGCATCTAAACCAAATCCCCAAGAATTAGCAAAATCCCCAATGACACGTCGTATTACCTTTGCGTTAATACCATAATTAAAACCAGGAATAGGTAGTTTTCTAGAATAAGAAAATGTTACACCATAATCTGCAGTAGAAAATAAGCTAACTCTATCGTAGTTTATATTTCCATCGTCGTCAATTAATTGTGTTGTATTTAAAATGTCATCTACAGCAAAACGTATTAATGAAACACCAATAGCACTGTTATTATCTAAAGGCATTGCAAAAGCGGCATAATCATAGCTTGCAATGTTTGCAAAGTAGCTTGAGTGCATTAAAGCGAGTTGTTTGTCTTCAATATTAACTAGTCCGGCAGGATTCCAGTAGCCAGAGTTTACATCATTAGAGTAAGCTGTTACTGCATTACTCATTCCTAAAGCTGCCGCATCCACTCCAATATTCATAAATTCATTAGAATATTTTCTAACTGTTTGCGCCGAAATAGAGACACAAAAAGTTAATAGTAGTATTGTTAGTGTTTTTTTCAAGAATAATTTTTTTACAAATATGCCATTATTTTTCAACATATTAAACTTGAAAAAGCAATAGATATTGTACTATTTTTGTTTTAGACGAAAATAGTTTGCTATTTTTACAGCTTATAAGAAATTATGCAACTTAAAAGCTACATTCCAAACTTTATCACTTTACTGAATTTATTCTGTGGAAGCATTGCTGTAATTTTAGCCGTAAATAATTTATTTGTGGCATCTGTTATCTTTGTTTTTTTAGGAATTTTCTTTGATTTCTTTGACGGTTTTTTTGCTAGAAAACTACAAGTGCAAAGTGCATTAGGAATCCAGTTAGATTCGCTAGCAGATATGGTTACAAGTGGTTTAGTTCCTGGTATAATAATGTTTAAATTATTGTCTTTATCTGCAGATGGGCCAAGTATTAATGTGTCTTCTTGGAGTACATTTATGCAATGGGAAGGATTTAAACTTAATCCTATTGCATTATTGGGTTTGTGTATCACATTAGCTTCTGCTTACAGATTGGCCGTTTTTAATTTAGACGAAGAGCAACAAAGCTACTTTAAAGGCTTGCCAACGCCAGCAAATACATTACTAATTGTTTCTTTACCTCTTATCTTAGAATTTCAAAATAGTGACGCTATGAATTCTATTATTTTAAATAAATGGTTTTTATTAGCGGTGACTTTTTTAAGCTGTTACCTATTAAATAGTAATATTAAACTATTTGCATTAAAGTTTAAAAACTATGGTTTTAAAGACAATGCTATTCGATATATCTTTATTTTATTAAGCCTAGTAATATTGGTCGTGTTGCAATTTGCAGCAATTCCTTTAATTATCTTAATCTACATTATATTATCTCTATTAAACACTAAAAATATTTAATCCATGGCAGGAATTATTTTCACTCTTTTAATGCTAATTATGCTACAAGCAGTATTAGGATTTGATAACCTTTTATATATTTCTTTAGAATCTAAAAAAGCGCCAGAATCGGAGCAAAAACGGGTTAGGAAAGTAGGAATACTTATCGCTATCGTTTTGCGTATTGTTTTGTTATTTGTATTAGTTTCAATTATTGACTTCTTTCAAGAACCTTTTTCTTTTTTAACAGGTGAAATAAAAGATATTATAAAGTTTGCCTTTAACGGCCATAGTATAATTGTATTGGCAGGAGGTGCATTTATTATTTATACTGCAATTAAAGAAATTTGGCACATGATTTCTACAACAGGATTAGAGGTTTCAGAAATGGCAACAGGAAAAAGTACCAAGTCTGCTAATGCAGTTGTAACAAGTATTGTAATTATGAATCTGGTTTTTTCTTTTGATTCTATTTTAGCAGCAATAGGTTTAACTAGTGAAATAGAGAGTAGTACTACTGCATTTATTGTAATGGCAATAGCTATAGTTATAAGTGGTTTATTGATGCTTTTTATGGCAGATAAAATTTCTACCTTTTTATCTAAAAATAGAATGTACGAAGTACTAGGTCTTTTTATTTTATTTATTGTAGGAATTATGCTAATTACCGAAGGAGGACATTTGGCGCATTTAAAACTTTTTGGAAATGAAATTGTACCAATGAGTAAAACAACGTTCTATTTTGTTCTAGCTATTCTTATTATAGTAGATGTTGTTCAAGGAAGATATCAAAAAAGATTAACTGCAGAAAAAGCTTTACAAGAATCTAAGAAAGCAAAAGATCTTTAATCTTTTGCATCTGTATTTCTTTTTTTAGGATTTCTCTTTGCCTTTTTTAGGCTTTCATTAAGCATCCATTCAATTTGACCATTAGTGCTGCGGAATTCATCCGCAGCCCATTTTTCAATAGCTTTGATCATATCTTCATTGATTCGTAATGCAAAAGCCTTTTTCTTAGCCATTTAAATTTTTAATTTTCTTTTTTGATTTTTTTTGTAAAGGTATTGATTATTGGTTTAATGTACCTGTGTTTAAAACAGGAGATGCATCTTTATCACCACAAAGTATTACCATAAGGTTACTAACCATTGCTGCTTTTCGTTCATCATCTAGATCTACAATATTCTTTTTTCCTAGCTCATCTAGCGCCATTTCTACCATGCTTACTGCACCTTCTACAATTTTATGTCTAGCAGCAACTATTGCTGTTGCTTGTTGTCTTTTAAGCATGGCACTAGCAATTTCTTGTGCATAGGCTAAATAACCTATTCTTGCTTCTAATACTTCAATTCCAGCAATAGATAAACGCTCTTCAATTTCTTTTTCAAGAGCTTCACTAACTTCGTTTACACTAGAACGTAAGGTGATGTCTTCTACATGACCTTCGTCTGCAAAATTATCATACGGATACATGCTGGCTAGTTTTCTAACAGCAGCATCTGTTTGTACTCTTACAAAGTTCTCGTAATTATCTACATCAAAAGATGCTTTGTAGGTATTTGTTACGCGCCAAACTAGAATGGTGCTAATCATTACAGGGTTTCCTAGTTTGTCGTTCACTTTTAAACGCTCACTATCAAAGTTGCTAGCTCTTAAAGAGATGGTCTTTTTATTATATAACGGATTTACCCAAAATAGACCGTTAGACTTTATACTACCTATATATTTTCCGAATAGTAATAAAACTCTGGAGTTATTAGGGTTTACAAGTGTAAAACCTTTAAATAGTATAATAGCAATTATTAATAATAAAGCATATTCAGGATTCTCTTTTGCAAAAGTTAAGTAAATGCTAGCTATAATTAAAGCAATGGTTATTGCTAAAATGAAATAGCCATTAATTGGTTTGATTATTTTTTCTTGATTCATAGGATTGAATTTAAAGTGATATTATTTTGATATCATAAAGATATATAAAATTTTGATATAAATAATATAAAAAAAAGAAAAGTTAAAATTAAAAGGTATTTGTGTAACAAGAAGTAACTTCGAGCAAATCATTATGTTTTTTATATTAGCACGATGAAGAAGTTGAACCTATCACAGAAATTTTAAAATGGTATAGCTTATGATAGAAGTATTATTTGAAAAAAAATCAGCTGGTTTTAAAACGTTCCAATTTCTATTATTTATTGTTACATTTTATTCCTTTAGCCAAGAAAATGTTATTAATGCAAAGGTGGAAGTAGATAAGTTTGGAAATTTATTTGTTAATAATACAATTTCAAATTTAGACAAACAAAAAGACACAATAATAGTTCATAGTAGAATATTACTACATAAAGATCAAGCGTCTTTAATAGGAAGCATTAAGCTAGGTAAGGTTGTATATAAACAATACTTACCTAGAGCTAATGATTTTAGTTTTTCTGTAAATCTTTTAAAAGAAAAAACCGATAGTTATAGAATGACTAAAGATTTCTTTTTGGCTTCAATAAGTTATTTAGGAACTTTAAAACAAGATTTTGGTAAAAAAAGGAAATTTAATATAGAAGCTAAACTGCCAGAAAAATTTCCTTTAATTTATCCTAATACAGAAGATTTGGAAAGAGCTTATTTATATCCACCACCAATTATAGCTGGTGATTTTTATAATACTACAATAAATGGGTTTGATGTATATAATTTGAATGCCTTAAAAAAAAGTAAGGAAAAAGTAAAAGATATTATTGAGGTAATAAACGATGCTTATCGTTTTTATTTGCAAACATATCCAGAGCGAAATAGTAAACCAAAAATAATATTTGTGCCTTTTATAAGTAAAACGCTTTTAGGAAAAACCTTGGATAATGTTATTCTTTTAAATTCTAAAATGTTAAAAGATACAGCAAGGCTAGAAATACGTTTACTAGCACATGAGGTTGCGCATTTGTTTTGGGGCGTTAGTGGTTTGCGTTTTAAAGAGTCGGTTTTAACAGAAGGAATTGCCGAATATATGTCTTTAAAATATCTAGACTTTAAAAAAGAAAAAAAAGAATTAAAAAGCCTATTAAATAAAAAAGGCTATAGAAGTGAAGGCTTTAGAGAAGCTAGTTTAGTTTCAAAAAAAATAAAATCGGAAGATAGAAGTGTAATTAGTTATAGCTTTTCAACGCTTTTATTTTTATACAATGAAAAAGAGAATAATAATTTATATACGGTTTTGTCTCAGTTTTATAAAGAAAAAACGTCAAGCAATACTACTATTTCTTTAAATGAACTTCAAGAGTTTTTAGAAGGAAAGGAGTTGCCTTTGATAGCTTCAAATGTGCTTCCTGATTTTTTTATTACGGAAACAGAAAATAATTTAATTATTAACGGATTCACTATAAATAATACGAAAGTAGAAGTTGTAAAAGCGCTTACTAATGGTACAGAAGAAAAGCATTCTCTATCTTTTACTTATAAGAATGACACCTACACTTTTCCTAAAACTAACCTAGAAAAAATAACTATAGATCCAGATTATAAAGTTTTACAATTTTCAAGATTAAATGATGTTTGGCATAAAAATGAAACTTCTTATTCTAGTAAAAATAGATACTTTAATATAGAGGATGTTAACCCTAAGGTATTAACAATTTCAGATCAATTATTAAGCTATTTAGAGACAAAAGACAACTTAATTTTAAACGATTTGACTTGTGAATCTAATGTTTGGTTAGCAGATAGTTATAAAAAATTAAAGGATGAAATCTACAAAGATGTAGAAGGTGATATTATAATTACAGGAGCTTCCACGTATTATAATAAAGGATCAAAAAGTATGACCATTAAAATGGTTTATTATACGAAGTCCTCCAATACCTCTCAACTTGTTTATTTACGACTTTATTTAGACGAAACGTTGCATTATGTTCAGAAGCTAAAAAAGTATTAAACTAACTTGTTTGATATTTTTTATTGCTAAGGTCTTTTTTTAATTAAATACAAAAAAATCAAAATGAAGACTTATGCAATTAGAAGTAGTTGTTAGAAATCTAATTTTTTTCTTCTAAGTTCAAAGTTCTGACCAAGATATACTTTACGTACCATTTCATCTTCGGCAAGTTCTTCTGGTTTTCCAGCTTTTAAAATACCCCCTTCAAACATTAAATACGTTCTATCTGTAATGGCTAGAGTTTCTTGTACGTTGTGATCTGTAATTAAAATACCAATATTCTTTTTGGTAAGTTGTGCAACAATACGTTGAATATCTTCTACTGCAACAGGGTCTACTCCAGCAAAAGGTTCGTCCAATAGAATAAAATTAGGGTCTGTAGCAAGCGCACGTGCAATTTCGGTACGTCTACGTTCTCCACCAGAAAGTAAATCGCCTCGACTTTTTCTAATATGTCCCAAACCAAACTCTTCGATAAGCGATTCCATTTTATCATGTTGCTCTTTTTTGCTTAATTTGGTAAGTTGTAATACACTTAGAATATTGTCTTCTATACTTAGTTTTCTAAACACCGAAGCTTCTTGTGCTAAATAACCAATACCATTTTGAGCACGTTTGTACATGGGGTATTTGGTAATGTTGGTGTCTTCAAGAAAAATATTTCCACCATTAGGTTTTATTAATCCAACAATCATGTAAAACGAAGTTGTTTTTCCGGCGCCATTAGGTCCTAAAAGACCAACAATTTCTCCTTGATTCACTTCTAAAGAAACGTCTTTTACCACTTTTCTTCCGCTATAGGATTTCATTAAATGTTCTGCTCTAAGTTTCATATGTACAATGCTTGTTGTTAAAAATAATAAAAACCAAAATACTAGGGTGTATGTACTAGTAATTTAAGTAAAGTTTAACCTTGTGCTTCTTCTAAGGCATCCCAATATTCGTATGCTTTTCGTAAATGTGGAATCACTATAGTTCCACCAATTAAATTGGCAATACTTAAAGATTCTACTACTTGCTCTTTAGTAAGCCCTTCTTTGTGGCATGCTTCTAAATGGTATCTTACACAATCGTCACAACGTAAAACCATAGAAGCTACAAGGCCCAGTAATTCCTTTGTTTTTTTGTCTAAAGATCCTTCCGCGAAAGCGTTAGTATCTAAATTAAAAATACGTTTGATTACTTTATTATTATCTGCAAGAATTTTATCATTCATTTTAGAACGATACTCGTTAAACTCAGTTACTATATTAGACATGCTTTTTTATTTTATTTTCAGGGTTTTTTTTAGAATCTCTTTTTACTACAACTTTTGAAATATAAATACTTACTTGATATAGTATTAATATTGGTATCGCCACTATAATTTGACTTGCAATATCTGGAGGCGTTATAATTGCAGAAAGAATTAGTACGATTACTAAAGCGTATTTTCTGTATTTTTTAAGGAATTCTGGTGTCACTAATCCTACTTTAGTTAAAAAGTAGATAATAATAGGAAGCTCAAAAATTAAACCCGAAGCTATTACTGTAGCTCGAACCAAACCAATGTAGCTTGCTAAATCGAAATCGTTATGTACTTCTTGGCTAACAGAGTAGGTGCCTAAAAAGTTAATCGATAAAGGAGTTACTATATAATAACCGAAAAGAACACCTATAAAAAATAATATAGAGGAAATAATAATAAATCCACTGGAGTGTTTGCGTTCGTTTTGATGCATTCCCGGACTAATAAAGGCCCAGAGTTGGTATAATATATAAGGAAAAGAAATTATAAAGCCAGCGTATACAGAAGTCCATAAATGTGCTGAAAATTGTCCTGCAAGCGTTCTACTTTGAATTTCAAACGGAAAACTTTCTCCACAAAAAGACGAGTTTTCAATACCAATTAATTCGCTTGCACTACACAGCCATCTGTAGGTAGGGAAAGACATTTCTTTAGGTCCAAGAATAATAACATCGAAAATAAAGCCTTTAAATAAAAAAGCAACAATACCACAAAGCACTACTGCAATACAAATACGCACTAAATGCCATCTTAAATCTTCAAGATGATCTAGAAAAGACATCTCGTTTACATTTTTTTTCGCCATTATATAATACCTTCTCTAATTAAATCATGCACGTGTACCACTCCGGCAAAGGTACCGTTTTCTTCTACTAGAATTTGCGAAATGCCATAAGTCTCCAAAACCTCCATGGCATCTACAGCCATTGCGTTAACATCAATTCGTTTCGGGTTTTCGCTCATAATATCTTTAGCTGTGAGTTTCGAGAAATCGTCTACTTTAGTTAACATTCTACGTAAATCACCATCTGTAATAATTCCAATAATTTTATTGTTTTCAACTACAGCAGTAACACCAAGCATTTTTTCGGTGATTTCTACAATAACCTCTTTAATACTGGTTTCTGGAGAAACTTTTGGTTTCTGGTTTATAGAAGATATATCCTGCACTCTTAAATATAATTTTTTACCTAATGCACCGCCAGGGTGATATTTAGCAAAGTCTTTACTCGAAAAGCCACGTAATTCTAATAAACAAACAGCAAGCGCATCACCAAGTACTAGTTGTGCAGTGGTACTAGTTGTTGGTGCAAGGTTATTAGGGCAAGCTTCTTTTTCAACATAGGCGTTTAAAACATAATCTGCTTGTTGTCCTAAAAAGGAATCTTTATTACCAGTAATGGCAATCATCTTATTATTTGCATTTTTTATTAAAGGAACGAGTACTTTAATTTCTGGTGTGTTTCCACTTTTAGAAATACAAATAACGACATCGTCTTCCAGAATTAAACCTAAATCACCATGAATGGCATCTGCTGCATGCATAAAAATAGATGGAGTGCCTGTAGAATTTAATGTCGCTACAATTTTTGTCGCTATTATTGCGCTTTTACCAATTCCAGTAATGATTATTCTACCCTTAGAATTGTATATAAGGTTAACAGCATCTGCAAAATCATCATTTACTAAACTAGATAAATTTAAAATTGCTTTGCTTTCTAATTCAATGGTTTTCTTTGCTGTAGATATAATAGAATGAATATTGCTCAAAATTTATGAGTTTTTTAGGTTGTTGCTAATAAAGATTTTTTTATCTTTAATGTTGGTCAATTTTTTATAATTTGTATTCTATAAAAATGTAATGCAAAGTTAACGAAAAATAAATGAGGTTGATTATATACACTAGTAATTAATAGCAAAAAGAATTTAGTGTATTTTTATTATAATTTTAATATTAAAAGCAATACATGTCTATTATTGAAAAGGACTTACACGTCTCCCTAAAAAAATATTTTGGATTTAGTAAGTTTAAAGGATTACAAGAAGGTGTTATTCAGAGTATTTTGTCTGGCAAAAACACATTTGTTATTATGCCAACTGGAGGAGGTAAATCATTATGTTACCAATTACCAGCCCTAATGCAACAAGGTACAGCTATAGTTGTTTCTCCTTTAATTGCATTAATGAAAAATCAAGTGGATGCCATACGTAGTGTTTCCGAACACGATGGTGTTGCGCATGTTTTAAATTCTTCGTTAAATAAAACGGAAGTAAAACAAGTAAAACAGGATATAACAGATGGTGTTACAAAACTATTATATGTTGCTCCAGAGTCATTAACAAAAGAAGATAATGTAGAGTTTCTTCGTACGGTTAAAATTTCATTTATGGCTGTAGATGAAGCGCATTGTATTAGTGAATGGGGACATGATTTTAGACCAGAATACAGAAACTTAAAAAGTATTATTCAACGTATTGGCGATAATATACCAATAATAGGTCTTACAGCTACGGCTACACCAAAAGTACAAGAAGATATATTAAAAAATCTTGGTATGCAGGATGCTAAAACTTTTAAAGCATCTTTTAATAGACCAAATTTATATTACGAAATACGTCCTAAAACCAAAAATGTAGATGCAGATATTATTCGTTTTATTAAACAAAACGATGGGAAATCTGGAATTGTATACTGTTTAAGTAGAAAACGAGTTGAAGAACTAGCCCAAGCTTTACAAGTAAATGGAATAAAAGCAGTGCCATATCATGCCGGTTTAGATGCTAAAACCAGATCGAAACATCAAGACATGTTTTTAATGGAAGATATTGATGTAGTCGTTGCAACTATTGCTTTCGGAATGGGAATAGATAAACCTGACGTTCGTTTTGTAATTCATCATGATATTCCAAAAAGTATTGAAAGTTATTATCAAGAAACTGGTAGAGCAGGACGTGATGGTGGCGAAGGGCATTGTTTAGCATATTATGCATATAAGGATATTGAAAAGTTAGAAAAATTCATGTCAGGGAAACCTGTTGCTGAACAAGAAATTGGGCATGCATTACTACAAGAAGTTGTCGCTTTCGCGGAAACTTCTATCTCTAGAAGAAAATTTATTTTACATTATTTTGGTGAAGAATTTGACACCAAAACTGGAGAAGGTGGTGATATGGATGATAATGTACGTCACCCAAAAAAGCAACAAGAAGCTAAAGAACAAGTGAAAATTGCTTTAGAAGTTGTAGCAAGTACGAACGAAAAATATAAATCTAAAGACTTAGTAAATGTATTAACGGGTAAAGAAAACGCCTTAATAAATTCGCATAAAACTAACGAACAACCCTTTTTTGGTAAAGGAAGTAGTAAAGATAAAATATATTGGATGGCTTTATTAAGGCAAGCACTTGTAGCTGGTCTATTAAAGAAAGATATAGAAACTTATGGTGTAATAAAACTAAAAGAGGCAGGTAAGGATTTTATAAAAAATCCGAAATCTTTTATGATGACCGAAGATCATGTTTTTAATAAAACCAATGACGATTCTATAGTTACAGCATCTAAAGGTAGTGGTGCCGTTGCAGATGCAACTTTAATGGCAATGCTTAAGGATTTAAGAAAGAAAAACGCAAAGAAACTTGAAGTGCCACCATTTGTTATTTTTCAAGACCCATCTTTAGAAGATATGTCTTTAAAATATCCAATTACTATGGAAGAGCTTTCTAATGTGCATGGCGTTGGTGATGGTAAAGCAAAAAAATATGGTAAAGATTTTATTTCACTTATTTCTAAATATGTTGAAGAAAACGATATTATTAGACCAGACGATATGGTTGTTAAATCTACAGGAACCAACTCCGCATTAAAACTTTATATTATTCAAAATGTAGACAGAAAATTACCATTAAGCGATATTGCTTCAGCAAAAGGAATGGAAATGGCTGCATTTATTAAAGAAATGGAAGCTATCGTGTTTTCGGGAACTAAGTTAAATATAGATTACTGGATTAATGATCTTTTAGATGAAGACCAACAAGAAGAAATTCATGATTACTTCATGGAATCGGAAACCGATAAAATTGATGTCGCTATTGAAGAGTTTGATGGCGATTATGATGATGAAGAATTACGACTTTACAGAATCAAGTTTATTAGTGAAGTGGCTAATTAGTGATTTAGACATATACTAAAGTATTAAAGAAAGAGTTAAGTAGCAAAAGTATTACTTGACTCTTTTTTTGTTACCTATCGTTCGTCATCAAAATAGGATGCTATGAAACTTTCTATCATTAACTTTTTAACTTGAAACTTAGTTTCCTATCTTTGCAGCTTATTAAAAAACAACAAGATGCAAGACGGATTATACGCAAAATTTAATACAACAAAAGGCGAAATATTAGTAGCTTTAGAATACAAAAAAACTCCAGGAACAGTAGGTAACTTTGTTGCTTTAGCAGAAGGAAACTTAGAAAACGAAGTAAAACCACAAGGAACTCCTTATTATGATGGATTAAAATTTCATAGAGTAATCCCAGATTTTATGATTCAAGGAGGTTGCCCTCAAGGAACAGGAACTGGAAATCCAGGTTATAAGTTTGATGATGAGTTTCATCCCGATTTAAAGCACGATGCACCAGGAGTATTATCTATGGCAAATGCAGGGCCAGGAACAAATGGAAGTCAATTTTTTATCACACATATCGAAACACCTTGGTTAGACGGTAATCATACTGTTTTTGGTAAAGTAATAGAAGGACAAGATGTAGTAGATGCTATTGCACAAGGAGATGAAATTACAACTTTAGAAATTGTAAAAGTAGGAGCAGAAGCAGAAGCATTTAATGCTGTAGAAGCATTTAGAACTTTTGAAGGTTCTCGTGAAAAAAGAATAGCGGAAGAAAGAGCAGCTCAAGATGCCGCTTTAGATAAAATATCTGCAGGATTTAATAAAACAGAAAGTGGTTTGCGTTACCAAATATTACAAGAAGGTAATGGTGCTAAAGCAGAAAAGGGTAAAACTGTTTCTGTACATTATAAAGGACAATTAGCAGATGGAACTGTTTTTGATTCCTCTTATAAAAGAAAAGAACCAATTGAGTTTCCATTAGGAGTAGGTCAAGTTATTTCTGGTTGGGATGAAGGAGTACAACTTTTAAAAATTGGAGATAAAGCACGTTTTGTAATCCCTAGTCATTTAGCTTATGGTAGTGCAGGAGCAGGTGGAGTAATTCCCCCTAATGCAACGCTTATTTTCGATGTAGAGTTAATGGATGTGAAATAAACGATCCTTTTATAGATTTAATAAACGCCTCATTTTAATGAGGCGTTTTTTTATATAAACAATTAAAATCGTTGAAACGCATTTAATTTCGGTTAAACGACTGTTTTTGTTTTTTCACACATTGCTTTTTAACTGTTTTAGTTTACCGTTAGTCTAAAAATAGTAGTACTGTCTTCTCCTATTTTTATTTTTACTTTATTTTTGTAGCACCCCAAATTTACTGCATAATGAAAAGTATAAAAGAAACAAATCTCTATCAGGAGGTGTTAAAAGAGCTGAATTATAGTTACGGAAATGTATTTATTTTTAATGGCTATGTGGTTTCTGAAATTAATGAAGGAATAATTTTTACATGGGATGCACATGCAAAAAGAATTACTAAAGATATTTCTTGTTTTTTAGGGACAGATGGATCCGATTTAATATACATTTCCAATAGAATTAACCCTTATTCGATACAGGCTTTAGATTGGTTGAAGTATTTTAAAAGCAGTTACTCGTTAGAAGGATATTATGTTGTAGGACAAGAAAAGAGTAGTGTGATAAATACTATGTTTGAGAATCTTTTCTTTAACTCAAAAATTAGAAGATTCACTTCTTTGTATGAAGCAATAGACGCCGCAAAAGTGTGTAAAGGTTTATTGGTAAAAGAATAATGATTATTTTTTTACAAAGAAAATAAGTAACAAAAATAAAAAACATTCGTCTCATTTATAATGAGACTTTTTTATTGTTAATCTAAAACCATCCAAATGAAAACCAGATTGTTACTATTTTCTTTAATGTTAATCATTTTAAGTTGTTCTAAAAAAGTAACGTATTCTCCAGAATTTATAGAAGAAACATCGGGACGCTATTTATTTAATCAAGATGATGTTATTGAAGTGTTTTATGAAAATAATAAACTGCTTTTAAAATGGAGAGGTGCTAATAAATTTGAGCCTCTAGTTATAGATGAAAACACTTTTTTTATAACAGACTTATATAAAAAACTACGATTTGTACAGCATCCTGAAACCAAAAAACGCTACTTGTCTGTAATACCGAAAGGGGATAGAAACCAGATTACTTATGATTATTTAAAAGTTTCAGATACTTTTAAAACACCTAGTATGTATTTAAAAAGTGGCGATTACCAAAATGCACTTACAGGATTTCTTGAAATTAAAAAACAAGATTCTACAAGTTCGTTGATTAATGAAAGAGAATTTAATAGGTTAGGTTACCAATTTATAAGAGAAAAAAAATATTTAAAAGCAATAAGTGTTTTAAAGATTAATGCATCTTTACACCCAGAGAGTGATAATGTTTACGATAGTCTCGCAGCTGCTTATTTGGTAAATGGCGACAGTTTACTAGCATTTAATAATTATAAAAAAGCTCTTCAATTAAATTCCAGAAATAGAGCAGCAAAAAAATATATAGAAGCATATAATACTAAGAAGAATTAGTAGCTAAATTATATATAATAAGCACTTCTTTTTGAGTTGTGTTTTTTATATTTAAGGATGAATAATATTATATTAGAAAAACTAAAATTTCCTATAGGACCTTTTCAATGTCCTGAAAATATAACGGCACAACATATTGAAGAATGGATATCAATTTTAGAATATTTTCCTAAGAAATTAGAAAAATTAATATCTTCTTTAACGAATGAACAGTTAGATACTCCATACAGACCAGAAGGGTGGACCGTGAGACAAGTGATTCATCATCTTTCAGATAGTCATCATCATAGCTACATTCGATTTAAATGGGCCTTAACCGAAGATAAACCGGTTATAAAATATTATTATGAACAACTTTGGGCAGAACTAGACGATGCTAAATATGCGCCAATAGACATGTCTATTAACCATTTAAAAGCAATACATGCTAAATTAGTGTATCTGCTTAAAAGTTTAAATGATGCAGATTTAAATAAATCTTTTATACATCCTGAGCACAATGAAGAAGTTGTTTTAAAAAAAAATATAGGTATTTATGCTTGGCATAGTAACCATCATTTTGCACACATCGAAAGTTTAATGCAACGTGAGGGATGGCTGTAGGTTAGTAAGAAATATTTTTTGTTTAATAATTTTTGTATACTTGTTTAATAGTTTAAGTAAACGTACATTTTTATGTTGTTTATTTTTTGTTTGGCATTATTTTAAAAACCTCTTGAGGTAATTCGGACAAATGCTTTTTTGTGAGACAAAAAATGTTTTCAATTCGCGGTAGATTTTCTGTGTTTTTTATTTCAATTAATTTAGAAGTTTTTTCTTTTCCACGAATAGACTTAAAGAATCTATATATATTTAGTTCATCCAAAAATGTAAATAAAGGAGTAGTGTCTTTTCCAAAGGTGTTAATTCGGGTTGTAGAAAATTCTACAATTAGAGATGGAGGGTTTTTTGAGGTTAAGATAAATTGACTTGCTCCTTTTAATACATCTAATTCGTAACCTTCAACATCAATTTTAACTAGTTTGATTTGCTCACCATTATTAAAGTAGTCAGAAAATTTAACTTCCTCAATATCATAGGAGTTGGTTGGTTTAGAGGGTTTTATGAGAGAGGCTCCTCCTCTGTTTACATCCCATCTATCATAAATCTTACTCTTTTTGTTTTCATTACTTAGTGCTAGCCCTGCTATTTTTAAGTTCTCAATTTTGTTAAGGGCAACATTACTTTCTAGTATTTTTTTTGTTAACGGATTTGGTTCAAAGGCAATGACCTTGCCTTCTTGTTCAACTGTTCTTGAAGCAAAAATTGACATTAACCCAATATTGGCTCCTACATCTACAAACATATCTCCTTTTTTTAGGATTTTACCAATTACATCTAATGTGCCTTTTTCATATGTACCATAATAGTAAATAATTCTTTCAACACCTTTATCTGTAACTGGGTCGATATTCAGTTTGAAATCATAAATTGTATCAACGGTTAATTTACCCTTTGGCTTTCCAAAAAATAGTTTTGCTAAAAATAAAGAAACTCTACCACTCCCTTTTATGTTTATATCTCTGATTTTTGAAGTAATCTTTCGTTTCATATCTGATTTCTTTGATTATGTTTACCCTAACTGATAGTTAGGGTAGCATAAGTGAATTATATTCGTCCCTAAACTTCGGGTAAACGAAGTTATCGTTTTCTGCATTTAGAAACAAATCAAAATAATGATATAAAAACTATTTATTTTTTTGCTAAAGGACTAATAATTTCTACATTCTGAAACGCAATAGCACCTCTAATAATCCCAGCGATTACATCTTGTAATGCTTCAATAATTTGCATTTTAAGTTCACTTTTGTGATATAGAATACTTACTTCTCTGGCTGGAGAAGGAGCATTAAAATAGTGTATATTTTCTTTTGCAGTGGTATTCATATCTAAAGTGTGTAAGTATGGTAATAAGGTCATGCCTAAACCTTCGTTAGATAATTTTATTAATGTTTCGATACTACCGCTTTCTAATTGAAATGAATCTTCTTTATGGTCTTTAAAAGCTTTACATAAATTAATGACTCCATCTCTAAAGCAATGGCCATCTTCTAATAAAAGCATATCATCAATTTCTAAATCCGTAGTGCTAATTTTCTTTTTAGAATGCAATCTGTGACTTTGCGGTATATAACCAACAAATGGCTCGAAATAAAGTACGCGTTCTTTTATGTTTTCATTTAATAAAGGGGTAGCTGCAATTGCAGCATCTAGATGTCCTTCGTTAATTCTATAAATAATTTCTTCGGTAGTGAGCTCCTCGATAATGAGCTTCACTTTTGGGTATTTTTTAATGAACGTTTTTAAAAACATTGGGAGTAGTGTTGGCATTACGGTAGGTATTATTCCTAATCTAAATTCACCTCCAATAAAACCTTTTTGTTGGTCTACAATATCTTTAATTCGATACGATTCATTAACTATATTTTTTGCTTGATTTACAATCTTTCTTCCAACATTAGTAAGTTCTATAGGTTTTTTGCTTCTATCAAAAATTTGAATGTCTAACTCGCTCTCTAGTTTTTGTATTTGCATACTTAATGTTGGTTGCGTAACAAAACATTTTTCGGCAGCTTTCGTGAAATTCTGGTTTTCGGCAACGGCCAAAACATAATATAATTGTGTGATTGTCATCTGTATCAATTTAGACTATAAAAATATAAAAACTATCAATAAAGCTTATACTTAAAAGCGTTAATTATTGAATAAATTTGTAGTATAACAAAAAACAATAATTATGACTCTAAATAGTATAGGATTAGACTCCAAAATAACAAAAGAATTAGCACAAGATTTAAACGGATTATTAGCTAATTTTCAAACGTATTACCAAAATTTAAGAGGTATACATTGGAATATTAAAGGAAAAGCATTTTTTAATCTTCATGTAAAATTTGAAGAGTTATATACCGATGCAAATATGAAAGTAGATGAGATTGCAGAACGTATTTTAACTTTAGGGGAAACACCTTTACATACTTTTGAAGATTATAGTAAGCATGCAAAAGTTCCTGTAGGAAAAAATATATCTCAAGATACAAAGGCTGTAGAGTTAATTGTAAATTCTCTAAGCGAATTATTGCAAATAGAACGTGCTATTTTAGAGAAGGCAGGAGATGCAAACGATGAAGGAACTAACTCTATGATGAGCGATTTTATTGCAGAACAAGAAAAAACAGTATGGATGATGAAAGCTTGGTTAAATGAAACCGTCTAAGTAAGTAGTTATTCCCTAAATAACGGATTGATTATTAGTGAAAAAGCCACGAAAATTTTAATTTTCGTGGCTTTTGTTTTACATATATATATTATACTATAAGCGAATAGTGATATTTGAATCTTCATTTTTTATTTCCACCTTTGCTAGATCAAAAGTTGGAGGTCCATAAAGTATTGGATTGTTAGACATACCATAATGCTCTTTTGGCATTCCGTTTAATTCGAAGTCCATTTTCTTATTGTTATTTTCATCATGTACAGCCATAATAGCATATTCGCCAGGAAGTACATTTTTATACGTAATAGTAACCGTGTTTCCTTCAATTATAGTTTCGGCAGTTTGAAGTCCTTCTTTTCCTGTCATAAATGTACTTTTATCATGTAATGAAGAAAGTATTTTTCCGTTGGTGTTTCTAATGTTATTAACCGTTACGGTAACTGTATTTCCTTTGTTTTCATTTTGTGCTTGACTAGATATTGAGGAAGCAATAAATAGTGCTACTACTAATACAGATTTACTTACAGATTTTAAAATGTTGATTTTTGTTAAAGTGTTCATGGTGTGTTTTTTATTGATTACAGTGTAAAGATGCATTCGTTATAAAGAGTTTAGAAAAAAGGATTACTCAAATGTAGATTCATACCGATGAATTGTATTTTAAAAGTTAAATGGCATAAATTGCAGGCTTTAAAAATTGAAATTTTAAAATAAATCTTATGTTTTATATCATAGATATTTTAGGTACTATCGCTTTTGCTATTTCTGGGGTTTTAATAGCTATGAATAAAAAGATGGATCCTTTTGGAATTCTAATTATTGCATTTGTAACTGCAGTAGGAGGAGGTACTTTGCGAGATATATTAATAGGTCAAACACCAGTTTCTTGGATGACAAATATGACCTTTACCTATGTTATTTTAGCTACTACTGTTTTAACAATACTTTTTAGAAGTAAAATTAATTACTTAAGAACATCTTTGTTTTTATTTGATACTATAGGGATTGGTTTATATACTGTTGTTGGAGTAGAAAAAGGACTTTCAGCAGGATTAAACCCCGTTATTTGCATTGCACTTGGTACCATTTCTGCTTGTTTTGGAGGTGTGATTAGAGATATTTTGTGTAATGAAATTCCTGTCATTTTTAGAAAAGAAATTTATGCTACAGCTTGTATTCTTGGAGGTCTTACTTATTTTTTAATTAGAAAACTACCCATAGATAATAATTTTGTTTTTGTTATTGCGGGAATTGTAGTTATAATAGTTAGGCTAATAGCTGTTAGGTTTAAAATTAGTTTACCCAATTTATATAAGACTCAAAAATCATAAAAAAAAAGCTACACATTATGTGTAGCTTTTTTAACTTTTGGAGCTGTGTTTTATTTGGTTATAGGAAAACCTCGATCTTTCATTAATGCTTCAATTTTAGCATCTCGACCTCTAAACAATCGATATGCTTCTGCTGGATCCATTGCGTTTCTTGGAGCAAATAAATATTGAACTAATTTGTCTGCTGTTTCTTTATCGTAAAAGCCATCTGGTGCTTCTGCAAAAGCTTCCGAAGCATCGCTAGTTAAAACATCTGCCCACATATATCCGTAATATGCGGTTGCATAACCTTCCCCAGAAAAAACATGTCCGAAGTGCGGTGTTCTATGACGCATTGGTAATTCTTTAGGCATTTTTAAAGCGGCTAAAGTTTTTCTTTCAAAAGCATCAATATCTATATTAGTTGGATCTGCAAGATGTAATTTCATATCTATTAATGCTGAAGCTAAATACTCTGTGGTACCAAATCCTTGATTAAATGTTGCGGCTTTTTTAATTTTTTCAACTAAAGAAGATGGAATTGGTTTTCCGGTTTTATAGTGGACTAAAAATCGGTTAATTACTTGATCTGTAGATAACCAACGTTCTAATAATTGTGATTGAAACTCGGTGTAATCTCTAACACCTCCGTTTAAAGTTGGATACTTTACATTAGACGAAAAGAAGTGTAATGCATGACCAAACTCGTGAAAGAAAGTGGTGGCATCATCCCAAGAAACAAGTACTGCTTCTCCAGGAGCGGGTTTTACAAAGTTAGAATTGTTAGATGCAAGAACATTGGTTGCTCCTTCAAAAGTAGTGTGGCTTCTGTAGGTTGTTGCCCAAGCTCCAGAGCGTTTTCCTTGTCTTGCAAAAGAATCTAGATACCACAGCCCAATATTTTTTCCAGAGTCTTTATCTGTAACTTCCCAAACATTTACATCTTCATGAAATACAGGAACGCTCCCTTCTTTTACAGGGGTGAATTTATAGTTAAATAACTTTTCGGCAGTAAAGAATAGCGCCTCGGTTAATTTATCTAATTGTAAATATTGTTTTACTTCATCACTATCTAAGTCGTATTTCTTTTTTCTTACTTTTTCTGCGTAAAATCTATAATCCCAAGGTTCTATAGTAATATTGTCTCCATTTTCATTAGCAACAGTTTGCATATCTGCAACTTCTTCAGCAACTCTGCCAATTGCAGCTGGCCAAACAGCCATCATTAAATTCATAGCGTTTTCAGGAGTTTTTGCCATGCGGTCTTGTAAACGCCAAGCTGCATAATTGTTGTATCCCATTAGTCCAACACGTTCTTTACGAAGTTTTAATATTTTTGAAATAATTGCATTGTTGTCATAATCGTCTCCATTGTCGCCTCTAGAATAGTAGTTTTCCCATACTTGTTTGCGTAATTCTCGATTGGTAGCATATTTTAAAAAAGGATCCATAGAAGATCTTGTATTTGTAATAGCATATTTACCTTCTTGTCCATTATCTAATGCGATTTTTGCTGCAGATTTTATAAAACCTTCCGATAAACCTCCTAATTGATCTTCATTTAAATAGGTAATGTAATTCTCTTCATCATGCAAAACATTGTCTGAAAATGTATTATATAAGGAGGAAAGCGCTTTGTTAATAGCAGCATAGCGTTCTTTTTTTTCCGAATCTAAATTTGCACCATTCATTTCGTAGCTTTTATAGGTAAGTTCTACTACGCGTTGTTCTTGAGCTTCTAAAGGTTTTTTTTGCGAAGCATTATACACTGCTTTTATGCGTTGAAATAGTTTTTCGTTTTGTGTTATTTTAGATCTATAATCGGATAGTTTAGGTGCTAATTCTGATTGTATTTTTCTAAATTCGGGAGAAGACATATTGCTGCTTAAAATACCATAATATGTATACACTCTTTTTAGTGTTTTTCCTGAGGATTCAAGTGCTTCGATAGTGTTTTTAAAGGTTGGTACTTCTGTATTGTTAGCTATTTTGTCAATTTCTGCTAAGCTTTCTGTCATACCAAAATGGATAGCTTCTTCAATGTCGCTTACTTGCATCTCATTAAAAGCAGGAACACCTTGGTAAGGTCCAGTCCATGCTGTAGTTAATATGTTTTTACTCATTTTGGTATTATCTTGTTTTTCTTCGGTTTTACAATTAGTAAGCGTAATTAAAACGCATAGACTTATTGTTTTTAGGTATTGTAAATGTTGTTGTTTTATCATTTTGTTGGGTATGTTTCTGGTTTTTAAAGATACAAATATGTTGGTCGAAAAAGCTTAGTCTATTATCTCTACCTTTCTAATATAGACATTGTGTAAAGGCCATTCGGCATTATCGGTTTCTTGTTTTGCTATTTCGTCTACGACATCCATCCCTCTAATTACTTTGCCAAAAATGGTGTAATCGCCATCTAAATGGTAGGCGCCATCTTTTTTCTGAACAATAAAAAATTGGTAGGGAGAAGCTAGTTTGTAAGGGTTTTCAATCGCTCCACTAGGCATACTGACCGCTCCTCGATGATGTTTATAACCTCGTTTGGTATCTGTTGGTAATAAATATTTACCAATTTGTTTGCGTTTACGTTTTACTTTTGCATCGTCTGTACTGCCTCCTTGTATGATAAAATTATTTACAATGCGATAAAATTGCGTATTATCAAAATACTTTTGTTTGGTTAAAAAGATGAAGTTTGCACGATGAAACTTGGTTTTTTCATATAGTAAAATATCAATTTCACCAAAATCTGTAGTTATACGTATTTTGTTTTCTTTGTTGTGTTTTTCGTATTCTAAAAAGAATTCCATCGCATTATCATCTGTAAGCAATGGAAATTCTCTTTTTGGCGTTATTACAGAGTCTTTTTTTACTAGTTCTTTTTCTTCGGAAGTATTTTGAACTACTTTTGAAGTATTCTTTATTTTCGTTTTTTTATCTTGACAATTCAGAAAAAGTATAGAAATAAAACATAATAATATAAGTCGCATAGATGAATTTTAATCAGTTTTTAAAAGCTACATCAAAAATAAGCAATCTTGAACTTCCTGCCGAAGCATCTCAATTTAAAATGTCACCTCCTTTTAGAGAAGCCCTTTTAAAGCAACAACAAAGTAAGATTAAAAATGCAAAGCAATCTGCAGTTATGGCGCTTTTTTATCCAGATGAGGAGCAAGAAACCAAGTTTGTTTTAATTTTAAGAAAAACCTATAAAGGAGTGCATTCTGCACAAGTAGGATTTCCAGGAGGTAAAGTAGAAATAGAAGATACTTCTTTGAAACATACTGCATTGCGTGAAACGGAAGAAGAAATAGGTGTGCCAATGCAGACTATTGAAACGCTTAAAGCTTTAACGCAAGTGTATATTCCGCCAAGTAATTTTTATGTCCAGCCATTTTTAGGTTATAGTGTTAGTAGACCAAATTTTATAAAACAAGAAAGTGAGGTAGAAGATATCTTAGAGGTTTCACTGGCTCATTTTCTAGAAGAACAGAATGTGGTAACTAAATACGTTTCAACATCTTATAATCGAGATGTGGAAGTTCCAGCTTATAAATTGAATAACCATATCGTTTGGGGAGCTACCGCAATGATGCTTAGTGAAATTAAAGACTTGTTAAAACTAGCCTTGTAAAGGCTTAGTTTTACTACATTTGTATTCTAATTAAATAGTAAAATATATTTATGGGATTGTTTAAAAAAAATCCTTTTGGACATAACCTTTTTATAAAAAAATGGTTAATACGTATTTTAGGAGCGATTTCGCATAGACGTTTTCGCGGCTTTAATGAACTACAAATTGAAGGTTCTGAGATTATTAAAAAGTTACCAGACACGAATGTTTTATTTATTTCTAACCATCAAACGTATTTTGCTGATGTAGTTTCTATGTTTCATGTGTTTAACGCTAGTTTAAGTAATAGAGATGATTCTATTAAAAATATTGGGTACTTATGGAATCCTAAATTAAACCTCTATTATGTTGCAGCAAAAGAAACCATGAGCGCTGGTTTATTACCTAAAATTTTGGCTTATGTTGGTTCTATTAGTATTGAGCGTACTTGGAGAGCGAAAGGCGAAGATGTAAATAGGCAAGTTAAAATGAGCGATATATCTAATATTAGAAAAGCTTTAGATGATGGTTGGGTGATTACATTTCCGCAAGGAACAACAACGCCTTTTAAGCCAATTAGAAAAGGTACTGCGCATATTATTAAACAGTATAAACCTATTGTTGTGCCAATTGTAATTGATGGTTTTAGACGTAGTTTTGATAAAAAAGGATTGCGTATTAAAAAGAAAAACATCATGCAGTCTTTTGAAATAAAACAACCTTTAGAAATTGATTATGAAAACGAAAGTATTGCAAGTATTGTTGAAAAAATTGAATATGCTATAGAGCAACATCCTTCCTTTTTAAAAGTAATACCTCAAGAGGAATTAGCTTTACAGGAAGAGCTTAATAAGAAGCGTAAATGGAAAGTTAAGGATTCTTAAACTTCTAGTTTTTTCAATTCTTTGTAATTTCTATTTAAACGTTTTAATAAAATACCATAAACTAAGTAGTAGAATAATAGTAAAATAGTTACGACAATAACTAATACTATAAGTACTCCTAGTATTAATCCAGCATAAAATTTAAATACTTCACCATTTGCTGTAGCGTTTTCTATAATACTTCTTGTGTTTTCATCATGATTTAATACATAAGGTAACATTGCTACAACACTAATTACAATAAAGGCTAAGTTAAAACCGACATATTGTTTTACAGTACGCCTGGTTTTAAGTATGTTTTCCATTAATTTACTAGCGTTATCTGTACTGTTTATTGTTTTATAATTCATATAAAACTTATAAAAGAAATATGCTAATACAGCATACGAAATAACGCTAAGTATAATAAAAATAGTACTAGATTCTATGTCTGCGATACTTTCACTATTTCTGTTAGCTTTCATTACTATGGCAAATACAAGCCAGAAAACAAATTCTAATAAGCTGATAATAAAAATCCATTTTACAATAGAAGAAGACTTCTTCAAAATCATACTGTAAATTTGGTTATAGGAAAGTTTAGGGTAACGTTTTGTATCCTCTTTCTTCCAGTCTTTTTTTAATAATTCTAATTCATCCATAGTTTTACGGATTTAAAATGGTTCTTAATTTGTTTTTCACTCTATTCATTTTCACTCTTGCATTTACTTCACTAATTCCCATTGTTTCACTAATTTCTTTATAGTTTTTGTCTTCTAAATACAAGAAAACAAGCGCTTTTTCAATATCATTTAATTGATGTACAGCTTTATATAACAATTTTAATTGCTCTTCTTCTGTGTCATCATACTCGTCTGCTTTTATTTTAAATTGTACAGCATCAAAGTCTTGTGTGTTAATACTACGTTTGCTTTTTCGGTAGAGTGTAATCGCTGTGTTTAATCCAACTCTATACATCCATGTACTAAATTTAGCGTCTCCTCTAAATTTGGGGAATGCACGCCAAAGCTGTATGGTTATTTCTTGAAACAAATCATTATGTGCATCTCGATTGTTGGTATATAGCCTACAAACTTTATGTACAATATTTTGGTTTTTTTCAAGCTGCTCTACAAAGCTATGTTCTAATTCTTTGTTCAATTTGATGGTTTAGTTATTGTATAAGTAGCATTAATTTTAAAATGTTACACGAAATAGTAAATATCTTTAAAAATAGTGTTTAAGAGGCTAATTTTGTATCTTTATAGTACAAATTTTTAGTCCTTAATTTATGAATATTCCAGAATCTAAAGTTCCTAGAATTGTTATAGTTGGTGGAGGTTTTGCAGGAGTTAAACTTGCTAAGTCTTTAAAAGATAAAAAAGTTCAAGTGGTTTTAATTGATAAACATAACTATCATGCTTTTCAACCTTTATTGTATCAAGTTTCTAGTGCTGGGTTAGAACCAGATTCTATTGCTTATCCTTTACGAAAAATTATAAAAAAGCATAAAAATGCTTTTTTTAGATTAGCAGAGGTGAAACAAATTTTTCCAGAATCTAAATCTATTAAAACAGATATTGGTGATTTAAATTATGATTATTTAGTGATTGCAACTGGTACTAAAACAAACTATTTTGGTAATTCGGATATTGAGAAAAATAGTATGGCAATGAAAACCATACCGCAGGCTTTAGATATTAGAAGTTTAATGCTTCAAAATCTAGAAAAAGCAGCTATTTCTAATTCAATTAAGGAAAGAAAAGCTTATTTAAATTTTGTAATTGTTGGAGGAGGACCAACAGGAGTGGAGTTAGCGGGTGCAATAGCAGAACTTAAGAATAATATTCTACCACGAGATTATCGAGATTTAAATTCTAGTGATATGTATATTCATTTGCTTGAAGGTAACGATCGATTATTGCCGCCAATGAGCGAGCATGCTTCTAAAAAAGCAGAGCAGTTTTTACTAGATCTAGGAGTACAAGTGCATTGTAGTACTTTTGTAAAAGATTATGATGGAAAAACTGTAATTACAAACTCAGAACTTAAGTTAGAGTCCGAAACACTTATTTGGGCAGCAGGCGTAACAGGAAGCCCTATAGATGGTTTAAATGCCGAAGTTTTAACGTCAAATGTTAATCGCTATTTGGTAAACGAATATAATCAAATTGAAACCTACGATTCTATTTTTGCTCTTGGAGATATTGCTTTAATGAAAACTAAAGATTATCCTAATGGGCATCCGCAAGTTGCACAGCCAGCTATTCAGCAAGGAGAGCTTCTTGGTCAGAATATTTTGAGATTGATACATAAAAAGCCGTTAAAGAAGTTTATTTATAAAGACAAAGGTTCTATGGCAACTATTGGTAGAAATAAAGCTGTTGTAGATGTTAAGCGCTTTAAATCTGCAGGATTTTTTGCTTGGTTTATTTGGATGTTTATTCACCTTATGTCGTTGGTAGGATTTAGAAATAAATTTATTGTATTTTTTAATTGGACCTATAATTATATTAATTTTGATAAAGCTGCAAGATTAATAATAAGACCTTTTAAGAGGTGAATTAAAGGTTTACGTGGTGTTTTTTATCTTTTTGATATAGAGTAATGTAAATGTATTTGATAGATGTTTTCTATCGTAGTTTTTTTGAAAGAATAACATGAATTAGTTAATTAGAATAGTAGGTCTATATATCAAAATTGTTTTGTTGTAAAAGTTAGTTTTTGCTAGCTAATTTTGTTAATCTACCCATTCTCCTCGATGTGGTTTTAATGTGTCTCTAAAGGTTTTTTTGTCTTCTTCGTTTATAATCATAAAAGCAATAGAGTACATGTTATTAATAATTTCATGACCAGTCAAGTCTACATTTACGCTTTGGTTTTTTACATATTCTTTTAAATGAATTTCATGATGTTGTGCAGTTTTTTCAGCACTAGGACCTCTAAAATCCCAGATAAGTTTTAGTTTACGCATTTTAAGATAGGTGTTTTGTTTTCGGCAAATGTTTTAAAATCTGTTAAGTATTTTTTAGATTGTTTTTTAAATGCTCTAGGCATTAATATTAACATAATTCTTGTTAGAAAAGAAGTGGATGAGAATTCGTTTTCATTTATCCACTTAGTATGGCCTTCTGGAGTCGCGAAGAAATGGTTCTTCTGCGTGTTTAATATTCCTTTGGTTTCATAACTAAAATAAATTTCGTGTGGTAAATTTATATGCATTATGGTTTCAGTAAGTTCTATTTTACGGTTGTTTATGTTGTAATTTAGTTTCATTTTATTACCAATAGTTCCTGGTGTTCCAGAAATATGCTCATAGCTTGTTAAGTCCTTTTGCCAATGTTTTAAATTTGCAGTATGATTTAAAATTGCAATGCATTCTTCTAAAGGAATTTTAACAACAATCTCTGTGGTGTATTTCATTATAATCTATTAATTAAATAGTTTATAAAGATAGTTTTTTTTAGAATTTTAATAACTAAAAAGCCACCTAAATTAGGTGGCTTTTGTTATTTGTTAAAAAGGATTGGACTATAAAATAGTTTTAAATGTTTTAATTCCGCTTGGAGATTGTAGTCTTATTAAGTAAAGCTGATTGGCTTTCAATTCTAAGTTAAAACTAGCGTTTGCATTCACATTTATGTTATTGTATGTTTTAACTAATTGCCCAGATACATTGTAAATATTAATGTTAACCTGTTCATTTAGGTTTCCATATAAATGGCCATTTATAACTTTATAGCTGTTGTTAAAATCAAATTCTTCTATACTTAAAGAAGATTCAGTAATAGAATAAGCTAATGTTTCTATATTAAATGAGATATCATAATCTGTATTAGAAGGAATAGTAATATTTGTAGAATTTGGGGTTGCAGTTCCTGTAAGCGAAGTCCCTCCGTAATTTAAAGACCAACCTGCATTTCTTCTAAATTTTAATTCTCCAGCAGTTAAAGTGACATCTGTAGCGGTATACGTAATGTTGTCTGTTGTCGATAGAACAAAATCCCCTGCCCAAGCGTTGAAATCTCCAATCACACTTACGTTTTGGTCTGTTGGAGTTACTGCTGTAAAACTATATTCTGTGGTTGCTATATTAATGCTAATATCGTAAAATCCAGCAACTACTGGGATATTATTGCTAGACCATGTTCCAGCAGGGAAGGTGTCTCCACCCCAGTTATTTGCCCAATCGTCATCCTGTCTAAACTTTAATCCTGTTGCTGGTAAATAGTAATTGTTTAAAGTAAAAGTAATGTTGTCTGTAGTGGTCATGTTCACATCGTCTCCCCAGCCATTAAAATCACCTAAAAAACCAATATCTTGAGCATTAACTATAAATGAAGATAAAAGTAATGTTAAAATAAAAAGTAGTTTTGTTTTCATAATTGTTTGTTTTAAAATTGTTTGTCTAAGTAATTATACAAATAATATTTAAAAATATTTTTACTACAAGGTTTTCGTGTTAATAAGTTTTATTGCATTCTAGTTCTTTTTAAATAAAATAAAACTTATTAATGCTTTGTTAATACAGCTTGCTAAATAGGTTTATATTTCTATTTTTGCAAGAACCTATATATTATATATTTATCTGTACTATGAGATTTTTTTCAACCCTATTCTTTTTTGCATTTACAATTAGCTTTTATGCTCAAAACAATAACAAACAAGTACTTTTTACTGTAGACGAAGATCCTGTTTATGCTTCCGAATTTATTCGTGTGTTTAATAAAAATTTGGACTTAGTTAAAGATGAGTCCCAAAAAGATGTGGATGCATATTTAAAACTTTTTGTAAGCTATAAGCTTAAGCTAAAAGAAGCTAAGACATTAGGTCTTGATACTATGCCTAAATACAAACGTGAATTGAGTAATTATAAAAGCCAATTGGCTAAAAATTATTTAACCGATAATAAAGTTACAGATGCATTAGTAAATGAGGCTTATGAACGTACAACTAATGAGGTGAATGCTAGTCATATATTAATTCGAATAGATGAAAACGCAAATCCAAAAGACACCTTAGTCGCTTATAATGATTTATTAAAACTAAGAGGTCGCGTAATTGACGAAGGATATAAAGCAGTGCAAAAAGAAGTACATAATGGTAAGACAATATATGCAGAAGATTTAGGTTATTTTTCTGGATTTAAAATGGTTTACCCTTTCGAAAACGCTGCGTATAATACTTCAATAGGCGAGGTTTCATTACCTTTTAGAACGCAGTTTGGTTACCATATCGTTAAGGTTTTTGATAAACGTAAATCTAGAGGGCAAAGAGAGGTCGCTCATATTATGATTAATCTGGATAAGGAAGATGCTGAAAGTAGAATTCAAGATATTTATAAAAAATTAGAACAAGGGGAAGATTTTGAGTCTTTAGCAAAGCAGTTTTCTGAAGATAAAAGCACTTCAACTAAAGGAGGAAAATTATCTCCTTTTTCTAGCGGTGAATTACGTTCTCAAGAATTTGAAGATCAAGCTTTCTCTATACAGGAAGAAGGGGTTTATACAAAGCCATTTAAATCTAATTTTGGTTGGCATATTATGAAGCTTATTAAAAAAATAGAAACGCCACCTTTTCAAGATATGAAGTCTACGCTAGAAGCTAAAGTAAAGCGAGATAGCAGATCTAAATTAATAAGCACCTCAAGAATAAATAAATTAAAAGAGCGTTATGCAATATCTAATGTAGATAAAGACTTGGCATATTTTACCTCTATACTAAATAACGAGTTTTATAAAAGTAAGTGGAAAACACCAGAGAGTTTTCAGCCTGAAAAAGCTTTTGTTACAATAGAGAAAAAACAATTTACCTATAAAGATTTTGCAGACTTTTTAATTAAAAGTCAACGTAGAAACAAGAAACAATTACCTCTAAATAAAATTATAGAAAACACTTATAATGCCTTTTTAGAAGAAAAAATGCTTGCGTATCAAGAAGAAAATCTAGAATTTGAAAATGAAGATTTTGCAAACATTCTTGGTGAGTATCGTGATGGCTTATTGTTGTTTGATTTAATGGAAAATGAAATCTGGAAAGCAGCCGCAAATGATTCCGTTGCAGTACAAGAATTCTTCAATGCAAATAAAACAAACTATTTCTTTAACGAAAGAGTAGATGCAGTAGTAGCTTCTTCAGCAAAAAAGAAAGATATAAATAAAGTAGCGAAACTATTAAAAAATGGAATAACTATTGAAGAAATTAAAAGCATAGTAAATACAGAAGATCAAGTACATGTAATATTTACTTCTGGACTTATGGATGCAAAACATCAAGCATTACCAAAAGGTTTTTCATTTAAAAAAGGCGTTTCTAAAGTGTTTACTCACAATGATTCTTTTGTTGTAGTTAAGGTTAATGAAATACTTCCTAAAACACAAAAAACATTCGAAGAAGCTAAAGGTAAAGTGTCTAGTGATTTTCAAGATGCAAAAGAAAAAAAATGGTTAGTAGATTTAGAAAATAAATACAAGGTTACTATACATCAAGACGTACTAACAACAGTAAAATCTAAATTAAATAAAGATTGAAATTAACATCATACATATTTCTTATCTCCATTGTGCTCTTCTTATTTTCTTGTGATTTTTTCAAAGAACCAGATGATAGAATCCCTGTAGCGAGAGTAAAAGATGCGTATTTGTATAAAGAGGATATACAGGATTTAATTTCTTCTGAAGCTTCTAAACAAGACAGTATTGTTTTAACTAATAATTATATTAATGGTTGGGCTACACAGCAATTGTTAGTGCAAGGAGCAAAGTTAAATTTAAACGAAACAAAACTAAATCAATATAATAAATTAGTAGAGCAATATAAAAACGATTTATATGCAAAAGGGTATTTAGAAGCACTAGTAAATAGAGACCTGGATACCGTAGTTTCTTATCAAGAAGCAGCGGCTTACTATGAAAGCAATAAAGAAGCTTTTAAGTTAAATGAAGAATTAGTTATGTTTCGATACATTAATTTAGATGAAAAAATGCAGGAAGCAGACGCTATAGAAATTGCTAAAAAATTTAGAAGATTTGATGCAAAAGATAAAAAAGATCTAGATTCTATATCCATTCAGTTTAAGTCTTACTCTTTAAATGATTCTATTTGGATAAAATGGGACCAAATTGTGAAAAAAATACCAGCAATAAACTTAGATAATAAAGACGAACTGTTAAAAAAAACTAATTTTATACAACTCAAAGATTCATTAGGTTTATATTTGATGCAAATTAATGACGTACTATTGCAAAACAGTACAGCTCCTTTAGAGTATGTAAAGCCAACAATAGACCAAATTGTTATTAATAAAAGGAAATTAGAAAAAATAAGAGAATTAGAAAAGGATATTACAAAAGATGCAATTACAAACAAAAAATTTGAAATCTACAAATAAATTGAAACACCTATTTATATTAAGTATCGCAGTATTTATTACAAACGTAATCACTGCTCAAGAGATCATAGAAGATCCAGTAAAAGAAAAAACAACGACAGATAGTGTAAAACCACAACTATCCAACCAAGCAATAAAAGTAGATGGTGTTGCTGCAGTAGTAGGAGAACATATTATATTAGATTCAGATATAGACAAAACTATTTTGCAAATGAAAGCACAAGGTGTATCTACAGATGATATTCCAAGATGTCAATTATTTGGTTCCCTTTTAGAAAATAAATTATATGCGCATCATGCAGTACAGGATAGTATAGAAATTTCAGATGCAGAAATAAGATCTAATGTAGATTATCAAATTCAACAATTTCTATCACAAACAGGTGGAGATATGAAAGAGCTTTTAGATTTTTATAAAAAAGATGACGAAAAAAGCTTTAGAGAAGAAATGTATGAAATTAACAGAAGCAATGAATTAGCAAAGCGTATGCAAAGCAAAATTATTGACGAAGTAGAAGTTACTCCAGAAGAAGTAAGAATATTTTTCAATAAAATACCTGAAGACGAAAGACCAACATTTGGTACAGAGCTTAAAGTATCTCAAATAATAATAGAACCAAAAGTAGCACCAGAGGAAACACAAAAAGTTATAAACAGACTAAAAGAATTTAAATCCGATGTGTTAGAAAATGGAGCAAGTTTTCGCTCTAAAGTGGTACTGTACACAGAAGATAAAGCATCTGTAGCAAAAGGAGGTTTATATACCTTAAACAGAGAAAAACCTTTAATGGTTAAAGAATTTAGAGATGTTGCTTTTGCATTACAAGAAGGCGAAATATCAGACCCTTTTAAAACAGATTTCGGATATCATATTATTCAATTAGAAAAAATTAGAGGACAAGAATTTGATGTTCGTCATATATTATTAATGCCTCAAGTTTCAGAATCTGCAATTACTGAAGCAAAAGAAGAACTAGAACGTGTACGTGAGCAAATAGTAAATGGAGAAATTACTTTTGAAGATGCTGCAAGAAAATATAGTGACGAGAAAGAAACCAGAAGTGAAGGCGGATTTTTAATTAATCCTGCAACACAAGATTATAATTTTGAATTAACTAAAATGGATACAGAATTGTATACACAAATTCAAGAACTAAAGGAAGGTGAAGTGAGTTTAATTCTAACAGATCAAGACCGAACTGGAAAAGTTAAATTTAAAATTTTACGCGTAACAGATAGAGTAGACGAGCATGAAGCTAATTATTCTCGCGATTATTTAAAAATTAAAGAATTAACATTAACAGAAAAACGTTTTAAAGCTATTGAAAAATGGCAAGATGAAAAAATCAAGGATACCTATATTAAAGTAAATGGTGAGCATAGAGATTGTGATTTTTCTAGTAATTGGTTAAAAAAATAATATGTCAGACGTAGCAGCTGTAGAACAATTTGTAAAAAAATATAAAAACTTAAAGCAAGAAATTGCTAAAGTTATAGTAGGACAAGATGCGGTAGTAAACCAAATACTTATTTCTATTTTTTCAGGTGGACATGCACTTTTAATAGGTGTGCCAGGATTAGCAAAAACGCTAATGGTAAATACAATTGCGCAAACGTTAGGATTAGATTTTAAAAGGATACAGTTTACTCCAGATTTAATGCCTAGTGATATTTTAGGGAGTGAAATTTTAGACGAAAACAGAAACTTTAAATTTATTAAAGGACCAATATTTGCTAATATTATTTTAGCAGATGAAATAAACAGAACACCACCTAAAACGCAAGCTGCACTTTTAGAAGCAATGCAAGAAAGAGCAGTAACAGTTGCAGGACACCATTATAAATTAAGTTTGCCTTATTTTGTTTTAGCAACACAAAATCCTATCGAACAAGAAGGAACCTATCCGCTTCCTGAAGCACAATTAGATCGATTTATGTTTGCTATTCATTTAGACTACCCTTCTTTTCAAGAAGAAGTACAAGTAGTTAAAGCTACAACAACAGATTTAAAGGCAAAAGTAAATGCATTATTTAATGCGCAAGAAATTATAGATTTTCAACAACTAATTCGTCGTATTCCAGTGGCAGACAATGTTATCGAATATGCTGTGAAAATGGTTGCTAAAACTAGACCCAATAGGGATACTGCAGCAGATTTAGTGAAAAAATATATCGATTGGGGAGCTGGACCTAGAGCTTCACAAAACTTAATTCTTGCAGCAAAAACACATGCTGTAATAAATGGGAAGTTTTCACCAGATATCGAAGATGTGCAAGCTGTTGCAACAAGTATTCTACGTCATCGAATTATTAAAAATTATAAAGCTGAGGCAGAAGGTATATCCGAAGAACAAATTATCAAAAGTTTATTTTAATAGCTTCCTTATCCATATTTTTTATCCCTTTTTTTGTAAATATTTTCACTAAAATAATAATTTAGAATCGTTGTAAATAATTAGTTTCACAATATTTAGAGCTAAATTTATTAATTTGTTATTTTTAGGTGTTCAAATTTATTTATTCGTAATTTATAATAGCTAAATAAAGTTTTGTTGCACTATATTCAATCATTCTCACAGATCTTTATATATTTTTTAGTATCTCTTAAATTTCGTAATTTCGCTTGATATTTTAAAATCAACCTTAACCTTTTTCAAATGAATATTTAATCATTAATATACAAATATTAGTGAGGCTAACGAAAACGATTGATTTATAGTGTTTTCCAGAAATAAATTGACATTTAATTAAGATTAAAAAGAATTATTCTATTTATATGAACACTTATAAAGATTACCTTAAAGAGATAGAAGACAGAAAAGAATTAGGTCTTCATCCTAAACCTATTGATGGTACTGAGTTACTTAGCGAAATCATTGCGCAAATCAAAGACGTAGATAATAAGTATAGAGAAGAATCTCTAAACTTTTTCATCTATAATGTTTTACCAGGAACCACAAGCGCTGCAAGTGTAAAAGCAAAGTTCTTAAAGGAGATTGTTTTAGGGGAATCTGTTGTTAAAGAAATTACACCTGCATTTGCTTTAGAGCAATTATCACACATGAAAGGTGGCCCTTCTGTTAAAGTACTATTAGATTTAGCCCTAGGAACGGATGCTGCCATCGCAAAAGAAGCTGCAGAAGTTTTAAAAACACAAGTATTCCTTTACGAAGCAGATACAGCTCGTTTAGAAGAAGCTTTTAAAAATGGAAGCGAAATTGCTAAAGATATTATTGAAAGCTACGCGAAAGCGGAGTTCTTTACTAAACTTCCAGAGATTGACGAAGAGATTGACGTAGTAACTTACATTGCCGGTGTTGGTGATATTTCTACAGATTTATTATCTCCAGGTGGTGATGCACATTCTCGTTCAGATCGTGAATTACATGGTCAATGTATGTTTGAACATAACAAAGACATGCAAAATGAATTGTTAGCTTTAAAAGAACAACATCCGGATAAACGCGTAATGCTAATCGCTGAAAAAGGAACCATGGGAGTAGGGTCTTCTAGAATGTCTGGTGTTAATAATGTTGCATTATGGACCGGTATTTCTTCTAGCCCTTATGTGCCATTTATTAATATTGCGCCTGTAATTGCAGGTACTAATGGTATTGCTCCAATTTTTTTAACTACCGTTGGAGTTACTGGTGGTATTGGTTTAGATCTTAAAAACTGGGTGCAACAAAAAGATGCTGACGGAAACACTATTGTAGATGAAGATGGAGAACCAATATTAAAACAAATGTATTCCGTAGCAACAGGAACTGTTTTAACCATAAACACAAAAGAGAAAAAATTATACCACGGTAAAGTTGCATTAAAAGATATATCTGCTGCATTTACACCACAAAAAATGGAGTTTATGAAAGCGGGAGGTTCTTACGCTGTCGTATTTGGTAAAAAATTACAAACTTTTGCATGTAAAACTTTAGGTATAGATGTGCCTCAAGTATATGCTACCTCTAAAGAAGTGTCTATTGAAGGACAAGGTTTAACAGCCGTTGAAAAAATATTCAATAAAAATGCAGTAGGAACTTCTGGTGCAACTTTACATGCTGGTTCTTATGTTCGTGCAGAAGTTAATATTGTAGGGTCACAGGATACTACAGGATTAATGACTTCTCAAGAATTAGAGATGATGGCTGCTACAGTGATTTCACCAATTGTAGATGGAGCTTACCAATCGGGTTGTCATACCGCTTCTGTTTGGGATGATAAGTCTAAAGCTAATATTCCAAGATTAATGCGTTTTATGAACGATTTTGGTTTAATTACGGGACGTGATCCTAAAGGAAAATACTTCCCAATGACAGATGTTATCCATAAAGTACTAAACGATATTACAGTAGGGGATTGGGATATTATCATTGGTGGTGACTCGCACACACGTATGTCTAAAGGTGTTGCCTTTGGAGCAGATTCAGGAACAGTTGCATTAGCGCTTGCAACTGGGGAAGCTTCTATGCCAATCCCAGAATCGGTTAAAGTAACCTTTAAAGGGCAAATGAAATCCTACATGGATTTCCGTGATGTAGTACACGCAACGCAACAACAAATGTTAAAGCAATTTGGAGGCGAAAACGTATTCCAAGGTCGTGTAATTGAAGTGCATATTGGTACTTTAACAGCAGATGAAGCTTTTACATTTACAGATTGGACAGCAGAGATGAAAGCTAAAGCTTCTATATGTATTTCTGAAGATGAAACGTTAATAGAATCATTAGAAATTGCAAAAGGACGTATCCAGATCATGATTGATAAAGGTATGGACAACGCGAAACAAGTACTTAAAGGTCTTGTAGATAAAGCGGAAACCAGAATTACAGAACTTAAAACTGGTATCAAACCTTCTTTAAGACCAGATGCAAACGCTAAATATCATGCAGAAGTTGTTATTGATTTAGATGAAATTGCAGAACCAATGATTGCAGATCCTGATGTAAATAATGAAGATGTTTCAAAACGTTATACACACGATAATATCAGACCATTATCTTTTTATGGTGGTACTAAAAAAGTAGATTTAGGTTTCGTAGGTTCTTGTATGGTGCATAAAGGAGATATGAAAATTTTAGCTCAAATGTTAAAAAATATAGAAGCACAACATGGTGAAGTAGTATTTAAAGCACCTCTAGTAGTAGCTCCTCCAACTTATAATATTGTAGACGAACTAAAAGAAGAAGGCGACTGGGAAGTTTTACAAAAATATTCCGGATTCGAGTTTGACGATAACGCACCTAAAGGCTTAGCACGTACTAAATATGAAAATATGTTGTACTTAGAACGTCCAGGTTGTAACCTTTGTATGGGGAATCAGGAAAAAGCAGAACCAGGAGATACCGTTATGGCCACTTCCACACGTTTATTCCAAGGAAGGGTTGTAAAAGATTCTGGTGAGAAAAAAGGAGAGTCTTTACTGTCTTCTACTCCAGTTGTAGTTTTATCTACCATTTTAGGAAGAACTCCAACCATGGCAGAATATGAAGCTGCTGTAGATGGTATCGTTCTAACGAAGTTTAAACCTTCTCAAAAACAATTAGTGAGATAATTTTTTTAAAATTAATATAATAAAAATCCCGAGTCTTAGATTCGGGATTTTTTATTTTATTTACATTACCATTAATTTCCAAGTAGCATAAATACGATTCATAAGTTGGGCGTTACCACAAGGGTCGGGCTTTCCGTTATATCTTTTTTTTCTTATTTGTTAGAATAAATAAAAGAGAAAATCGAGCTCATTATTTCGATCTATTAAATATCTAGTTGTTATAAAAAAAGGATGCCACTACAATCCCTAACGCATCCAAAAAATAAACATTTATTTTTATATATATGTTTCAATAATTAATACAAAAGATGACGTTAAAGCGGCTTTTCCATTTTAAGAAATATGGGTATAGAAAAAACTTATTTCAGTATCATTATATATATGTAATTAACCTTTTTAAAGTCATCTTACATTTTGTATATTAGTAGAAATAAATTTAAAATAATAGACTATGGCATTCGATATTGATATGATCAAAAAGGTTTATGCACAAATGGCAGAGCGCGTAGATAAAGCTCGTGAAGTTGTTGGTAAACCATTAACACTTTCAGAAAAAATATTATATAATCACCTTTGGGATGGAAGTCCAACTAAGGCATTTACAAGAGGTAAAGATTATGTAGATTTTGCTCCAGATCGTATTGCTTGTCAAGATGCAACTGCACAAATGGCATTACTGCAATTTATGCAAGCTGGAAAACCTAAAGTAGCAGTGCCAACAACTGTACATTGTGATCACTTAATACAAGCTAAAGATGGTGCTTCTACAGATTTAAAACACGCAAATTCGGTAAGTAGTGAAGTCTTTGATTTCTTGGCTTCCGTATCCAATAAATATGGAATTGGTTTCTGGAAACCAGGAGCAGGAATTATTCATCAAGTAGTTTTAGAAAACTATGCCTTCCCAGGAGGAATGATGATTGGTACAGATTCGCATACCGTAAATGCTGGTGGATTAGGAATGGTTGCTATTGGTGTTGGTGGAGCAGATGCTGTAGATGTAATGGCAGGAATGGCTTGGGAACTTAAATTCCCTAAATTAATAGGAGTGAAGTTAACCGGAAAACTTTCGGGTTGGACAGCGCCAAAAGATGTAATATTAAAAGTTGCAGGTATTGTTTCTGCAAAAGGAGGAACCGGAGCTATTGTAGAATATTTCGGACCTGGAGCTACATCTATGTCTTGTACAGGAAAAGGAACCATTTGTAATATGGGAGCAGAAATAGGTGCTACTACTTCTACCTTTGGATACGATGATTCTATGGAGCGTTATTTACGTGCTACAGAAAGAGCAGATGTTGCAGATGCTGCTAATAAAGTGAGAGAGTATTTAACAGGAGATGCAGAAGTATATGCAAATCCAGAACAATATTTCGATCAAGTTATCGAAATTAATTTATCCGAATTAGGACCATTGTTAAATGGACCTTTTACACCAGATTTATCTACCCCAGTCGGAGTGAAAATGAATGAAGCAGCTAAAACTAACGATTGGCCAATTCAAGTAGAATGGGGATTAATAGGTTCTTGTACTAACTCTTCTTATGAAGATTTATCTAGAGCGTCCTCTATTGCGCAACAAGCTTTAGACAAAGGCTTAAAAATGAAAGCAGAACTTGGTATTAATCCAGGGTCAGAACAAGTACGTTATACAGCAGATAGAGATGGTATTTTAGGAATCTTTGAAAGATTAGATGCTAAAATATTTACAAACGCATGCGGACCCTGTATTGGCCAATGGGCAAGATATAGCGATCCTAAAAATGCACCAAAAAATAGTATAGTGCATTCCTTTAATAGAAACTTTGCAAAACGAGCAGATGGTAATCCAAATACGCATGCTTTTGTAGCTTCTCCAGAAATAACAGCTGCAATTGCAATTGCAGGAAGGTTAGACTTTAACCCGTTAACCGATAAGTTAATAAATGAAGAAGGGCAAGAGGTAATGTTCGATGAACCAACAGGATGGGAGTTACCTCCAAAAGGCTTTGCTGTAGAAGATGCAGGTTTTGTAGAACCAGTAGCAGATGGTAGTAAAGTAGAGGTTTCTGTAAGCCCTACTTCAGAGCGTTTACAATTACTTACACCATTTGAACCATTAGGTGATACCATTAATGGTGCAAAATTGTTAATTAAAGCTTTTGGTAAATGTACCACAGATCATATTTCTATGGCAGGACCTTGGCTACGTTTTAGAGGGCATTTAGATAATATATCGAACAACTGTTTAATTGGAGCTGTTAATGCTTTCGGTAAAAAAACAAACTTTGTTAAAAACCAATTGACTGGTGAATTCGAAGGAGTGCCAGATGCTGCAAGAGCATATAAGGCTGCAGGTGTAAAAACAATTGTAGTTGGAGATCATAATTATGGCGAAGGCTCTTCTCGTGAACATGCTGCAATGGAGCCAAGACATTTGGGTGTTGCTGCAGTTATTGTTAAATCGTTTGCAAGAATTCATGAAACAAACCTTAAAAAACAAGGGATGTTAGGTTTAACGTTTGCTAATGAAAATGATTACGATTTAATTCAGGAAGATGATACATTTAATTTTACAGATTTAAACGCATTTGCACCAGACAAACAGTTAACATTAGAAATTGTTCATGCAGATGGTTCTAAAGATACTATTAAGCTAAACCATACGTATAACCAACCTCAAATAGATTGGTATAATGAAGGTTCTGCTTTAAATTTAATTAAAAAAGAAAACAATTCTTAAATAAAGAGTAAAATAAATTAGTAAAAACTCCTGATGAAATTCAGGAGTTTTTTTATGCTTTATTGTAAGCTTTTATAGAAAATGTCGACTGTTAAGGAAATATTTATAAAATAAAACACCTATGAATTCACTTTGGTTTTTTGATGATGTTAATCTCTTTAAGGTACTTTGTCCTCATAAATTTAAAGCGTATAAGAAAGGGCATGATTTTGATGCGTATAAGAAAAAAGATTATATATATTTTGAAGAGGATTCGGCAAATAAGGTGTATTTAATTGAAAAAGGAAAAGTAAAAATTGGTTACTACAATGAAGATGGAGAAGAAGTTGTAAAAGCAATTTTAACGAAAGGAGAGTTATTTGGTGAAAAAGCAATTTTAGGACAAATAACCAGAAAAGAATTTGCCCAATCCGTAGATAATCTAACTTCTATTTGCCCAATTGGCGTAGATACAATGCATGATTTAATGCGAGATAATCAAACCTTCAGTTTTAAAATATATAAGTTTATTGGATTTAAATTTCAAAAACTAGAACGAAGACTACAATTACTTTTATTTAAAGATACCAAATCACGTTTAAAAGAATTTTTAAATGAATTATGTGATGAGTATGGTTATAATTGCCCAAAAACTGGAGACCATATAATTAAGCATCCATACACACAAAAAGATATAGCTTCTTTAATAGGTACTTCAAGACCTACACTTAATATTCTTTTAAATGAGTTAAAAGAAGAAAAAGTGTTAGAATTTAACAGAAAAGAGATACGAATATTAAAAAAAACTGCTTAGTGTTAGCTAGCTAACATTTTATCATCGCTCTAGTATATAATTTTGAACTATTAATAATAAAATTATATAGCAATGATTAAAAAAACAATTTTAGCAGTTTTGGCATTAGGGATTTTTGCCACTTCTTGCAGTAGTGATGATGACAATAACAGCACTCCTACAACAACAGATTTAACATTAAACTTAACAGGTTTAGAAGAACTAGGTAACGATTTCGTTTACGAAGGATGGATAATAGTAGATGGTTCGCCAGTTTCTACAGGAACTTTTTCAAGCGTATCTTTTCCACAAAATTTCACAGTAGATGCTACACAGTTAGCTGAAGCAACAACATTTGTATTATCTATTGAACCAACAATTGATCCAGATCCAGCACCAGCAGATACAAAAATTTTAGCAGGAGATTTCTCTGGTAGTTCTGCTACCGTAAATTCTAATTTAGTAGCAGATTTTTCTTCGGCTGCGGGAGCTTACATTTTAGCAACACCTACAGACATGGATGATACTAACGAGGAGAGTGGTGTTTGGTTTTTAGATAATACTTCAGGAACTGCAGTAACAGGATTAGATTTACCAACACTTTCCGATGGATGGAAATATGAAGGTTGGGCTGTAATTGATGGTACTCCAATTAGTACAGGTACTTTTACAGATGCTGCAATGGCCGATGATAATGCAGCAACATCGCCATTTAAAGGAGATGCTGGTAATGGACCAGGATATCCTGGAGAAGATTTCTTGCAAAATGCACCAACAGGAATGACATTTCCAACAGATTTAAAAGGAGCTACTATTGTGATTTCTGTAGAACCTTACCCAGATAATAATACAGCACCATTTACTTTAAAACCTTTAGCGCATTTGGTTCCTGCAGATGCAATGAATCATAGTACAATTACTATGGGAACCGGACCAATAGTATCTCTTTCTGGATCGGTTACTAGATAAAAATATATAGGTTTAATCCTTGTTTTTTTGTTAGATTTGAAGCGTTGTTTATCTATTAAATTACGCTTCATTTTTTTTGTGTTATGAATAAATTAAAATTTAAAAATATACTCTTTGTTGTAATCCTTGTTCTTCTGATTATACCGAAAACAAGAAAACCTATTCAAGTAATGTTGCATAAGGGATTGGCTTTGTTTAGTCCATCTGTTGAAGCAGAAGCAGATACCAAGGTGGTACACTATGCTAGTTGGCAATTACAAGATGTAAAAGGAAATGCAATTGATTTTAAAGATTTAAAAGGTAAAGTTGTGCTAATAAACTTCTGGGCTACTTGGTGTCCGCCTTGTATTGCGGAAATGCCTAACCTTCAGAAATTACATGATGCGTATAAGGATAAGGTAGTTTTTCTATTTGTTTCCAACGAAAAAAAGGAAAAGATAGAAACGTTTTTATCTAAAAATAAGTATTCGTTTAACGTATTTACTTCTTTAGAAAATCCTTCAGAATTTGAAGTATCTAGTATTCCGAGAACATTGCTAATAAACAAAGAGGGAAAAATTATAATAGATAAGGAAGGTGCTGCAAATTGGAATAGTGAAACCGTTAGAGAAACACTGGATGATTTACTAAAATAGTAAGGTGTAAAAATAGAAAAAGAGAAGCCAACGTGGACTTCCCTTTTTCAAAAAAAACGAATTAATAGCTTCTTCTATTTCTTAATGAAACGTTTTACAGTTTCCGAATTATCTTTAGTTATTATTTTCATAATGTAAATGCCTTGTGATAAGTTAGATACATCAATTGTTTTTGTTTCCGCTTTTAAAACTTTTTTTCCTAAAACGGAATAGATAGTAACCGTTTCTACATCTTGTTTTGATTTAATATTTAAAATGGATGATGTTGGATTTGGATAAAGTGAAATTTCGTTTGTATTTAATTCAAAATCTGTTGTGCTTAATGTGGAAACAGATTCATAAGCTCCCATATCTACAATTGAGTTGAAAATTCTAGCATTTCCTACTAAATCTGTTAAAACATTTGATGGAAAATATTGATTTCCTCCTGTATCTATACTTGGCGAATTACTATTTAAGGTAAAGTCGTTTGCAGCTTCATTAGAGAAGTTAGGATTTGAATTTAATATACTCATTGTATTACTTTGGTTACTAAAATTATCTTGAGATAAGGAGTTACGAATAATTACAGAATTTGCTGGAGCGAAAGTATCTTGAGTATCTACAGCAACATTGTTACTTCCATTATTCCAAAGTATACTGTTATAAAGTTCAATATTTGTTGTACCATTTACACGAGTTCCTGATATTAAACCTGCTGTAGGTGTACCAGGAAAATTATTATTAAATACTGTTTGGCTTATTGTCATATTAATAAACTTACCATTATTAATACCACCAGCCACATCAGAACGTAACCAAAATAAAGAGTTAAGCGAAGACGCACCAGTTGTCGATCCAGGATAATCACTTACGGAAGTTACCCTATTATCAAATATAAGACAATTTACAAATGTAGAATTTACACCAGCTGTAGAAAGTGGATTTGCATAATAAAATATAGCTGCAAAGCGTCCTAAATTTCTATCAAACACGCAATTTGTAAACATATAATCCGACGATAGATTGGTGTTTGTGCTTTGAGTTCCAAAAATAATACCACCATCAAATACACGGTTATAGTTAAACCTTACATCATTTACTGTAAGGGTTCTTGCATCTTCTTTTATGTCTATTGCAGAGCCACGACGATCTTCGGATGTACCTCCATTTGCATTTCCACCTTTAATGGTTACACCATCAATTATTACATTATTACCTATAATTGTAATAACATGGTAGACGTTGTCTAATCCTAAACTACTGTTAGAAGAGTTATGATCAAGAAAAACAGTACCATCATCATTATCACGATCACCATCAAGAATTACAATATTTGTAGCTGGATTACGCTGAGTTAAATTAGTTTCTGTACCATCAAAACCACCATAAATTTTTTGATCTGCGCCTATCTCATAAGTATTAGAACGTGATCCATTTGCTACAACATATCTACCAGCAGCCATCCAAAATTCTCCTGCGGGGTTGTCTGCAAGTGCTGTTTCTAAATCTACATAAGCATCTGCCCAACTACTACCATCATTAGATCCTGTTGCTTGTACATCTAAATATATTTGAGGTACACAATTAGAAGAAAAACTAGTTTGCGAATCAATACTAGTCCAATTAGCATTTGCAAAAGGTAAATCATTAACTTCTATACATGTTAATGGGCTATTCATTGTTGCATCAAAAGTTGTTATAGCTGTATTATTTCCGTTTTTTACATTTAAAACAGCTAACATATTATTAGATACATTAAGTGATGTTAGCATACTGTTATTAAAAATACTTAGCTGATTTAATGAGTTATTGCTAAGATTTAGTTCTAATAAACTTGTGTAATTTGAAACATCAATAGTGGTAAACGCATTACTTGATAAATTCAAATCAGTCAAAAGTGTATTAACTCCAAAATTAGCAGAGGATAACTGATTGTTTTCTACGTTTATTTCAGTTATTAAATTATTTGAAGATAAATCAACATCAGTTAATGAATTATTAGATGCGTTTACAGATGTAATACCCGGAAAAAACTCAATACCGCCAAGGGATGTAATAGATTGGTTTGGTACGCTTATAACTCCAGAATATACTTGTGCTTCACTTACCTGAATTTCAGTATCTCCATTTAAGTTTACTGTGGAATCACCTACAAGTGCTGCTTTAAAGTCAGCATCTACAAAAGGCACCACAACCGAATTATCATCTATCTCATAAGCGCCAATATCTACACTCGTACCAGATATTCTGTTGTTACCTTCCAAATCCGTTTGCACATTTATAAATTGACTGTCTCCCGCATTTAATGCTGGTGATGTTACTAGCAAGGTATAATTATCTATATTAGAATCTGTAAATAATGGATCAGATGATAGTGTGTTTTGTTTATTAGAGTGACCAGGGAAATTATTATTAGACAAACTGTTTCTAATAATTACCGCACCTACTGTTTCGATAGCATTTAAGGGTGTGTTACTTGAGTTTACATTATTCCAAACAATACTATTATACATATTTGTAGAAAGGTTACCGCCATTATTTAATATAGTAGCTACAACTGATGATCCGTTATTAATTGTATTATCCGTAATTGTGCTATTTGTAAACGTTATAATTTGCGTACCTCCAACATCTTGTCTTGTCCAGAATAAAGCACCATGAGAACCTGAAACAGTAGTTTTTGATTCGTTATTAGTAATTAAACAAGATTCAAAAGTAATTTCAAGTAGTCGTCCATTTGCTGCTCGACCGTAATAAATTGGTGTATTTGTGTAAATATTACTATCAAAAGTTGTTCTTGCTACTGCAATGTTAACATTTCCGTTTACATCAATAGCTTTTATTACACCACCGCCAGTACCAGTATTGTTAATGACTTTACAGTCTACTATATGAACTGTAGTGGCTGAAGTTACTAAAACAGCACTTCCAGCATTATCACTTCCGCCGTTACCATTAGCATTTCCTCCAGTTATTGTAAATCCATCTATAATAATATTCGTACCACCAACTTTTATAACTTGATAATTATTATCCGATAATGATGCATCTCCAAAAACAACAGGCATGACATCATTACTATTTACGTCACCTGTTAAAACGGTTTGATTTAAACTTGTATTACGCTGAGAAAGGCTTGTTTCAGTACCAACAAATCCACCATAAATATGTTGATCTTGACTTAATAAAAAGCTATCTGTTAAATTTGAGCCAGGATTATAACTACCTGTTTTTACCCAAAACGAATTAGAAGGATTTAATGCAAGTGCATTAGCTAAGTCTGTGTAAGCATTAGCCCAACTCGTACCATCATTTGTTCCTGTTGCATCTTTTGCGACATATATTGGTGCAACTTGAGTGGTTGTAATTGTCGCTAAAATCCAATTACCGGTAACACCATTACAAACACTACGCACATAGGTTTGGTATTGTGTATTAGCCATAATATTAGATATGGTAGCGTTAGTTACAGTAAGTCCTGTAATTTGTATTGCAGATGAGAAAGGTTGAGAAGATTCATGATATGCAACATCCCATGATGTAGCTACAGGGTTTGTTTGCCATTCTAACTGAAAAGAATTAATCGCAACCAAAGGAGTAGAAAACGCAAAAGGATCACAAGGATCTGGAGTTATTTCATAAGCACCAATATCTACAGTTGTATTTATAATTCGTTGCGCACCTGATAAGTCGGTTGTATTGGTAACATAAATGTTATCGCCATTATTTACAGCAGGTGAACTTCCTAATATAGAATAATTATTATTGCTTGGATTTATAAAGAAAGGATCTGCAGTAAGATTATTAGCAGTGTTAGAATTTCCTATAAAACCATTATTAGAAATATTATTTTTAGACTCACCAACCGCATTAGTCTGTAAGGCATTTACGTTACTATTATTAGCACCAACATTATTCCAGAAAATTGAATTATAAACATTAACAACAGTTGCAGTATTTGTACACGTAATAACAGTAGAACCATTAGTGATGGTATTGTTTGTAAGTGTTGAATTTATAATTTCTAATGTTTGATTACCTTGTACATCTTGACGTGCCCAAAATAATGATCCACCAGTATTTGTTGTGGAAACATTATTATAAAACAGACAGCCTTCAAATTTTGTGTTTAATGATCCCATAAAACCATTACGGCCGTAAAAAATAGTAGCAAAAACGGTTTCGTTATCGCTAAAAACACTATTCTTAACTAATATATCTCCAGATGTATCGATGGCTCTAATTACACCAGCTCTACTTGCTATATGATTGGTTATTTTGCAATTGTTAATTTCTAAATTTCCAGCAGCAGCCTTGTATATAGCAGGACCTTCTTCGTAGCCACCAGTACTAAAAGTTGCTTTACCATTTGTTATTGTAAAACCATCGATAATTACATTTGCACCAACTATTGTTATAACTCTGAAACTATTATCTGCTTTATTTGGGTCTAATGGATTAAAAATTACAGCATCATTACCATCTATATCACCAGAAATAATGGTCTCATTAGTAATTACATCTCTTTGTGTAAAAATAGTTTCTGTGCCATTAAAACCACCATAAATTTTTTGATCAAGACTTATAGAAAATGTAGATGTATTTAAATTTCCAGGAATATAATTACCTGAAGCAACCCAAAATGTTTCTGCTGGGTTATTGCTTAAAGCAGTATTAAGATTTGTGTAAGCATTTGCCCAAGATGTACCGTCATTGTTTCCTGTAGCATTAATATCGACATAAATTTGAGAATACCCTATTCCATAAAAAAGGATAAAGAACAATAGTAATTTTGTTTTCATAATAAAATGTTTTTTATAATTATGAAACAAAAATGCTAATGCATTGTAAGAAAATTTCTAACTTTTTTGTGAATGGTAAGGATTTGCTAATGAATGGAAAATAAAAAGAATTTTAAGAAGGTAGGGAAGTTAAAACACTCTATTAATGATTTCCATAAAATCCTCTTTACGTTCTCGAGCAATAGGAATACTTTTATTATTACTCATAATTACTTGTAGTCCGTCTTTTTTTGTAATCTCTGTCATGTATTTTAGATTAATAAGAAAGGAGCGATGTGGTTTATAAAACAAAGGCTTATTAACAAGTTGTTCTGCAAAGTGTTTTAAAGTTTTACAGATGAGTTCCGTTTTTCCATTTTGTAAATACACCTTTGTATATGCGCCATCTGCTTCAAAAAATAAAATATCTTCATGGGATACAAAACGAATCCCCTTAGGTACCTCTAAAGCAATTTTATTTAAAGCTAATTGTTCAAAACTACGTTCTAAATTTATTAATTTTTCTTTGATGAAGTTTTCTTCCGCATTAGAAGTGGCTTTAGAAATGGCTGTTTTTATTTCTTCAATATCTATAGGTTTTAAAAGGTAATCTACAGCTGATAATTTAAAGGCTTCTATAGCATAATGTCCATAAGCAGTAGTGAATATGATTTGAAAATGGATAGGCTCGTTTTTAAAAAATTCTAAAATTTGTAAACCAGAATGGTTAGGCATTTCAATATCTAAAAATACAATATCTGGTTTTTTAGTTTTGATTATAGATACGCCATCCTTTAAATTTTCAGCTTCTAAAACACTTTTAATTTCGGGGCATTCTTCCTTAATGATTGTGCTTAGTATTCTTCTAGCTCGTTTTTCGTCATCTATAATTATTGCTTTCATTACTTTAAGTTTAAAGTGTTAATGCTATTTTAAGGATCACTTTGGTTCCTTGTACTTCCAAATTTTCGTCTACTACATCTTCGACCTTTAAGGTTACTTTTTTATTCAGGCTTCTGTTTATTAAGTCAATGCGCTTTTGGTTCGCAGAAGTAGCAAAGGGTTTGTGATTTATGGTTTGCTGGGTTCTAATTTTTGCAGATGCTTCACGACCAATACCATTATCTATAATTTCGCAGATTAAGAAATTGGAATCGTTATCTTTTAAAAAGTTTAATTGGAGTTTTTTGTTCTTTGTTTTATGAAGTAATCCATGCTTTAAAGCATTTTCTACATAGGGTTGAATAAATAGAGAAGGCACAAGAATGGCATCAACATCTAGACTTTCATCTATATGTATATGAAATGAAAGATCGTCGTCAAATCGTTCTTTTTCTAGCTCTAAATATAAGTTTAATGTTTTTATTTCTTCATTTAGAGTCACTTCGTTTGTCTGACTGTGCTCTAAATAGGTTCTTATTAATCGGGAAAATTTCACTAAATATTGACGTGCTAGTTTTTTTTCATTTAAAATAATATAGTCCTGAATCGAGTTAAGCGCATTGAAAATAAAATGCGGATTCATTTGCGAACGTAAGTTTTCAAGTTGTGTTAAAACGAGTTCTTCACTAATGATTGCCTTTTCAAGTTGTATTGCTTGTTCTTTTTGTAAACGTTTGGTTTTTTTATTGAAGTAGTACCATATAATACTTGCTATAATTATTAACATTAGGAAATAGAATACCCATGTTTTATAAAAAAGAGAAGTGATTTTTAGCTGTATACTTATAGGCTTAGAAAAGGTGGTGCTAAATTTATTTTTAGCTTTTACTTTAAAAGTATATTTTCCGCTAGGTAAGGTGTTTATTTTTACAAAATTGACATTGTTTTCTAAAGGAATCCATTGTTTGTTGTATCCTTCAATTTTATAAGCATATTCTACAAATTCTTTCGTTTGAAATCCATTGGTGTTAAATGCAATTCTTATTTCGCTATTGTCTTGTTTTAAGGTATAGGTTTTTTGTAATATGGTATCTTTTTCAGCAATAGAAATAGAGGTGAAGTATGGTTTTAATGTTTGTCTTTCTTTTTCAATTTTATTCGTGTCAAAATGAAATAACCCCAAATTAGAACCAAATACTACTTGATTATCTACTACTTTTAAAGTATTAATATTTCCAGAAGCTAAGCCATCTTGTTTGGTTATGTTTATAGATTTCTTAGTGAGGTAATTATAGCTTTGAATCCCTTTATCTGTAGCTACCCAAATGGTATTGTCTTTAAATTGTAATCCATTAATGGTATTCGATTGTAATCCGTTTTTTGTGTTAAAATGAAATAGCTTCTTATTATTTTTAAAACCTATAACACCATTATTATGTGTGGCAATACACGCTATCTCGTTGTTATTAATTGCTACTATAGAACCTAGAACAGGTTTGTTGTTGTTTAAGATTTCGGTCACGGTATTTGTGTTTAAATCATGAACACGAAAACCATCTATATAACTTACATATGCTTTATTGGTATTATTATCATAAACAGAGCTGTAACTTCTTGCGTTGCGTAAGATAGAAACGCTGTCTTTTTTTACGTTGTAAATGGCAGCACTATAAGGTAAACTTAATAAATAATTGTCTTTATCTATAGTTGTTATCGATTTGGAGTAAAAACGATATATTGTTTGCTGTTTTTTTGTTTTTAAATTGTAAATAATATTAGACTCTCTACTAGAAACTAAAAGCGTATTATTTTGTTTGTTGTAAGCAATGTTAAATACTTCATTAATATTTTGGATATCTATGTTTTCAACCTTATTTGGAGATATTTTAGATATTTTACCATTTAATGTTGCTACATAATAGTTTTCAGAATCGATAATAGCAATATCACTAATATCTTTTTTATTGTTTTTATAAATGGAATTGTAAATCTTTAACTCTTGATTTGGCACAACAAAAACACCATTATTAATTGTTGTAAACCAGTAGTTTAAATTGGAGTCTACCAGAACATCTGAAATAAAATACTCAGGATATAAATGCTCTATTGTTATGAGCTCATCATTAACTATTTTGGATATAAAAACGCCTGAGTTGGTTAAAATCCATAGTTTATTATCTATAATATAAGCGTGATTAACTTTAGTTTTTGCAATATTTTCAGGAAAGGTAACGCGAACACTCTCATTGTTAACAATTTTTGATAGGATTAGTTTACTTTGGTTTGAAAAATCCTCTTTAAAATAGAATAGCGTGTTTTCAAATTCAAAAAATTTGATTTGACCTCGCTCAGTAATATTATGTTTTGTAAATGTTTTTATGAGTTTTTTATTTTTAAAAAAAGGATCTTCTATCTTATAAGTTGATCTACCTAGAGTTTGATGAAAATGAGAGGGGTTAGGTTCTAAATCGCTAAAAGAATTGCCTTGATTTAATTTTATTGAAGTAAATGTTTCTTCTTTGGTTTCTATATTTACACTTAGTGCTTCATTATTATTATTATTAATGATTAAATGATTTTTAAAAATGATGAAATCGCAAAGAAATTTTACGCTTTCAAATTCCTTGAACAGAATAAGCTTCTCATTTTCAACATAAAAAAACTGACCAGCAAGATTGTTACACCATAAACGTCCTTTTGCATCAAAAGTTAATCCAAATAAAGATCTTCCCTTTTTTTGTGGATTGGTAAATAAGGTGTATTCACTACCATTATATCTATAAAGCCCTTTGTCTGCTGCAAGCCAAATATAACCTTCTTGGTCTTCCGCAATATCATAAAACTCAATATCGGGTAATCCATCTTTTTCTGTTAGCTGAATACTTACAGCTTGCTGTCCATAATGAACTTGAACAGATAAAAAGCATAGAATAAGTAAAAGTCTTCTCAAAAAAAAGAATTGCGTTAAGTGAAACGTAAATCTATTAAATTAGAAGTAAGAATGTAAGAAAACTTTGTAAAATGCTTAATTCTTTTTGTGAATGGTAGAAAGTAAGTGAAAGTGTTACTCTGTTAATTTTATAAGTGCGCACGAGAAGATTCGAACTTCCACGTCCTAATGGACACTAACCCCTCAAGCTAGCGCGTCTACCAATTCCGCCACGTGCGCAAAATTTAAAAGCAATATAAATAAAAAAAGTTAAGCATATGCTTAACTTTTTTGTGACCGGGCTGGGGCTCGAACCCAGGACCCTCTCCTTAAAAGGGAGATGCTCTACCAACTGAGCTACCAGGTCGTTATTAATATCCATTTTATATATAATGGATATTAAAAAAGAAAATAATACTCTAGCATTTAGAGTTAAATAAAAAAACCACTAATTTACAAATTAATGGTTTTTAGTGACCGGGCTGGGGCTCGAACCCAGGACCCTCTCCTTAAAAGGGAGATGCTCTACCAACTGAGCTACCAGGTCATTATTTCAATAACAACTTATATATTGTTGTTAGCGGGTGCAAATATAAAATGTTTAATTAATAAAACAATGGTTTTTTTAAGAAATTTTTAAAGTTTTTTTGTTTTTTTGTATCCTTATTAATGTATGTTTTTAATAATCAATTTATAACAAAATATGATAATAGTTTTACTTGGCTATATGGCTTCAGGAAAATCCCATTTTGGAAAAAAAATAGCTAATATTCTAGATTATGAGTTTATAGATTTAGATGATTTTATTGAAAAAGAAGAAAATGCTACAATTAGCGATGTGTTTTCTCGTAAAGGAGAAATCTATTTTAGAAAAATGGAGCACGAAAGTCTTAAAAAAGTAATAGCAACTAATAAAAAAGCAGTAATTAGTTTAGGTGGAGGTACACCTTGTTACGCTAACAACATGAATTTGCTTTTAAATACTTCTAATGTAAAAACTATTTATTTACAAGTTTCTATACCTAATTTAGTAGAAAGGGTAATAAATGAAACCGATAAAAGACCAGTGATTTCTCATCTTAAAACAAAAGAGGAGTTAATGGAATTTATAGGGAAGCATCTTTTTGAAAGGTTAGCATATTATTCTGAAGCAGAATTTACTATTGATGCCAATAAAACAGAGAACGAAATAATAGAATCTATTTTGATGCAATTATTTTAAAAATGCTTCAAAATTACTTCCTTCTAAAATAACATCTATATGTTCATGCAATGAAGTAGAAAGGGAAATACCTTTAAAATCTGCTTTTACTGGATATTTTTTATGATTTCTATTCACCAAAACTGCAGTTTTAAACTGTTTTAATGGCACATCTAAAAAATGCTTAACACCATAGACTAAAGTGGTTCCGCTATTTAATACATCATCTATTAATATTACAGATTTGTTAGTGTACTCTTTTGCCGAAATCGAAGTGCTTATCGTATTTAAAGGATTTTTTTTGTCTATTATAACCTTGCAGAGTATAGGTTTAATAGTTGAGATTTTAGATAAAATAGTTTTTAATTTTTTTGCAAGGATATAACCATTACTATCTATTCCAGCTAAAACAACTTCTTCTTCATTAACATTACTTTCATAAATTTGATAGGCAATTCGTTTAATTTTATGATTAATTTCTTCGTGAGTTAGAATACTATTTTTTTTTGTAATCATTATTTTAAAGTTGTTTTTATAAAGATAAAGGAGAATATTTAAATGTAATAATTTTAATCTTCATTTTCTTCATTATAATCTTCAATATCTCTTCTGTCTTTTTTTGTAGGTCTTCCAGTGCCTTTTTTTCTATAATAATCTTTAGAATATTTTAAAAGTTCTTGTGCTTCAAAAGCCTCTTTAGGCGTAATATCTGTTCTGTAAATGTCTACTAGTTTAGCTCCAATTCTATTTGGTGGAATATCATTCACTTTTAATTTGTAGTTAATTTGATTTTTTCGTACTTCAATGACATCAGTAGCATACACATCTCTACTTGGTTTTACCGTATCGCCATTAACTTTAATATGTCCTTTTTTACAAGCAGTTGTTGCTATACTTCTTGTTTTGTAATACCTAACACACCATAAAAATTTATCTATTCGCATAAAATTTTTTATAAAAAACTACGTTAATGTTCTTGCGCAAAATTAGTTTAAAATTGTATCTTGCAAGCTAAAAAAAATAGGAATAATAATATAAACTTTCAGTTTTTCGATAATTTTTTTAAAACTAAAAGGCTATTATATTTTATATTAAGTTAAAAAAGCACCAATGAAATTAAGAAAAATAGCATTAATAGTATTTGCATTAATGATTGTAATTGCATCTTGTACTCCAGATGATGACGGTACAACAACAGTCCCTGCAAGAGATAGAACAGAAGTTTATGCTGAAGATTTACTAGAAATAGAAACGTTTTTAGAAACTCATTACTTGAACCTAGAAGATAACCCATTTGATTTTGTAAATCTATATAATCCTGATAACGATGATTTTAAAATTGTTTTTAGTGAATTAGAAGCCGGTTCTACAGAAGTCGCTTTAATTGATATGCCACAGCTTAAGTTTAAAACTGTTGAAGATCCTAGTGAAGAAGGATTGTTTTACAAACTATACTATTTAGAAATGAGACAAGGCCTTGGGAATGAAGTGCATTTTATAGATGAAGTCTTTGTAACCTATGAAGGTAGTACAACAGAGTCTATAGTTTTTGATGATGCAATAAATCCTATAAATTTTGAACTTACTAGTGTGTTAAATGGAGGTGTTGTTACTGGATTTATGGAAAGTTTAATTGAATTTAAAACAGCTACTAGTTTTGATACTAATAATGATGGAACTTCAAACTACCATAATCATGGTATTGGTGCAGCTTTTTTACCGTCGGGATTAGCTTACTTTAATCAAGTATTAGAGGACGTATCTAGTTATACGCCATTAATTTTTAAATTCAATGTTTTAGATAGAGTATTACTTGATCATGATAATGATGGTATTCCTTCTTTTTTAGAAGATTTAGACAATAACTCAGATGTTTTTGACGATGATACAAATGACGATACTGCACCTAACTTTTTCGATGGTGATGATGATGGTGATGGTACTAATACCATAGATGAAATTACAATAAAATCATATACCGTTGATGATAATATGATAGCATTTGCATCTACTGAAGAAGCAAATGATTATTTTGAAAATGGTGCAGAAATTGACGAAAACGAAGTGTTTATTAGTGTAGAATACACTAAAAATACTGCTACAACACCTACAGTGTATACATTAAAAACTTTTGTTGCTACCGACTCTAACGGTAATGGTACTGCAGATTATTTAGACGAAACCTACCCAGAAGATTAAATAAAATTTTTCTTTAATAAAAAAGCCACTTTCTTATTAAGAAAGTGGCTTTTTTTAGTTTAGATTCTTATTATAATAGAATAGAAACACTTAAAATTAATTGGTCTGGTCTCGTGTCAATTCTATCAACACCCTCTAAAACATTATTACTAATAAAAGTTGCTTCGTTTTCACTAAAACCTCTTTCATATCTTAAATCAATTCCAATAGAATTAAAGCTTACTCCAAAACCAAAATTTAAACCTACTGTAAAATCATTTTCAACCTCACTAATAGTAATGCCATCAAATTCAGTATCTAAAATATATTGTAAGGATGGTCCACCAAAGGCATTAAAAAACTTTAAAAACTTCACTCCAACTAATAAAGGAGCGTCTAGTTTTTGCATAATAAATGCGTCACTATCATATTCACTCTTTGTTTTAGTATATACTAACTCTGGTTTAAAAAATACTTTTCCATCTATTTTTCCAAAAACACCAACATGAAAACCAACATTTCTTTCTGGATTTTCATAAGTAGTTTTAGTAGATTCAAGATACTTTCCATTTGCATTATAATTAAGACCTGCTTTAAAACCAAATCCAGACCCTTGTTGTGCGCTTGAATTAACGATAAAGGCAAAAAGCAAAAGACATGTAATTAAGACATTTTTCATAATAATTTGTTTTATTGATTTTTTATTAAAACGAAGATACAAAGTAATTATTTTCTTTTACAAATGTTTCTTTGCCTTTTCTTAAGATTATAATGTACTAGAAAATGTAATTTTATTAAATGTTTAAGAAGGTATCTTGTTTAGTTAATTATATTTGCCAATTCATAATATATTTAGATGAAATTTGAATTAAAAGCAAAAGATCCACTAAGTAGTGCAAGAGCTGGATTAATGACTACCGATCATGGAGTAATTGAAACCCCAATATTTATGCCTGTAGGTACAGTAGCTTCTGTAAAAGGAGTGCATCAAAGGGAGTTGAAAAATGATATAAATCCAGATATTATTTTAGGAAATACCTATCATTTGTTTTTAAGACCTAAAACAAGCATTTTAGAAAAAGCAGGAGGATTACATAAATTTATGAATTGGGATAGAAATATCTTAACAGATTCCGGTGGTTATCAAGTATATTCCCTTTCTGCAAATAGAAAAATAAAGGAAGAAGGTGTTAAATTTAAATCGCACATTGATGGAACCATGCACATGTTTACTCCAGAAAATGTAATGGAAATTCAACGTAGCATTGGAGCAGATATTATTATGGCTTTCGACGAATGCACACCTTATCCTTGCGATTACAACTATGCGAAACGATCCATGCACATGACCCATCGTTGGTTAGATCGATGCATAAATCATTTAGAAAAAACACCCTTAAAATACGACTATAATCAAACGTTTTTTCCAATAGTTCAAGGAAGTACCTATAAAGATTTACGTCGTCAATCTGCCGAATATATAGCAAATGCAGGAGCAGAAGGAAATGCTATTGGAGGACTGTCTGTAGGGGAGCCAGCTGATGAAATGTATGCAATGACTGAAGTGGTTACCGAAATTCTACCAGAAGATAAACCGCGCTATTTAATGGGGGTTGGTACGCCAATTAATATTCTAGAAAATATTGCTTTAGGAATTGATATGTTCGACTGCGTAATGCCAACACGTAACGCCAGAAATGGGATGTTGTTTACTGCACACGGAACTATGAATATGAAAAATGCCAAATGGAAAGACGATTTTTCTCCAATTGACGAAATGGGAATTACCTTTGTAGATACCGAATATAGTAAAGCATATTTGAAACATTTATTTTCAGTAAACGAATTATTAGGAAAACAAATAGCAACCATTCATAACTTAGGTTTTTATATGTGGTTGGTTCGTGAAGCTAGAAAACATATATTAGCAGGAGATTTTAGAGCCTGGAAAGATAAAATGGTAAAACAAATGGATAAACGTTTGTAAAAAAGACAATAGGAAATTGAAAATACTGGATTGGTACATATTAAAACGCTATTTGTCAACATTTTTTATGATGTTGCTACTTTTTATTCCTATAGGAATAACGGTGCATCTTGCCGAAAAGATTGGTAAAATTCTTGAAAATGATGTACCAATTGGAGAAGTGTTACTTTATTTTGTAGATTTTACAATCTATTTTGCGCATCTACTTTTTCCGCTATTTTTATTTTTATCGGTTATCTTTTTTACTTCAAAACTTGCTAATAATACAGAAATCGTTGCTTTTTTAAGCTCAGGGGTTTCTTTTACTAGGTTTTTAAGACCTTATTTAATTGGTGCGTCTATAGTTGCCGTTTTTGCTTTAATCTTAGGATTGTATTTAGCTCCAGAAGCTAGTAAGGGGTTTAATGACTTCGATTTTAAATACTTTAAAAAAGGGAAAAGTGCAGCAAATACCAAAAACGTGTATAGGCAGATTAATGATCATGACTATATATATGTAAGTAGTTTTAACATTAAAGAAAAACTAGGACACAATTTTACTTTAGAACATTTTGAAAATGATAAAATGATCTATAAAATGGAAGCACAAAATATTCGATATATTGAAAAAGATTCTACCTATAGAATGATTAAATATTTAAAAAGAACCATAGGCGAACACGAAGATATTATTGAAAAAGAAAGAAGAAAAGATACTTTGTTTGCTTTTGACTTAGAAGATTTAACACCTGTAGAATATATTGCAGAAACGCTAACCTATGGAGATTTAACTAAATTTATAGCTAAAGAAGAAAAAAGAGGTTCTTCTAATATTGGGCGTTATAAATTAGTCAAATATAGAAAATGGAGCTTGCCAGTATCGGTATTTATTTTAACCATTATTGCCGTTGCAGTATCGTCTATTAAACGCCGTGGAGGTATGGGAGTAAACCTTGCTTTTGGTATTTGTATAGCAATGATTTTTGTCTTTTTTGATAAAATATTTGGAGTTATGGCAGCACAATCCGATTTCTCTCCATTATTGGCAGTCTGGTTTCCAAATATACTCTTTGGTATTTTAGCTATATATTTATTATACAATGCTAAACGATAAGCTAAAAAATTATCTACACTTACATGTCCTCGTTTTTATAGCTGGTTTTACAGCAATACTTGGAGAACTAATAAGTATTAGCTCTGTGCCATTAGTCTGGTTTAGAATGTTAATAGCAAGTATATTAGTTGGTATTTATATTGCCGTTTCTAAAACGAAAATAAAACTTTCCTTAAATGCGATAGTAAAATTATCGATAGCTGGAATTATTATTGCCTTACATTGGATTACTTTTTTTGGAGCCATAGATGCTTCTAATATCTCTATAACATTAGCAATGTTCTCTACAGGAGCCTTTTTTGCTTCTCTTATTGAACCAATAATTTATAAACGAAAAATTATTTGGTATGAAATCCTTTTTGGATTTATTGTAATTTTAGGAGTGTATATTATTACACAAAGTGAAATGAAATATTTAAACGGAATTATTCTAGGTATTACTTCTGCTTTTTTATCTTCATTGTTTGCTGTCCTTAACGGAAAGTTTTTAGAAAAATATTCAGCAACTAGCATTTCTTTTTATGAATTTATTAGTGGCGTTGCTTTTATAACCATTTTTCTACTGGTCTTTTATGATGGTTTTTCACTTTCTTTTTTTCAATTACCAACATCCGATTATATATATTTATTTATTCTTGCATCTATTTGCACTGCTTATGCATTTATAGCTTCTGTGTATGTAATGCGCTATATAAGCCCATATACTGTCGTTCTTACCTATAATTTAGAACCTATTTATGGTATTTTATTAGCTGTTTTACTTTTTCCAGAAAAAGAAAAAATGACAACAAATTTTTATTATGGAGCTTCTTTAATTCTTGGAGTAGTGCTACTTAACGGGATTTTAAAAAATAGAAAAGCTTTAAAAGCAAAGAAGATAAAAGAGTAAACAAAAAAATACGTAATTTTGTACACTAACTATTAATTAAACTTAAATTCAAAAATGGAATATTTAGAATTTGAACTACCAATAAAAGAATTAGAAGATCAATTGCAAAAATGCCAAGTTATTGGTACAGAAAGTGAAGTGGATGTTACAGAAACTTGCAAGCAAATTGAAAAAAAACTTTTAGCTACCAAAAAAGATATATACAAAAACTTAACACCATGGCAACGTGTACAAATGTCACGTCATCCTAACAGGCCATATACTTTAGATTATATTAAAGCGCTTTGTGGGGAGTCTTTTTTAGAGCTTCACGGGGATAGAACTTTTAAAGACGATAAGGCAATGATTGGTGGTCTTGGTAAAATTGGAGACCAGAGTTTTATGTTTATAGGACAACAAAAAGGATTCAATACTAAAACAAGACAATATAGAAACTTTGGGATGGCAAACCCTGAAGGATACAGAAAAGCATTGCGCCTAATGAAATCAGCCGAGAAATTCGGTATTCCTGTGGTTACTTTGTTAGATACTCCTGGGGCATACCCTGGATTAGAAGCCGAAGAACGAGGACAAGGAGAAGCTATTGCTAGAAATATACTGGAAATGACAAGACTAAAAGTGCCAATTATAACAATTGTTATAGGTGAAGGTGCTTCTGGTGGAGCATTAGGTATTGGTGTAGGTGATAAAGTACTAATGCTTGAAAATACTTGGTACTCTGTAATATCACCAGAATCTTGTTCTTCTATTTTATGGAGAAGTTGGGAGTTTAAAGAACAAGCTGCAGATGCTTTGAAACTTACTGCAACTGATATGAAAAAACTTAAAATAGTTGACGAAATTATAAAAGAACCTTTAGGTGGAGCACATCAGGATAGAGAAAAAACGTTCGCTTCGGTAAGTACTGCAATTCTCAAAACTTTTGAAGAACTTAAAAACTTATCACCAAAAGATCTGGTAAACCAACGCATGGAAAAGTATGCAAATATGGGAGTTTATAAAAGCTAAACCTTATAAACCCACTTGATGAAAAAATCTGAAGTACTACGCTTCAGTTTTTTTTATGCTTATTAACAATTTTTATTACTTATTAACAGTTAAAATGTTAACTACCTGTGAAGATTGAACTATCTTTATACGTACAATTATCTTAACAATTTATTTACATTCGCTCCTATGAAGCAACCAAACCCAATAAAAGGCTATCCAGTCGATAAAAGCACAATAATTAATCTTGAAAGAGGCAAGATACCTCCGCAAGCTCTTGATTTAGAAGAGGTTGTGCTTGGTGCGATGATGATAGATAAAAAAGGGGTAGATGAGGTTATTGATATTTTAAGTGCCGATGCTTTTTACAAGGAAGCACATCAACATATTTTTGAAGCAATTTTTCAATTGTTCGAAAATAGCGAACCTATTGACTTATTAACCGTTTCTAGTCAATTAAAGAAAAATCGAAAGCTAGATCTATCTGGTGGCGATTTTTACCTAATATCGCTTACGCAAAAAGTGTCTTCTTCTGCGCATATAGAGTTTCATGCTCGTATTATTTTACAGAAATTTATTCAACGTAGTTTAATAAAAATCTCTTCAGAGATCATTGAAGATTCCTATGATGAAACTCAAGATGTTTTTGATCTATTAGATAAAGCAGAGTCTAAATTATACGAAGTAACACAAGGAAATATTAAAAAGTCGAGTGAAACTGCTCAAGATTTAGTAATTCAAGCAAAAAAGAAAATTGAAGAGATATCTAATCAAGAAGGATTAAGTGGTATTGCTACTGGATTTAATAAATTAGATAAACTTACTTCTGGTTGGCAACCTTCCGATTTAATTATTGTTGCAGCTCGTCCTGGTATGGGTAAAACAGCATTAACCTTGTCTATGGCTAGAAATATTGCTGTAGATCAAAATGTACCCGTTGCATTTTTCTCTTTAGAGATGGCTTCTGTTCAATTAATTACTCGTTTAATTTCTAGTGAAACTGGACTTTCTTCCGAAAAATTAAGAACAGGTAAACTAGAAAAACACGAATGGGAACAATTAAACGTTAAGGTGAAAGGTCTAGAAAAAGCACCGTTGTTTATTGACGATACACCTTCGCTTTCTATTTTCGATTTACGTGCAAAAGCTAGACGTTTGGCATCGCAACATGGTATTAAATTAATCATGATCGATTATTTGCAGTTAATGACTGGTGGGCCAAGTCATGGTGGAAATAGGGAACAAGAAATCTCGATGATTTCTAGAAACCTGAAAGCACTAGCTAAAGAATTAATGGTGCCTGTAATCGCACTATCACAACTTTCACGTGCTGTAGAAACTCGTGGAGGAAGTAAAAGACCATTGCTATCCGATTTACGTGAATCTGGAGCAATCGAACAAGATGCAGATATTGTAAGTTTTATTTACAGACCAGAATATTATAAAATTGACGAATGGGATGATGAAGAGCGTTCTCCAACCGAAGGACAAGCCGAATTTATTATTGCAAAACATAGAAATGGTGGACTAGAAAATATACGTTTAAAGTTTATTGGACACCTAGGAAAGTTCGATAATTTAGATGATTTCGATTCGCCTTTCGAATTTCATTCTAAAATGAATGCCGCTGCAAATGATGATACTTTTAAAACAGAAAATTTACCATCACCAAATGATGCATTTGGAGGTCCTGATGATTTTGACGATAATGATGTGCCATTTTAAATTTAAAAAAGGCCGATTTTTTTAAACAAAAACCTACATGCTAAACGAACGCAGAACTACGAATATACTACTGTTAATTATTGTAATACCAATAATGTTTTATTTATTAAAAGTATTATCTTTTATATTCATTCCTTTGGTTTTTGCAATGTTTATTGCTTTGTTGTTTTTACCTGTAATGCGTTGGTTAAGTAAACGTAGAGTTCCAAAAATTATAAGTATTCTTATTGTATTATTGTTAATAGCAGTAGGTTTAAAAATAGGAGTAGAGTTAATAAAATTATCTAGCAAACAAATAATGGCAAGCGATACTGCCTTTTTTGACAAAGCTGAAGTAAAGCTTAGTGATGCTGCGCTATATTTAGAAAATACTTTTGGATTAGAGCTTCAACAGGATAAAAATTTCTTATCTCAGTTTATTGAAAAAGAAAACATAGGTACTACTGTTGGCTTTTTACGTAAGTTTTTCACCATGTTACTCATGACTGCTTTTTTTGTAGTTCTCTTATTAGCAGAATCAATTAATATGCAGGACGTTTTAAATAAAATGGTTTTAAAGAAAAAACGAACCTCCTTACTTGCTTATGGCAAAATACAAAAAGAGTTAAATACCTTTATCAAAGTAAAATTTCTGGTAAGCTTTTTAACAGGAGTTGGTACAGGTTTAGCTTGTTATTTCTTTGATGTTAGTTTCCCTATTTTTTGGGGCCTTTTTGCCTTTGTAATAAACTTTGTGCAAATGGTAGGTTCCTTTATCGCAGTAATTGCGCTTTCTATTTTCGCATTTGTAGAACTAGATCCAACTAGTACTTTATTTTTCTTTATAGTAGCCATTTCTGGAGTTCAAGTACTGTTTGGCGCGATTTTAGAACCTGTTTTTATGGGTAAATCCTTCTCGATAAATATTATTACAGTATTAGTAATGTTAATGTTTTGGGGATTTCTTTGGGGGATTCCAGGACTTATTATGGCAATTCCTATTACTGTTTTTCTTAAAATTATTTTTGAACAGTTTCCTAGTACCAAAAAGATTTCCGATTTAATTTCTTAGATTAATTTCTTCATTTTTATTACCTTACTTCTTTAAATAAAAAGACAATAAGTTAATGGTTCATGGTACACATAATGCTGTAGAAGACAGCAGAAATAAAGATATTCAAGTTTATATCAATGGTGAATTCTTCCAAAGAGAAGATGCTAAAATTTCGGTTCTAGATAGTGGTTATCTTGTTGGCGATGGTATTTGGGAAGCCCTTCGTTTACACAAAGGAGTGCTCGTTTTTCTTAAAGACCATTTAGATCGATTATGGCAATCTGCTGCAAGTGTTGGTATGAAATTTCCTTTTACCAAGGAAGGTTTAGTAGAGGAAGTTTGGAAAACACTTCATAAAAATAATATGCAAGACAATGTGCATGTTAGAATAATGATTACTAGAGGAATTAAAAAAACACCATCGCAAGACCCTAGACTTACTATTTCTGGACCTAATGTGGTTATTTTACCAGAATACAAAAAAGCATCACCAGAAAGTAAAGAAAAAGGCATAACTCTATTTACAAGTACAATTCGTAGAGGTTCTCCCGATTATCTGGACCCTAGATTAAATTGCCATAGTAAATTGCATGAAGTTCAGGCGCTTATTCAAGCTATTGAAGCGGGAGCAGACGAAGCCTTAATGTTAGATGTAAATGGCTTTGTTTCTACATGCAATGCCACCAATTTTTTTATTGTAAAAGATGAAGAAGTATATACTTCTACTGGACAATATTGTATGAATGGAATCACCAGAGCTAAAGTTATAGAGGCTTGTAAATTAAATAATATAGCGTGTCACCAAAAAGATTTTTCTTTATTTGATGTATATGGAGCAGACGAAGCTTTTGTTACCGGAACCTTTGGAGGGCTAACTCCTGTAACTAATATTGATGGTAGAAAAATTGGTGAAAAGTCGTTTGGAGATTTTACAAGAAAATTAAGTGACTTATATCATGAATTAATTGATAAAGAAGTGAAAAATGGATAATACGAAACGCATTTGTTTATGGTCTGGGCCAAGAAATATTTCTACTACTTTAATGTATAGTTTTGCACAAAGACAAGATACTAAAGTGGTTGATGAGCCTTTGTACGCACATTATTTAAATAATACAGATGCAAAAGAGTACCATCCAGGAACACAAGATATTTTAGATACTTTAGAAAAGGATGGTAATATAGTACTCTCTAAAATGATGACAAATAATGAAAAACCTGTTTTCTTTTTTAAAAACATGACGCATCATTTATTGCATATTAATCGCGATTTTATGAAAGAAAAAAATGTGTATAATGTTATTTTAACTCGAGATCCTCTAGAAATGCTTCCGTCGTTTGATAAAGTAATTAAAAACCCTAGCATTGCAGATGTTGGCTATGCAAAACACACCGAGTTATTAGATTATTTAGAAACAAATAACATAAAACCAATTGTTTTAGATTCTAAACGAGTATTATTAAACCCTAAGAAAGTATTAACTAAATTATGTGAATTTGTAGGAATTCCATTTGATGAACAAATGCTTCATTGGCAAGCTGGAGCAAGACCAGAAGATGGTAGTTGGGCTAAATATTGGTATACAAGTATCCATAAATCCACAGGTTTTTTAGAATATAAGCCTAAAACAGAAACCTTTCCAGAACATTTAAAACCACTATTAAAAGAGTGCTTACCACATTATAATAAACTAATTAAATATGCAATTGGTTAAAATTGTACTAATGCAGTTACAAAAGGAATAATTTTTGAGTATCTTTCATACAATGAAAAAAATAATAACACTTCTACTAATACTCTTAGTAACACAAACATACGCTTCTTACATCCTAATTCCAATGGATGCAGAAACGCAAAAAAACCATTTAAAAGCATACGGAATTACCTATTGGACCCTAGAAAAACAACTAAAAGTTAAATGGTTGCTTAATTATAGAGGTGGATCTTTTCTTGTTCCAGATAGTCAGGAAATTCAACGCGAATGCCAAATTAGAGGTGTTTCTTTCGAAATATTATCTAACGCTAAAGCCGAAAGTATTCTTCAAGAAATTAGTAGCCCTAGTAAAAATATGGAAGCTGTCGTGTTAGAAAAAGCACCAAAAATAGCAGTATACACACCAAGAGGAAAATTGCCTTGGGACGATGCCGTAACAATGGTTTTAAGTTATGCCGAAATACCTTATGAAACTATCTATGATGAAGAAGTGCTAAACGACGCACTTTTATTATACGATTGGTTGCATTTGCACCACGAAGATTTTACAGGACAATACGGTAAATTTTATAGAGCATACAGAACTGCAGCTTGGTATATTGAAGAAAAAAAGGAAGCAGAGGCTTTAGCAACGAAACTAGGTTACAATAAAGTATCTCAAGAAAAATTAGCCGTTTCCTTAAAAATTAGAGATTATGTTATTGGTGGCGGTTTTATGTTTGCTATGTGCAGCGCTACAGATAGTTTCGATATTGCACTTTCTGCAGAAGGTATCGATATTTGCGAACCCATGTTTGATGGGGATGGTAGTGATGCCAATTACCAAAACAATATTGATTATAGTAAAACCTTTGCTTTTAAAGATTATACCTTAGAACAAAGCCCCAATGTGTACGAGTTTTCTAGTATAGATATGACCCAGAAAAGAAGAATAGCTAAAACTGTAGATTATTTTACACTCATGGATTATTCCGCAAAATGGGATCCAATTCCAAGTATGTTATGTCAAAACCACACCGCATTGGTAAAAGGTTTTATGGGGCAAACCACATCTTTTACACGCAAAGAAATTAAAAGCAACGTATTGGTTATGGGCGAAAATAAAACCAATGGAGAAGCAAAATACATTCATGGTATAAAAGGGAAAGGATTTTTCACCTTTTATGGTGGTCATGATCCAGAAGATTATACGCATCGAGTAGGAGACCCAAAAACCGAATTAGATTTGCATCCAAACTCTCCAGGTTACCGACTAATATTAAATAATGTGTTGTTTCCGGCAGCTAAAAAGAAAAAACAGAAGACTTAAAATAATTTGGGCGTTCCAATATTTTAAAAAAAATATTGGCAGGCTTTCCGTTATATCTTTTGCAAAAAAGCAAAAGGATGTCACTGCAATCCTTAACGCAACACCGAAGAAAATTTCTTAAATTTAGAAAACAAAAATAATCATGGCAACAAAAGAAATCATACTAAATAAAATTCAAATTTTAATAACAAACAATTTTGATACACCAGAAGCTGCTTTTGCTTTTTTCGATAAAAATAGCGATGGTAAGCTAGCAAAAAGTGAAATAGTGAAACTATTAAAAGAAGCCGAAATAAATGGTTTTATTCGTGGTTTAGTCACTTCAAAACTAATAGAAGGTTACGATAAAGATGGAGATGGTTTAATTGATTGGGAAGAATTTAAATTCGCAATAGGTGAAATTGTAGTAAAAGGGTAATATTAAACAAAATTTGTAAAACAAGTTTAGTATCTATGATGGCATAGGTTTTAATAACATAGTTTATAATCTTTACATAGTATTGTTTTAATCTCTAATTTAGAAAGTCCTAATTTTTTAAGGTCACTAATTAAATCTTGAAGATTTGATTTTTCAACATCAAAAGTGTCTTTGTCCAATATTGTAAAACTATAAAAGTCTATAGTATTTAGGTTAGGGTATTTCGTATTTGAAATCGCCCAAAGATATTCTTTGCCAGGGACTAATAGCTTTTTATCTACAAACAAGGCCAAGTGGTTGCCAGTAACTCCAATTTTATGAACATAATCATAATCTCCTTTTTCTTGTAATAAAAAGTACATGGGTTTCCCTGTACTTTCCGGTATCCAAGAAAATTCTATTTCTGGACGATAAATTTTAATACTATCTACAGGATTTAACATTAATGAGTCTAAACTGCTTCTATAAACAACACCTGTGTGTTCTTTTGTATCCCCTTTTTTAGAAAATTGATTCCAAACATAAGACAAATACTTTTTAGAAAAAGAAGAAACATCTGTAGTTGCTTTATAGTCGTTGATTTCTGTAATTGGGTATTCTGTCTTACTAGAGTTATTATTTGGTAATTGAAATAAATTCCCCTTATCATCTACAATTAATAAGGAGTCATTTGGTTTTAACTGAATTATATCGTCTGTTTTAAGTTTGTTTCCCTTTTTTACTTTGGTTACGCTATTTAATAAAGGATTACCTACACTTTTAAATACAAAATAGGATTCTTGACTGTAACCAACAAAGGAGATAAGGCTAATAAATAATAGTACTAGTTTTGAAAAAAGTAACTTTTCCATGAATATTTTTTGTTTAGGTAATTCGTTAATATTTTATAAAGTGCAATAAATTCTACACTAAGTAACATGATTGCTATAATTGGAGCAGCTTTTAAATAAATGTTTTTTTTCATTAAGAATAAAGAAATCCAAATAAAAATAATGGTAAAAAGCAATTGCACTACTTTTTTTAATAACATGTATTTGGCAGGAGACTTCACACTTTTTGCAATAAAGTATACAAGAGCAAAAAAAGTAATAATAATAGTTAAAAGAGCAATGATGTACTTTGGTACTAAGTAAATAAAATCATTAGTAATTAGCATTTGTACTATGTTGGCTTGAATTATTATACCAAACATATCTGGAGCACTTTTACCTATTGGTCTACTATTTAAAGGTGTAAAATGTTTATCTTCAATATCATAAATATTACCAAGAGGTTGCCCTATATAACCCAACAATACAATAGCATTATCTAGAGCATCAATTTTTTCTGATTCCATTATTTCAGAATAACTGTAGGTTAGATATTTATTGTAATCTCCATAATATTTAATAGGGATTTCTTTAACTAACTTTTTTTCTAAGCTAGAATCCCATGAATTACCTAGATACTTTTTTGCTACTACAGCTGAAAAAGCTTCATAAATAGTATCGTTTAGCTTTTTAAATCCTTGATAGTTTCTAATAACATTGTTTTGTTTGTCAAAGTTTAAATTAGAATACCCGTGAAGTGCATTTACTTTGGTTATCGAACTATGGTTTTTAGTAATAACATTATCATAAAACGCATATGAATTTATAACATTGTCTTTATTTAATTCTACAGCAAGTAAAGAATCTACAAATACATCTTTTTGTTGTCTAAAAATGGCATCTATACCAATAACTTTAGGATTGCTTTTTTGAACATTATGTAATAATTCTTGTAATTCAAAACGGTCTAAATGTTCAATGTTAATAATTACAATATCTGTGTTAATAGTAGTATCATCTCCTAATTTTTCGGAGTAAAAAATATCTAAAAAGCTAAAGTCTTTAAATGCATTTGAAAAGGGATTAAAAACAGACATATTAATCACTATAAAAGATACTATAAAAAGCATGAAAAAGGAGAATAACATACAAAAGAAGGCATCTTTGTATAGTAGTTTTCTAGTATTCAAAATATAATATTTAGGTTCTGTGAAAGATAGTTTTTTAGTTCTTTACGTTTAATGGTTGATCCATTTTTTTTAATCTTTTAAGCGCAAATTCATCCCCTTGCATCCCAGCTTTTCTATACCAATAAACTGCTTGCTTTTTACTTTTTTCGGTGCCTTTACCACGTTCAAAGAGGTTACCTAAATAGGATTGACTTTCTTTATGACCTTGATTGGATGCTTGTTTAAAATAGAATAAAGCTTTTTCGTAATCTCGCTTTACGTTGTCTCCTTCTTGAAACATATAACCAAGAGCATACTGGCAATTTAAATCATTTAATTCGGCGCCAAGCATATACCAATTTAACACTTTTTTCATATCGGTATCTACACCGTCTCCTTGAAGATAAATAGTCCCAATTCTATAATGCGCTGCTGGATGGTTTTGTTTTGCAGCTGCCGAATAGTATTTTAAAGCTGTTTGGTAGTCTAATATTGGTCCTGCATCTACAGAATACATCTCTCCAAGTAAATATTGTGCGTTTACATCTTCTTTTTCTACAGCTTTATTATACCAATAAATGGCTTGTTTTTTATTCGTATTCACACCAATACCATAATGATACATTCTACCAGTATTTGTTTGTGCTTCTGTATAGTTTTGTAAAGCAGCTTTTTCATACAACTCTGCTGCAATGGCTAAATTTTTAGTTACTGCAACTCCGTTCTCATTAAATTTGGCTAAGTTATTTTGTGCATGAGCATCTCCTTTTTTAGCTGCTTGTTCATATAAGGAATATGCTAATTCTATATTTTTATCTAATCCAGTTCCTGTTTCATACATAAAACCTAAACCACTTTGAGCGGTAGCATCTCCTTTTTCGGAAGCTTTTTTAAACCAAAATTCTGCCTCTTCAAGATCTATAGATGTACCTTTCCCATTAAAATACATCATCCCTAAGCTACTTTGTGCTTTTGTATTGTTCTTTTTTGCAGACTTTTCATACCAATTAAATGCTTCCTCTAAATTTTTAGAAATACTTATTCCATTTTCTAAAGCATTTCCATAATTAAATTGTGCGTTTTCATTTCCTTGCTCTGCTGCTTTTTTAAAAAGAGCTACAGCTTTCTCAGAGTTTTTAGAAACACCTATTCCATTAAAGTACATAACACCCAATTCATTTTGTGCAATGGCATAATCACTTTCAGAAGATTTTTTAAGCCAATAAACTGCTTTTTCTAAACTTTGTGTTTTTGTGTCTGTTCCATTTTTATAAATCATGGCAAGCTTAAATTGCGAAAGTACATCACCAAGTTCTGCCGCTTTCTGTATCCAATAAACCGCTTGTTCGTTATTCTTTTCAAAACCTAAACCGTTTTCATACATATAACTTAATGCACTTGCATATATAGGTAGTTTTGTTTTTTCAAATTGTTTTGTAAACCATGTAGTTTGAAAACCTTCCGTAAATGTTTTTTTTGCTTCTTCTTCGTTTGCAGTTACGCCTACACCATTAATATATAGTTTTGCTAATTGAAAAGAGGATGCTACAGATCCTTCATTATGTCCTTCTAATGCATAGAAAAATGCCTTTTCATTATCAATAGGAGTACCTAAGCCCATAACAGACATGTTCGATAAATAAAAGTTAGCATCGCTAACACCTTCATCTGCTGCTTTTTTAAAGCTAGTCAAGGCTTCATCAAAACTTTTTTCGCTAAATTGTTTTTCTGCGGTTTTAAAAGAAGAAGAACTAACAGATCTTACTACCTCAGTGGTTGTTCCATCAGAAGCTTTAGACCATCCTTTTTCTATAGATGCAAGTCTTAACTCTTTGGCTGGATGTGTTAACGAAGGAGTGTCACTAATAAGCTCATTAATTGCTTTTTGGGTATCTTCTAAAGATGCACCCATTTTTGCTAAAACAAAACCAGAAAATTCATCTGCCTGTAGTTCAACTTTGTGAGTACTACCACCAGCTTTAAGGGTGTGACCATTTAAATGATGTCCAATTTCATGAGCCAATATACTTGTAGCTCCCCAATCGGTATTCGTTTTGTTATTTACTTTCGCAAAAAATTCTTTATCATAAAGAATATATCTTTCCATACTGCCTAGTCCAGAAGGTACAGTTGCAGCAATTGCATTATTTATATTGGGACATTCTTGAACCATAAAATTACGGTACAGTCCAACTTGTTCTAAAATTTCGTCTACAACAGCTTCTGCTTCATGGTTACTCATGAAACCATACTGTGCACAGGCGTTTTTAACTTCTTCGACACTTTGATAACCTTGATATCCACACATTTTGATATCTTGTGAAAAAACTACGGAGGATATAAATAATAGGAGTAAGAGAATATTTTTCATGATAATAGTTACTTTGATAGGGTATTTTAAGAAAATATTTATTAATAGCGTAAAACAAAGATAATATTATCTGCAAAAAAAATATTACACTTTGTTGATTTTATTGTTTCATATTTTTTTTTATATTTACGAACGATGCTATTATCAATAAAAAAACTAAACTAAACTTTTATGAAATCATTAAAAAAAGACCAATTAAAATCAAAATCAATCATGGGTATTTCAGGAAAATCAGTAGCTAAAACTTTTGCAGTTTTAGGTCTAGTGGCTTCTGTATATGCTTGTGAGGAAACTGCAGCTTGTGATAATGACACTAGTACTGTAGCAGACCCAGCAAGTTCAAGCTCTGATGCCGATGTAACTTCTTTTTCAGACGACTGCTAATAAATTGTAATTTCAGGAAATTATAGAATGCCTCAAAAAAAATATTTTGATTGGTTAATTCATCCAATTACAAAAGAAACTTTTTTATCAGATTATTTTGAAAAAGAAGTTTTGCATATTAAACAAGATAAATCGAGAACTTCTAGTTATTATAATTCTTTATTAACTAGAAAAGTTTTCGATTTATTTTTAAACGAACAAAATGTAAAATATCCAGATGTTCAACTTGTTGGAACTTCTATCGATTTTAAACATCGGGATTATTTACATACAGATAACAGTATAAACTTACCAAAACTGTATAAGTTTTATGCAGAAGGTGCAACAATTAATGTTGTTGGTTTAAATAGTTATTTAATGTCTTTAGGGAATTTATGCGATAATTTAATTAAAGAAACTTCCCATAGATATCAAACAAATATATATTGTACTCCAAAAGAAAAGCAAGGTTTTAATACACACTATGATTCTCATGATGTAATTGTACTACAAGTTCATGGATCTAAAGAATGGGAAATATATGATAACCCAGTAGAGTTACCATTAAAAGGACCTCAAAATTTTACCCCAGAAATGGATTTAAACCCCGTTTTAAAGCAAAACATTACTTTAAAAGAAGGAGAATTACTATATATTCCACGTGGTGTTATGCATAATGCTAGAACAACGAATACTTCTTCAATTCACATTACTCTTGGAGTCATGGGAACTTCTATGTTTAAATTAGTTTCTAATAGTATAACAAAGGCTGCAACTAATAATATTGAATTAAGAAAATATCTTCCTTTTGGGTATATTAATAATGAGCAACTCAAAGAAGAAATTAGCAAATCTTTTAAACAAGTGATTACTGATTTAGAGAGTAACATAGATGTGAAGTCTATTATTAATGATATGGAAGATGATGTAATAAAGCATATGCCTTCAAAATTAGTTGGTCAATTAGAATTAATTGATGCACTAAATGAAAACGTATTAGATTACCATACGAGTACATTTTCTCTTCGAAAAAATATATTAATTAAATATGAAGTAATAGGAGAGGAGCTAATTATTAAAGCGAATGGGTTAGAACATTCTTTTCCAGATTACGTTTATAATACATTTAAAATTATATCCTCTAAAGAGCATTTTAATGTTAAAGATTTAGGAAATGATTTAGATGATGAAGGAAAAGAAGTGCTATTAGAGCATTTAATTACTGAAGGAATTATTTACGTGCATTAACTTTAGCCTTTTTAAAAGACTATTATCTTTTATTATTCCATACTATAAAAACAAAAAAACATCTATTAAATAGATGTTTTTTTGTTTTTACTTAATCCTTGTTTATTGAAGCTGCAAAAGCATATCATGTAATTTATTAGAAACAGGAATAATATTTTGACCTTCTAGATTGATAAAGCCTATATGCTTCAATGTAGGATCATATATTAGGTTAAGAAACTCATTATCTTTTTTAACTACAAATTGTATTGTAGGATTAATTTCTAGTTTCTCAGAGTAGTTTTTCCAATCATACGAATTATCATTAAGAATGTTTTGAACTAGTAAGTTGGTTGCTTTAGTATCTAGTTTTTTTTGAAAAACAAGTTTGTTAGAGGTTTCTCCTTCAGAACCTTCTATTGGTTTTTGTACAATTTTGTATAGCGAAATTTCACTAGATTGTTCTAAAACTGAAATAGGAGTATTGTTCAATAAACTTTTTAAGGTAGTAGTATTGGGTGTACTTGCCTTAAAAGCACTTTGCTTATTCTTATTACTTTTACAGTTGTAAGTAGTTAAAAGCACTATAGATAACAAGACTATTTTTAAGATTTTAAACATCTTATCTTCTTTTTATATCCAAAATCATCAATGCAATACTACCTTCTGTAAACTCTGAAGTAAACCCTATTTTATCGGTATTTAGAGTTATATCGTCTTTACTTATTAGTTTATCATTAAATATAACATAGAGTTTGTCTAGAATATTCCCTTCCATAGTATCTAGGTTATTTTTTACTTGATCCATGTCTATTTTATCCAAAGAGAAAATTACAATAGAATAATCAGAATCAATATCTCCATTAAGTCTAAACCAATGTTTTTCTCCAGGTATTACAACCGAGGTGTTCTCATAATTTATATATGGACTAACATCTTCTTTATGAGGAAATAACACGCCGTTTTGCCCCTCGCTATCTGCACCAAGTACATAGACATAGGATGGTTTATTTACTTTGGCATACATTCTATATTTAGTGTTAGCAGGGTAAATGTTTTTTGTTGTATAGTCTCCAATACTTTGTACTTCTTCTTCAACAACAACCTCTTGCCAACCTAGAACACTTTTTTTGTAATCACCAGTACCTAAATTAATATCCATTGTAGAACCATCAAATAATTCTAAATCTAATTCTCCTGATAAAACATTTCTTTCTTGTTTGATCGGTTTTTTCTGCGGAATCATTTCAAAAGCATACTTCGTTAAATTGGCAAAATCTTCATATCTAACCCAGATAAAACCATCATTTCCCCATTGTTTTCCCCAACTATTTACAATTTCAAAAGAACCGCCGTATTTTTCATCATCATATCCAATAACACACATTGCATGTCCACCAGTAGTTTCAGTATATTCTGGTTCAAAAACAGTTTTCGCAGTATAAAAGGAATTTTCGATCATAAAACCAATAATTACTGGATTTCCGTTTACTAAAGATCTTTTTACAGATTCTATTTTAGTTTGATTACTTTCCCCATCACCATATAATCTTGTAAAATCTTTAATTTTATTTTCTTTAGCCTTGCTAATTAAAGTTTCTGGTATAGACGAATCACACATAACATCGTAATCATTAAATAAAGGCGTTCCCATTTCTACCATTACTTTTAATGCTCTGTTTATATATGCTCCTCCTTGACAATTATAATCATCATCAATATTAGAATTTAAATAAGTAAAAACAGGAGAGTAGGTGTTCTTATTAATATCTTCTTTTGCAGTAAGATCATTTCTTCTAGCATTTAAAATGGTTCTACCGTAATACGCAGAAGACCATCCTACACATGTGCCATACCCACCTTGATTTTTAATTTCTGGAACAAACTCTTTTAAGGAAGAACTTGTTTGATCGCTTATAACATCTTGAAAAGCTACATTTCTAGCTTTCATTGGAGTTTTATTATAAGATGCGTCATCAAATAAAAGGCCCGTCTTAGGTTTGTTTTGGGCAAAAATGGAAATAGTAATCGTACAAAATAAAAGAATAGTTAGTTTGTTCTTCATGATTTTAAATTTAAGTATAAGTTAATAGCTAACGACTAAGCTAGAAAAAAAATAATTAATATACAATTCATTTAATTATTAAGAGTTTACATGCTAAATAAAGGGAGGGCATTGTATGAGAATAATTTAAATCGTAAAGGACTATTTAGTATTGTATGTTGTTGATAACTAGCTGTTCAAGGATGCGTTCCACACCAAAATCATCATTATTAGAAGTCTGGTAATTCGCAATGGCTTTAATGTTATCATGCGCATTTTCCATAGCATAGCTATAAGTTGCACATTGAAGCATTTCAAAATCATTATTGTAATCACCAAATGCCATCGTTTCGGCAGTACTTATTTTATGTTTTTTTTGAAGAAATTGTATGGCATGCCCTTTATTGGTTATTGCATCCGATATATCTACCCAGTGATTTCCAGATACCACAACATTATATTTTGGAGATAAATCTTTTACAAAAGGGTAGATGTTGGCTTCTGAACTTGTTGGATGATAAAGTGCTATTTTAATAACCTCTTCTTTAATTTCTTTAATAGAATCAATGATTGTGTAATTCGAATAATATTCAGAAAACAACTGGATCATTTCATCAGAAGCTCTTTTAATATACGCTTTATGTTTGGTGCAAAAAAGAGGATATGTGTTTTCTATAGTATTTACTATATTAAATAATTGGCTTACTTTTTCATTACTTAGAGCATTAGATAGCAGTAATGTTTCATTTTCTATAACTAATCCGCCATTCTCTGCAACTATAGTAATGTCTTCTTTTATAGTTTTAAGCTTTTCAGTAATACTATAATAAGGTCTTCCGCTTGCAGCAACAAATAATATATTTTGTTTTTTTAGTTGTTTAAAAATTTCGAAAAACTTACTACTAACTTCATGGTTGGAGTTTAGTAAGGTTCCATCCATATCTGTAATAACCATTTTTACGTTTTTCATACAATCTTATATTTTATTTGAAGATATGAATATTAAAAAATAGGATTCAAAAAAAAATGTTAAGTTAATGTAAACAAAAGGATTTATTTTTTTTCTCGTTTAATGTTTGCCTAAATGACAACCGCAAGCACCTCGAGTAAAACTTTGACTTTCAATATCCCAAGGGAAACTTGCATTGTATTTGTTATTCTCCCAATAAAAAGGAGTACGTTTTTTTGGTTCATTACCTATTTCATCCATAGTTTCGCTATCATACAAACGGCCATTAATCATAGTATAAATAATACTTTCAGAATTGCGAATATCTTCTAGTGGATTATTGTTCATTACAATTAAATCTGCTAGTTTGCCTTGTTTTAAAGATCCAATATCTGCTGCCATTCCAATATAATCTGCACCATTTATCGTTGCTGCTTTTAATGCTTCATGGTTGGTCATACCTCCTTGTTGAAGCATCCATAATTCCCAATGCGCACCAAGGCCTTGTAGTTGTCCATGCGCGCCAAGGTTGACTTTTACACCAGCATCTGTCAAAGCTTTACAAGTTTCTGAAACTAATATATGACCATTTTTATATTCTTCTTCTGGAGCCATAGTGCGATGCCTTGCTCTAGCATCTAAAATTCCTCTTGGCATAAATTGTAACAATTTTTTATTTTCCCAAACATTCGTGTTTTCGTAGAAATAATTTTCACCATTTAATCCTCCATAATTTACTATAAGTGTAGGTGTATATCCAACATTACTTCTTCCCCAAAGCTCAAGAACATCTTTATAAACAGGAGCTACAGGAATATTATGTTCTACACCAGTGTGGCCGTCCATAATCATAGTTATATTATGATAAAAAGTCGATCCTCCCTCTGGCACAACAAAAATGCCTTCTTCTCGAGCGGCTTGTAATACTTGCTGACGTTGTTCGCGTCTAGGTTGGTTGTAACTCTTAACAGACAAAGCACCAAAAGCTTTTGTACGTCGAATGGAAGAACGAGCGTCTTCTAAATTATTAATGGTGGCTTTAAAATCGCCGTCTGCTCCATATAATATAAATCCAGTAGAGTAGAGGCGAGGTCCTACTAATGTTCCTTTTTTTTGCAATTCGGAAAGCGCAAAAACGGTTTCCGAATTTGCAGAAGGATCATGTGATGTTGTAACTCCATAAGCTAGATTTGCATAGAATTGCCAATGCTTTTGCGTGGTTAATCCTGCTCTAAATGCACCAATATGCGCATGTACATCTACAATTCCTGGCATAATAGTTTTTCCGGAAACATCATAAAGTTTAGCTTGAGATGGAATGGTTACTTCTGAAGAATTTCCTATAGCTTCAATTCTATTATTTTTAACAATAATAGTTCCGTTTTCAATTATTTGATTGCCTTCCATTGTAATAATTCGTGCACCTTTAAATGCAATTACTCCTTGAGGTTTATCTGTATTTATAGTTAGAGGTATTTGAATACCAGTTTCTGTTAATTTTGTTTCTTCGGAAGCTTCCGCAGTAAAGTAGGTGTTCCCTAAAGTCCAGTGTATTTTTTTACTATCCATCGACCAATGTAAATTGATACCAGCATCTTTAGAAATTTGCGTAATTGGTACAAATTTGGATTTATCTGTTATATCTAAAACCTGTCCAGACTTTGGCATTGGTGCTATATATACTTTATGTAAGTGTATAAAAGCAATCCAATTTCCGTCTGGACTAGGAACCAATCGATTTCCATGTTTTGACTTAATTAATACACGTTCGTCCTGTCCATTTAAATCTACACTTTTTAATTCTTTAGTAAGAGCGCCAAAAAACATGCCTCCTTTTTGATATATAATTCGGTTTTTATCTGCATTAAAAATCGGGAAATCTCCTTCTTTAGTAACGAACTCGATATTGTTTCCGTTTGCATCCATTCTATAAATACCAGTATCCTTGGTAAAAGATCTACCTTGTGCTGTATTTCCGGACTGCTTATTAAATACAATATGTTTTCCGTTTTTAGAATATGAAGGATTTCTATAAATCCCTTTTTCTTTGGATATTTTTATTGGAATTCCTCCGTTTGCTGAAATAGTATAAATAGCTCCAAGAGTTTCATCATTCCAAGTTACATAAGTAATGTTTTTTCCATCCGGAGAGTAGGTTGGTTCAAACTCAAAATCGGTTCCAGAAGTAAGACGTTTTGGAGTCCCGTTTGGCATCTTCATCGTCCATAAATAACCTATTGCATTAAAAACCACCGTTTTTTCATCTGGAGATGTTACCAAATGGCGAATAACTTTTGCTTTAAAAGACTCTGGAGCAACAGGAGTATCGACTTCAATAGCTTTTGCAATTTTAATGGTTGCTTCTACTTGAAAAGGGATAGTACTAACTTTCAAAGTTTTGGTATTAATTCGTTTTATTTTTCCGCCAGACCAAATCACAATATCTTCGTTATTTGGCATCCAATTAAAATTAGTGTAGACTCCAAAAATAGCCCAAGCTTCTTGTTGGTCTTTATTTAATGTGTCATAAATAGGCCATTCTTCGCCAGTTTCTATATCATGAATATATAATACCGTTTTTGTACGTACACGTTTTACAAAAGCTAACTTTTTACCATCTCTAGAAATTTGTGGTCTTGCTGCTCCTCCAGGTCCACCAGTAATTCTTTCGGTTTTACCAGTTTCCATATTATAAGCATTAATAGCATAGATTTGTTGGTTTGGATCTTTATTGTATTGAAAAAAACCACCAGGATAAACATCTTCACTATAATATAAATGTTTCCCATCTAATGATAAACTTGGTTCGTTCACATCTTGTTGCTCATTTTTCTTTTTGGTAAGTTGCAATCCACTACCACCAGTTTTATGATACATCCACATTTCTCCAGCACCTAAAGATCGACCAGAAGTAAAGTGTTTTCTTGCGATAAGATAGTTGCCATCTGGGGTCCAAATAGCGTTATTTAGAAGTCTAAAATTCTCTTTGGTTATTTGTTTAGCATCACTACCATCAATATTCATGATCCAGATATTATCTCCACCACCAGCATCACTGGTAAACGAAATTTGTTTTCCATCAGGACTAAAACGTGGTTGGATTTCGAATGCTAAGCCTTCTCTAAGAATAGTTGCTTTCCCTCCTTGAATGGGCATAATATATATATCGCCAAGTAAATCGAATACAATTTTAGAACCATCTGGACTTACATCGAGATTCATCCAAGTACCTTCATCTGTAGCGAGTTGGAACTCTTTATAATCCCAGTTTCCTTCTGGGTTAGAAACATCCCATTTTTCTTTCTCCTTCTCTTCATTTTCTTGACTAAAAACAGTTATTGTAAAAGCTAGAAATAGGATGGTAATAAGAGATATACGATTCATTAGTTATGTGTTTTATACGGAAAGATACTTATAATAATTCAAAAAAATTTGTTTTGTAATTTTGATAGTAGACAAAAAAAAAATCCGAATCAATTAAGATTCGGATTTTTTTATAAGCGAAATATGTTATTATTTAGGCAAAAGCCTTATTTTACTTTATCTACAATTGCTTTAAAAGCTTCTGGGCTGTTCATTGCTAAATCGGCTAAAACCTTACGGTTTAATTCGATGTTGTTAGCTTTTACTTTTCCCATGAATTGCGAATAAGATAAACCGTGTTCTCTAGCTCCAGCGTTAATACGCGTGATCCAAAGTGCACGAAATGTTCTCTTTTTATTTCTACGGTCTCTATACGAATATTGCATCGCTTTGTCCACCGCATTTTTTGCTACTGTCCAAACGTTTTTACGACGTCCAAAGTAACCTTTTGCTTGCTTAAGAACCTTTTTTCTTCTGGCTCTCTTTGCTACTGAATTTACTGATCTTGGCATAATTTAATTGTTTTTTGTAGTAGGCGACTAACTAAATAGTACTTTTTATTGTGCCTAACTCCAGGGTTATTAATTTGTTTTAACCTATTAAAATAATGTTACTTTAAACGCATCATTACTTTAACATTGTTCTCATCTGCTTTATGTACTAAACCATCATGAGTTAATTTAAGCTTACGCTTCTTCGACTTCTTTGTTAAGATGTGACTCTTAAAAGCGTGCTTTCTCTTAATTTTACCAGTACCTGTAAGCTTGAAACGCTTTTTAGCACTAGATTTTGTTTTCATTTTAGGCATTTTCTCCTAGGTTTTATAATTTCGCTTATTATCTTTATACTAAAACTATTTTAGCATGTAATCAATAGAATGAACTATTGTTTATTTATTCTTTTTTGGAGCGATAAACATTGTCATACGTTTACCTTCTAATCTTGGCATTTGCTCAACTTTTCCTAATTCTTCAAGATCTTGAGCTAATTTTAATAATAAAATTTGCCCTTGTTCTTTAAAAATTATAGAACGTCCTTTAAAGAATACAAATGCTTTTAATTTAGCTCCTTCTTTTAAAAACTTTTCGGCATGTTTCTTTTTAAATTCATAATCATGATCATCTGTTTGAGGACCAAATCTTATTTCTTTAATAATAACTTTTGTTGCCTTAGATTTTAAAGCTTTGTCTCGTTTCTTTTGTTCATAAAGAAACTTCTTATAGTCCATAACTTTACACACAGGTGGTATTGCTTTAGGCGAGATTTCTACAAGATCTAAACCTTGTTCGTCTGCTATTGCTAAAGCTTGCTTTGTTTTATATACACCTACTTCAATATTATCTCCTACTAACCGAATTTCTTCAGCTCTAATTTTAGAGTTAATTCTGTGTTGGTCCTCTTTTATTACTCTAGGCGAGGATGATCTTCTTCTACGTATTGCTATGACTTTTCTATTTAAGTTAAACTTATTATTTTAAAATTGTTTTAATGTCTTATTTACTTCTGTTGTTACAATTTCTGAGAATGCATCTACACTAATCATGCCTAAATCTTCTCCTCCATGTTTTCTAACAGAAATTTTACCTTCTTGCTCTTCATTTTCACCAACAATAATCATATAAGGGATTTTTTTCATTTCTGCTTCCCTTATTTTCTTCCCCATGGTTTCATTTCTATTGTCTACCAAGGCGCGAATTTCGTTATTTTCTAGCAAACTTAAAACTTTTTTCGCGTATTTTTCATATTTCTCACTAATTGATAGTACAATAACTTGGTCTGGCATTAGCCATAGTGGGAAATTACCGGCAGTGTGTTCTAGTAAAATAGCTATAAAACGTTCCATACTCCCAAAAGGAGCACGATGTATCATGATTGGCATGTGTAGCTCGTTATCACTACCTTTATAGGTTAATTCAAAACGCTCAGGTAAAGTGTAATCTACTTGAATAGTACCTAATTGCCATTGTCTTCCAAGGGCATCTTTAACCATAAAGTCTAATTTCGGACCGTAAAATGCTGCTTCACCAGTTTCTACTACATAATTAAGTCCTTTTTCTTTGGCTGCATTTAATATAGCGTCTTCTGCTTTTTTCCAGTTTTCATCACTACCTATATATTTATCCGGATTTTCAGGATCTCTTAAAGAGACTTGTGCTGTGAAATCTTCAAATCCTAAAGAACCAAATACATAAAGTACTAAGTCTATTACGTCTTTAAACTCTTTGTCTAATTGATCTGGTGTACAGAAAATATGTGCATCATCTTGTGTAAATCCTCTTACACGAGTTAAGCCGTGTAATTCCCCACTTTGTTCATATCTATAAACCGTGCCAAATTCGGCAAAACGTTTTGGTAAATCTTTATAAGACCATTGACTACTTTTGTATATCTCACAGTGGTGCGGACAATTCATTGGTTTTAATAAAAACTCTTCTCCTTCTTTTGGTGTTGTAATTGGTTGAAAACTGTCTTCTCCATATTTGGCATAATGACCAGAAGTCATATAAAGCTCTTTTTGTCCAATATGCGGTGTAACCACCATTTCATAACCAGCTTTTTTCTGTGCTTTTTTTAAGAAGTTTTCTAGACGTTCACGTAAAGCTGCTCCTTTTGGTAACCATAAAGGTAATCCTTGTCCAACTCTTTGAGAAAAAGTAAATAGCTCTAATTCTTTCCCAAGTTTTCTGTGGTCTCTCTTTTTAGCTTCTTCTAGTAATTCTAAATAAGCAGTAAGTTCTTTCTGTTTCGGGAAAGAGGTACCATAAACACGTGTAAGTTGTTTGTTGTTTTCATTTCCTCTCCAATATGCTCCTGCAACAGATAATATTTTAACCGCTTTTATAATTCCTGTGTTAGGAATATGTCCACCACGACATAAATCTGTAAACGTGTCGTGATCACAGAAAGTAATAGTACCATCTTCAAGGTTTTCTATTAATTCTGTTTTGTACTCGTTGTCTTTATATAAAGCTAACGCTTCTGCTTTGGATGCATCTCGCATTTTAAATTCGTGTTTTCCACGAGCAATCTCAATCATTTTATTTTCTATAGACTTGAAATCTTTTTCCGAAACGGTATGCTCGCCAAAATCTACATCATAATAAAACCCATTATCAATAGCTGGACCTATAGTTAGTTTTATTCCTGGGTATAAAGCTTCTAATGCTTGTGCTAATACGTGTGCACTTGAATGCCAGAATGCTGTTTTTCCTTCATCATTATTCCAGGTGTATAAAATCAAAGATCCGTCACTGGTCAACTTGGTTGAGGTTTCAATAGTTGTACCGTTAAAACTTGCTGAAATAACATTTCTAGCTAAACCTTCGCTAATACTTTTAGCAACATCCATAGGAGTAGCATTTTCTTCAAATGCTTTTATGCTCCCGTCTGGCAAAGTAATTTGTATCATTCTATATTATTAATTATAAGCTACAAATATAATAGTATAAAAATTCACTCACAATATATATATAGGTATAAATTTATAATACCTAAAAACAAGACGTTTCCATAATAGGTTGTATTATTTATTTACCAATTCTTTTTATAACTATTATAGCGTTCCGCTACTTATCCTATGGGCTAAGTATCGTCAGGCTCTCCGCTATATCTTTTTGTTACTTGTTAGTATTTCAATAATCCATCCTACTATTTTCTAGTTATTTTTTAAAATAGTTTGTATTGTATTAGTATCGCAAAAAGGATGTCGCTTCTATCCTTAACGCGATATTGGAGTTCGGTTAGAATATTAGACAAAAAAAGTTTATTTATAAAGTATTGAGAATAAGCTTCTAAAAGGGGTTAGGAAAAATAATTAAAAAAAAGCTTAAAAAA
>NZ_JBSHNR010000103.1:0-7688 GCF_053604645.1 Lacinutrix cladophorae | reverse complement strand
AAAACTAAGCACAACAACGTGTATAACCAATTGCTTGGTTCTAGCCTACTTGGAAATTCCTAACGGAATTTCCTCTGGTTCGTTTTCTTTTGTTAACTTAGTTCCAGCCAACGCAACTAGCCATACACAAAACCGTTACCTACAATTATGAAAATCCGCATTCTATTAATATTATTCATTCTGATTTCAGCTTGTAAACAAAATAAAAAAGATACTCAAGCGGAAATTATTACTGATAAATCAAAATCTGAATTAAAGAATAAAACTGAAATAATTATTCCTGAAAATATCGATTCTGAATTTAAATTTTTTCTTGATTTTTTTAATAAAGATTCTACTTTTCAAATAAGTAGAGTTGATTTTCCAATTAAAATAAAGGATTTCCAAAAAGTTGAATTTGAGCTGAACGAACGAATAATAAATCAGAGTGAATATGTCCTAAAAAATATCTCTATAAATAAGACATCTGAAAAAGAAGTTTTTGGAGAATATGAACAGATTATAATAATCGAAAATGAAAATGCTCTAATCGAAATTAACGGAATTGAAAACGGAATAGCAATTGAATATGAGTTTAAAAAAATTAATGGAAAATGGAAGTTAATAACTTGGACTAACCAATCAACATAAAAAGAACTGTAGGTAACAATGTATATAATTCATTGCTAGTACTAGCCTACTCGGAAAATCCTACGGATTTTCCTCTGGTTCGTTTCTTTTTGCTAAATTAGTTGCTGAATCACGCAACGAAATCATACACTAGACCGTTGTGCTTCATTATCAGAAACCGCTAACCAATGATAAAATTCTTTAGAAAAATTAGACAAAATCTACTCTCTGAAAATAAATTCAGTAAATATCTGATTTATGCTATTGGAGAAATTGTACTTGTGGTTATTGGAATTTTGATTGCACTTCAAATCAATAATTGGAACCAAGAACGAATTCAGAAGCTTGAAGAACAAACCATTGTAAAGAACATTCATACTGAATATTTGCAAAACAAAACGATTTTAAAAAGAAGAATTGAGGAAGCTGAATTATGTGAGGCAGCCCTTAAACAATTAATGAATATTATTGGCAAAGACGAAGATTATCTTAGAAAGCAAAATGTCGACAGTTTACTTTTTTATGCCTTTGACCCTCCTATATTCAGACCCTCGGAAAACACCATTTCTGGTCTCATACAATCAGGTCGTTTGGATTTACTCAAAAATAAGGAGCTAGTTAATTTAATATATAATTGGGGACGAACGATGAAGGCGTTGACAGATAGAACAACAAGATTTACTGCAATATCTGATAACGAGATTTCTCCCTACTTATCAAAAAAATATTCCTATAAAGATATTGATGCTTATGGTCCTTTAAATTGGAAAGAAAAATCAAACCTGAAGGTGGATAAATTTCAAATTTTTAAAGAAATTGAATTCGAAAATCTTACTGACAATTTTTTATACTGGATGGTAGATAACAAAAATCTGTTTATAGAATTAGACCAATTAAATGATAAAATTCTTAAGGAAACTCAATATGATTAAATTATAAATAACGAAAGCACAACAATGTGTATAATTCATTGCTAGTTATAGCCTACTTACGAAAGTCCTCACGGACTTTCTATCTGTGATTTATTTGCTAACTTTAGTGCTTAAACACGCAACGAAATCATACACAAAACCGTTGTAACACATTTGACCAAATTAACAAAATGAAGAAATACAAATTAAACATTCTGACTTTTTTACTTTTAGTTCCAATTTTTGCTATTGGACAAATACCCAAAGGACATTTTTTAGATGCCGACGAAACTGCTGAAAGAGGATATAAGGCAAAACCGTTTAAACAGGAGAAAGAAGGAATTTATCATTATGCAGTTTTGACAGAATTACCATTTGAAAATGACTGCGATTTTGGTCTTTCAGAAAAAGAACAAATCGCTTGTTCTGAAAAGAATTTAAGAAATTTTATTTACCCTAAACTTTCTTCAGAAATTAATTTTAAAGGAAATGTTTATGTTTATTTGACAGTAACAGAAAATTCAAAAGTTATAGATGTAACTGTAAGTTCATACCCAAATTCAGAATCGACAAATAATCTCATAAAAGAAGCACTTAATTCAATCGAATTTAGACCAGGAAATTTTGAAAATGAAATTGTTAAATCAAGACTTTGGACTTCATTCACATTCCCTTCTTCTTCAAACGAGCTTTTTTCTGTGTCTTTAGCAAAAATGCAAGAAGATAAAAATCCTGAATATAAGAACTATGAAAACCTGATTTTTGATGCAAGTCAATATATTTTCTCAAATCCTGTTTATCCTAATGGAACTGAATTTCGAGCTGCTGCGCAAATTGTTGGATTTTGGATGAATAAAGATATTGGAATGGGAATCCCGACTTTTGGTGATTTTTTCACTTCTCTTACCAACAAAGACAAACAACAGTTTCTTTACTCTGTTGCTATGATAAATTACGGATTAGACCAAAAGATAAATCATAACCGAATTTTAGAATGTAAGCCAAAAGACGGCGAAAAGTATAGCGAACAAGAAGATGTTAAAGAAGTGCAACTTGGAGGAGCAAAAATTTTATTAGAATTTATAGGAGATGATAAGAATAACGTTCCGATGACTTCAAAGACAAGAAAATTTTACAAAGCTTACGAAAAAGGAAAACTTGAAGGAAAATTATTTGAATAAAAACGTGTTACAACAATGTATATAAAAAATTGCTATTTTGTGCTTAACCAATGTGAGTTGCTTTGTTTGCTAGCTTCTGATTTTCCTTCGGAAAATCCTCGCACACAAACACGCAACATTTCATATACGTAAACGTTGGCAATAATTATGAAAAAGACAATCTATCTGATTTTAATATTAATGAGTTTCCAAAGTTGCAGCGGACAATTAAAATGTTCTGATTTAAAAAACGGAATATTTGAATTAAAGTCCGAGACTGGAACAACAATAATTGAAAGAAAAGGAAACACACAGATTGAAAAAAATGACGGATTGAATTATTACTCTGATGTGGAGTGGATAACGGACTGTAAGTATGAATTAAAAAATCATCGGAATCATAACGGAGAACTTGAAAAAGAGGAATTGAACAGCGTTTATACAGTTGAGATAATTGAAATAATGAAAGATTCTGTGAGAATTAAGACAAGTGCAAATTATTCTGACAAAAGCCTTGAACGAACATTGAAAATAATTGAAATAAAATAACTATTGCCAACACCGTATATAAAAAATTGCTGGTGTTTAGCTTAAACAAAGGTTGTTGCACGTTTGCTACGTCTGATTTTCCTTCGGAAAATCCTCGCACGCAAACACGCAACTTTCCATATACAAACACGTTAGCCACAAGCTAAAAAAATCACAATAATTACCATATTGGTAACTTATTTATTATATTTGCGTCAAACAATTATAATGTGAGAGTAATCGCAAAACGAACTTTACGAGATTTTTGGGAAAAACACGCTGATTGTGAAGAACAATTAAAATCGTGGTATAGAGAAACTGAAAAATCCGAATGGAATAGCATTAATGAATTAAAAAGGGAATATCCCAGCGCAAGTATTTTAAAGGACAATAAAATTGTCTATAATATTAAAGGAAATAATTATCGATTAATTGTGAGGTTCAATTTTGAATTTCAAATTTGTTGGATAAGGTTTATCGGAACTCACGCTGAATATGACAAAATTGACGCAAATAATATCTGATTATGAATATTGCACCTATTAGAAACGAAAAAGATTATCAAAAAGCACTCGAGAGACTTGAGGATATTTTTGATTCAAAAAAAGGAACTGAACAAGGAGACGAACTTGAAATACTTTCCATCTTAATTGACCGCTTTGAAAACGAGAATTTTCCAATTGGAATGCCTGATCCTATTGAGGCCATTAAATTTCGCATGGAACAAATGGGAATGAAACAAAAAGATTTGGCTGAAGTTGTCGGTTTTAAAAGTAGAGTTAGTGAGATTTTGAATAAAAAACGCAAACTGACTTTAGATATGATTAGAAAACTAAATACTACTCTTCATATTCCTACTGAAGTATTAATTCAAGATTATTAACTGATAAGAGCCTGTGGCTAACATCGTGTATAAAAAATCGCTAAATTAGTGCTTAAATAAAGTTAGTTGCACTTTTGTTACGTTTGATTTTCCTGCGGAAAATCCTCGCACACAAAAACGCAACTTTTCATACACAAACACGTTGTCTATAATGCCAAAGAAAAATCGTTCATTGAAAAAATAATCTCGAAAGAGATAAAAATCTTGATTCTCAAGGTTACTAAGTCTATTGACTTTACTATGCTCGTAGTCAGAGTTGGTCTGTCGATAAATCCACAAAATTTATTAACGCCATTAAAAACGAAGATTATGAAAAAAATAGAACAGATTAACGGAATTCTGAAAAGAACAAAAATTATGAATTTTATAAAAAGTATGGTTTTAGGAGTCGCATTCGTGGAGAAGATGGTCTAACTTCTGACTATAAAGCATAGAAACAAATAGATACTTATTAGCTGAATTCAAGACTGAATGCGTGGGCAGGTTCGATTCCTGCCTTCTCTACCACTCTAAATTTAAAATTTATGGAAATTGAAAGTTTTAAAATATCTGGACACTCAACAAAACGAAATTGGGCTGTTTATCTAATTGTTGCTAAACCAATAAAAAGTAATGATAAAATTATGCTTTATGTTGGCAAAGTTGGAGATAATAGAGATGGTTGTAATCCAGTAATTTCAAGAGTTGGTAATCATTTCTCTTTTACAAAAGCTCATTCCCAAATTAGAACAGCTCTAAAAGATAAAAGAACCGAAGATTATAATTATGAATATTTTTATTGTCATTTCGGAGAATATGAAAATGAAATAAGTTTGCGAATTAAAAGCAGAAAGAAAACAGATGAACTAGAACGTGAATTAAATAGAATCGTTCAGAAACGGATGGATAAAAACACTTTTGAGCTTATGAATCCTTTTAGCGGAAAAACGATATCCAAAGCAAAAACAGATGAACGAGCTAAATTGATAACTAAAGAAGAGAAAGAAATGTTGGAAAAACTATGTAGGAAAGCACTATAGACAACACGGTGTATAAAACATAGCTAATAAGTGCTTAACCGAAAGGTTTGTGTATATTTAAAAAGTCCGCCAAATTTTTAATTTGGCTTTTAAAATTAATAAGTTAAAAACAAAATATAAAAATTCGGCTCTGTGTTAATCCGAAAAATTAGTGTCTTTTTGCACGCTACGTTCCATACACAAGTCCGTTGTGCATAATGTCAGAAAAACGACGCAACCAAATCAACATTCATGCATCTATAAAATAAAAGCATATTATGGATAAGATATTTAAAACAAGTTTTCTAATTTCAATTTTATTCATTTTTGGATGTAATAATTCTGATGAACAGAATGAAATGCAGCAACTAGACTGCCTATCAACTGGTTTGCAAAATGGAGTTGTTGCTTTCTATCCATTTAATAGTGGGTCGATAAATGACGAATCTGGTAATAACAACAATTTAACTAATACTACATCTGCGAGTGCAACTGCTGATAGAAATGGAAATCCTAATTGTGCATATCAATTTAATTCTACTAATGATGAGTTTCTAAGCTTCTCTAATCCTACCTTTCTTAATGACATACAAAATGGAGGTTTTTCTATTTCATTATGGTATTTACTTGAAGCAGAAGGTGGAGGAATATTAATAAGCCGAGGAAATGAATTCGGAAATTGTAATGGAGCAATTGGAGAATGGTCTTTATATATTTCAGATAATAACTGGCCTCATTTCGCAATAAATAGTTATAAAATTGAAGCAGTAACAAGTATTGATAGTGAACCATTAAATGAATGGCACAATATAGTGGTTACTAGTAATCTAATTGACTTAAAAGTTTATCAAGATGGCGCTTTAATTGAAGATAATGAATTTGTTATTTGTAATAGTATTCCTCCTACAAGTTCTTTGAATACTGGTGACTTATTTATTGGAGAATTAATCACAGGAAAATTGGATGATATAATTATATACAATCGTATATTATCTGAAACTGAAATAACAGAATTATCTAATATAACAGCCTGTTGCAATTAAAAACACTATGCACAACAACGTGTATATTTAATTGCTAGGTCTAGCCTACTTACGAATATTCCTGCGGAATATTCTATTCGTTTTTTATTTACTAAATTAGTTGCTAAATCACGCAACTAACCATACACAACACGTTGTACAACATATGAAGAACTTACTTTTAATAGTCATTTTTCTTTCCTCAAGTTTTTTTGTGTTTGGACAAGATTCTACTTCTGAGTATCCAAAAGACTATAAGCCTAAAAGTGTAAAAGATGCATTAAATTACATGGAATTCTCTCTTTCTGAAAAAGAAAAAATGGAATTCAAAAATAAGACTGAAAGTGATGCAACAATTGGTGCACATTTTGGTTACGGCATGTTTATTAGAAATTCCTGGCTTCGTCATGGGAATCCTAAGTTGTTAAACTATTTCTATAAAAAGAAAGTTTTTCCAATGGATGATATGTCGTCAATAATTTTAAAACTCTTTCATAGAAAACTGAACAACAAAGATTATGATATAAAGCCTTTACTAGAACCATATAAAACAAGATGGAAACAAGGAAAAGAAGGAAGAAAGAAATATAAAGATAGCATTGATAACTTACTGAAAAGTTTCAAAGTAAATGACACGATAACTTTTAAGTATTATTATACAGTAGTTGGACATACACCTGAAGAAATGGAACTTTATAAAGAGTGTCAACCTAAAGCTATTGTTTTAAAAAGAAACATAAGGAAAAGACGTCTTTTTGTAAAACTAGTATCTGCATGTAAAAACGACGGAATTAGAACAGATTTCGATAGAGATAACGGAACTATTCCAATAGAATTAAACGGAACAGGTTGGACAAATTATTATGAATGGGAACAATAATACGTTGTACAACAACGTATATAATCCATTGCTAATACTAGCTTACTTACGAAAATCCTCGCGGATTTTCTATTCGGTTTTTTTTTGCTAAATTACGTGCTAAACCACGCAACGTATCATATACAAGACCGTTAGCATTCATATTTTCTTTAGATTTTCAAAAACGAAAATTCAGGTAATATGAAATTAAAATTTTTAATAAACTTTTTTTAGTTCATTACCATTTATACATTTTTTTCCCACAAGCTTTTAAGATTAATAAGGAAAAGATAGCCTGAAATGCTGAACGCAAATAAATCCATAGCTCCGATTTATGGATTTTACTCAAGAAATTTTTAAGATTAAAAGAATGAAATAACCTGAAAAAACTAAACGGATAATTAATTCTTAGCTTCGATTCATGGATTTGTAACAAGAAACTTTTGAGATCAAAAGAATAAAAAACTCTGAAATACGGAACGCAAATATTAAACTTGAAATACGGAACGCAAAAATAATTCCTAGCTTCGGTTCATGGATTTTTCACAAAAATCATTTGAAATCAAAAAGAAAAAAATAACCTGAAATACTGAATGTAAAATGCTTAAAAAAACTAAACCATACGTAATGCTAACAACGTGTATATTTTATTGCTAGTTCTCGCCTACTTACGAAAATCCTCGCGGATTTTCTATTCGGTTTTTATTTGCTAACTTAG
>NZ_JBSHNR010000102.1:0-206 GCF_053604645.1 Lacinutrix cladophorae | reverse complement strand
TAAAATGTAGCGAAACATTTGAGTAAGCACGAAATATTTAGCCATAATCATGGAACAATTATAAACCAAAAGCGAAACGAGTTTTGCTTTTACCATTTAATAGCGAAAAGTGTTTTTCTTCAAAACTCTTTGCAGCATTTTGCGTTTGAGTAATCTAATCCTTTTAGATTCAAATTCCGAATGAGTGAAAAAATTCCGATTGAGTA
>NZ_JBSHNR010000101.1:0-240 GCF_053604645.1 Lacinutrix cladophorae | reverse complement strand
ATCTGCTACGTTGTAATCACATGGATCGGTTGGATCCGTTCCATCAGGTCCTGCAGTACCATCCATATCTGGATCTACTTCTGTTCCGTTGATTACTCCGTCTCCATCACAATCGGATGTATACCAATCACTAGTTGTATCTAATAAATCTACATTTACTACATCGCCACCTACACATGGATCATATGGTGCTGTGTCCGTACCGTTTGGTGCGCCATCGCCATCACAATCTGCTGCTGC
>NZ_JBSHNR010000100.1:0-201 GCF_053604645.1 Lacinutrix cladophorae | reverse complement strand
ACAAGTGGAAGCAAGGTTCGTGAAAGCATAATCCGAAGTTACATCAAATACAGCATCTGTATCACAGCTATCTGTACCACAAGATTGAAGTGCTAATATATTAGCAGCATTCCAATCGTTAGCAATGGTTTCATTATCTGTTCCATTACATTCTATGGTTTCATCTACAACCGTACAAGCCGTTAGGTCTGGACCAATAGA
>NZ_JBSHNR010000099.1:0-2489 GCF_053604645.1 Lacinutrix cladophorae | reverse complement strand
TTTTTTGGAAGTGAAATACAACCTAATACCTTACATATTATTTTACCAGTAGGAATTAGTTTTTACACCTTTCAAACGCTAAGTTATACTATTGATGTATATAGAAAGAAATTAGAACCCACAACTGATTTTATAGCCTTTACTGCCTTTGTTTCCTTTTTTCCGCAGTTAGTAGCAGGTCCAATAGAACGCGCTTCTAATTTATTGCCGCAGTTTTATGTAAAACGAAAGTTTCAATATGATAAAGCTGTAGATGGTTTACGACAAATACTGTGGGGTTTATTTAAAAAGGTGGTTATTGCAGATAACTGCGCGCAATATGTGAATGTTATTTTTGAAAATTATGAAAACTATTCTGCTAGCACATTATTATTAGGAGCAGTATTTTTTTCCTTTCAAATTTATGGTGATTTTTCTGGTTATAGCGATATAGCAATAGGTGTTTCTAGATTGTTTGGGTTTAATCTAAAGCAGAATTTTGCATTTCCGTATTTCTCTAGAGATATCGCAGAGTTTTGGCGTCGTTGGCATATTTCTTTATCTACCTGGTTTCGAGATTATGTATATATACCACTAGGAGGCTCTAGAGGAAGTAAATGGAATCAAATTAGAAATGTTTTTATCATTTTTATTGTTAGCGGGTTTTGGCATGGTGCCAATTGGACTTTTATTGTTTGGGGAACTTTAAATGCACTCTATTTTTTACCATTATTATTTGCAAACAAGAATCGTATAAATACGGATATTGTAGCTTTTAATAGTGTTTTTCCAAAGTTAAAAGAATTTATTCAGATACTTTTTACGTTTTTGTTAACTACTATTGCTTGGATTTTTTTTAGGGCAGAAACTGTAGTAAAAGCAATGGATTATATTAGTAACTTGTTTAGTATGTCTTTGTTTCAAATACCACAAAAAAAGTCAATATCCTTACTAGTGTTTATAGTGCTGTTTATAATTATAGAATGGGCAGGGAGAAGACAACAATATGCTATAGAAGTACTTTGGTTAAAATATCCTAAAGGAATTAGGTGGACTATATATTTTATTATTACGATGATTATTTTTCTATATGGGAGAAAAGTTCAGGAATTTATATATTTTCAGTTTTAGTTATGAAAAAATTTGTATTAAATATTTTGTTATTTAATTTGGTTGTTATTGTTGTTTGTGTCTTTTTATTTCATTTAAAAACAAATAATAATGTTAAAAAATTCACATCAATTAATGAAAAGTATGATGTTATTAATTTAGGGAATTCTCATGGTCACGATTTTGTATACAATGAAATTGAAGGTAAAGCATTTAATAGAGCTTCTAATACTTTATATTATGATTTGAAAAATTATAATTATTTAAAACCATATTTAAATGAAAGAGCAACAATTATTATAGTATTATCTTATTTCTCCTTTGGATTAGATGAAAATAGAACAGATAAAAATAAAATTAACTCGTTTGTGAATGATTTTTATCTTTATTTACCTAAAAATAGTATTTGGGAATATTCTTTTAAAAGAAAAATAGATGTTTATTTTAATGTTATAAGATCGAATTTTTTTGATGCATGTAAAGGTTCAAAAAAAGAAGCGGATAGAATTGTATCTAATAATAAAATTTCAAAAAAGGAACAATTAGATTTGTTCTCTGTTGAAAGAGCTATAAAACATAAAAAAGAAGGCGTGTTTTCTAACCCTGAAAAAAATATTGAATATACAATTGAACTTATTGAAGATGCTATAAATAGTGGTTATCAACCTATTTTAGTTACACCTCCTTATTTTGTGAGTTATAATAAATATTTTAGTAGTCAATGGCTAGAAGTGAATTTTTATAATTATGTGGAAGAGCTGAAGAAAAAAACTAATATTAAGTATCTAGATTATTCTAAAGATGCTAGGTTTGTAACTGAACCCGATTTTTTTCAAGATTCAGACCATCTTAATGATAATGGAAAAAAATATTTTAGTAAAGTTTTTTTTAGTGAGATTAGTACTTTAGGTTTACTAAATCAATAATTTATTGAAATGATAAAAAAGAGGTATAAAAGTTTTAAATCCTATTAAATTTCTTCTTAAATATATATGCTATTCAACTCCATAGATTTTGCGATTTTTTTACCAATAGTTTTTATCCTTTATTGGTTTGTTTTTAAGCATTCTCTAAAAAGGCAGAATATTTTGTTGTTGTTAGCTAGTTACGTGTTTTACGGCTGGTGGGATTATCGCTTTTTGGCACTTATTGTTTTTAGTACCCTTGTTGATTTTTGGATAGGTAATTATTTAAAAAAGACTGCAGATGTTACCAGAAGAAAACAGTTGTTATACACTAGTGTTTTTGTTAATATCGGACTTTTAGGATTTTTTAAATACTATAATTTTTTTGTAGATAATTTCACGGCTGCTTTTTCCTTTTTTGGAAGTGAAATACAACCTAATACCTTACATATTATTTTACCAGTAGGAATTAGTTTTTACACCTTTCAAACGCTA